>JAXMAT010000013.1:0-102621 GCA_046350235.1 Gemmataceae bacterium | reverse complement strand
CCGAACCGCTCGGCCGCGAGCGGCTTACCCTCGTGCCCCGTATGCCCGATGAGGCAGCAAAGACCATCCGTCGCCTGCTCGAACTGGACGAGGAATTCAAGACGATGCAGCGTCGCGACGGCATTCGCGTGCGGGTAAACGCCAATAAGCTTGCAACCGCGAAGGAAGTCGAGGATGCCGAGCGATTGGTGGACCGCCTGCTGCAACGCATGACCGCGACGACCATCCGCAAGGCGACCCGCGATGCGATTACGAAGGCATGCCGCGACGCAACGAGCGAAGAGCGAACGCTCCTCGCGGTCCGGCTGATTTTGGCCAGTCCCGAATACCAACTGGAGTGAGTGGCGCCATGAATCGCCGACAGTTCGCCCGGCTCGCCGGATACTCGACGCTCGCTTCGACCGTTCCCGCGTTTCTGCACATGACGGGGACCGTGTTCGCTGGAGATCCTCGCCGCGACATAGCCCCTCTCAACGGCCTGCGCGACAACCATGTCCTGGTGCTGATTCAACTCGCCGGCGGCAACGACGGTCTGAATACCGTTGTTCCCTTTGGCGATGACGTGTACTACCGGTCGCGTCCCAAGATCGCCATCGAAGCGAACAAGGTGCTTCGTCTCAACGATCATCTGGGGTTGCATCCCGAACTAATCGAACTACATCGCCTGCACCGCGACGGCAGATTGGCGGTCGTCACCAACGTCGGCTACCCCAATCCGAACCGTTCGCACTTTCGCTCGATGGACATTTGGGAGACCGCATCTCCCGCCGACCGCATTTGGCGGAGCGGATGGCTTGGCCGCTATTTCGACCGCTCCTGCCGGCAAGTTCCTGGCCCGATGCTGGGATTGCGGATCGGCGACCAGGAAGCACTGAGTTTCACGGGCGAAACGAATCGAGCGGCGACGTTTTCCAATCCAGCCCTGCTGCAAAGCCGCGCCGCTGGCCGCGTTGCAGTCGCAATGGACGAGATGAATCGAATCGAGGAAACTCGCATCTCCGCCCTCGATTTCATCCAACGCACCGGCAACGATTCCCGAGGCATCTCGCAACAAATCCAACAAGCCGTTCGCGATGTGCGGTCCGCCGTCGACTATCCCCCTTTTCGACTGTGCCAATCGCTGCGCCTGATCGCTCAGATGATCAGTGCCGGCGTGCCGACTCGCATCTTCTACGTCACGCATGGCGGTTTCGATACGCATGCGAATCAGAGCCTACGCCACTCATATCTGCTTCAGGAACTCAGTCAGGCCATCGGTCTCTTTTGCGAGGATTTGCGAGCCCAAGGGCACTTGGATCGAGTGCTTGGAATGACTTTCTCGGAATTCGGCCGGCGCATCGACGAAAACAGGAATGCGGGCACCGATCACGGCACGGCCAACAATATGTTCTTGTTTGGCGGAAAGGTGCGGGGTGGAGTGCATGGCGGCAATCCTGACCTGGGTCGCCGAGACGACCAGGGCGACCTTGTGTTTCGTACTGATTTCCGCTCCGTCTACGCGGGAGTGCTGCGCGATTGGCTGAATGCCGATCCCAACCGCATTCTCGAAGGCGAGTTTCCGCCCTTGGATCTTGTTCGCCGATAAGGTTCCGCTATGCCCCATCGAATCGCGTTGTTTCTGCTGGCCGCGCTGCTTTGCGTTGCGTCGTCGAACGCGCAAGATCCGGAGATCGAAGCGGCGGTCAAGGATTGGCGTGACCGAGGGGGACGTATCACGCAGGAAGCGGCTGGAAAGCCCGTGCTTGCGGTCGATTTGCATCGCGTGTCGGTCGGCGATGGCGAACTCGCGGCACTGGGAAAGATGAACCAGATTGAAATTCTCGATCTAAGCTTCACGAAAATCACGGATGCGTCGTTGAAACACTTGGATCGACTGCCGAATCTCAAGCTGCTCGCTTTGCACGGAACGAAGATCAGCGACGACGGCCTGAAGCATTTGGCCTCGCTGAAACGACTCGAAACGCTGTTTCTGGCGGAGACGTCAATCACCTCGAAAGGCCTTCAGCACCTGCAACCTCTCCGCGCGTTGCGCAACTTGGATCTGGATCACACCCAAGTCAGCGACGAAGGCGTCACGTGGCTCGTTTCGCTCACGCAACTTCGTCGCCTCGAACTTCACCACACTGCACTCTCGGACAGCGCCATCCCTCACCTCGCGCGCCTCGGAAGGCTGCAATCCGTGGATCTTTTTCGCACCCGCATCACCCCGGCGGGCGCCGAACGCCTCCAAAGATCGCTGCCGGAGACACGCATAACTCGCTAAGAGGCCCCAAAAGAATGGAGACAGGACCTTTGGGCTTCGGGTTACTAGTCGTATTGAGGGATGGATCTTCGAAGTTCCATGGCTTCAGAATGCCCTTCAAAGCCGGACTCGCGGCGCCGCCACTCCCGGACGCGGAGCCCATCGTTTTTCCCTCGCGACTGACGGCGACGCCGCTGACTTGGTAAGGATGTGCTTTCCAGATCCGGCACCTACCACATCGCCAATGAGGGGACTCGACCGGCGGACTCTGCTCGTTCGTAGGCGGCAACGGCGTCTTCGAGACGCCGTTTGCGTTCATCACCGCTAGTGGGGCGGCTCATGCGCAGACTCCGGCAATCGGCAAGCAATGGCGAATTGCGATCATCGAAGGCGGGCGACGTGGCCTGCTAATAAAGGCCCCCTTGGATGGGGAAGCGAATGAATCCATCTTCGACCTAGGCCTAAACTCGCAACGAACACATTGTGCGATGCGAGAATCCGACATTGCAAGAAGAAAGACCCGATCTGGGAAATACGAAATAAGACATATCTACTTCCTGTCGACATCAACATGCACCACTCGGCAACACCAAGGTGCATGAATGAGCTACATACCCCCCAGGTCGTTCCTAGAGAAGTTCGGTGGACGGCTTGCGTTCGTCGAGCAGGTCCATCGGACGGCCCGAAAGGTCGGGCAGGGGAGCACCGGGATCGATTCGCTGGGACCGATCGAGCGTGGCGAGCACGTTGGCGGGGGTGTAAAGCGTGTTGCGACGTCGCTCGCGTTCGCCGCATGGGCCGGAGTCGCCGATGAATTGGACCGCTGCGAAACCTCCGCCGACAATAAGCGCGTGGCCCGCGGACGCCCAGCGATCGCAACCGCCGAAGGCGAGGAAATCTCGGCGGACACCGCATCGCACACCCTGTGCCTCGCCCCCTGTAGGGCTAGCATCCTACGGTCACTGGAATGGCGAGCAGGGCAGGAGGGCTGCGGGAGCCACCTAAATTTACTACCTAGTCCAGTCCTGTCAAGGATTGAACGGTCAAGTGTCGTGGACCGTCGACGAAGGTTCGGCGATCGGGCGGCTGACTTTCTCAACTGAATCGGGCGCGTCCGATGCGCGGCGGAGAATTTTTGCGATTCGGACACCGATATCCCATTGCCTTCTAATGAAATATTCGTTAGCTTCGTGTTGTTGAGTGGTATTTCGGCGTGCAATTGCTCCATTCTTCATGGCAAGCCGAGAGCCAGGCTAGTCCCACTTTTCTTTCTTTTCAGGATTGTTTCATGCGACCTCTCCGGTCTCGTCGCGGTTTCACGTTGATCGAATTGCTTGTGGTTATTGCGATCATCGCGGTCCTGATCGCCCTTCTCGTGCCGGCGGTTCAGAAAGTCCGCGATGCCGCAGCCCGCGCTCAATGTCAAAACAATTTGAAGCAGATCGGCCTCGCACTCCACGCCTATCACGACACGTACAAGTCGTTCCCCGCCGGTGCTCAATCGGGTGGAAACATCAGTTTCCTCGTCCATATCCTTCCATTCGTGGAGCAAGCGAACCTCTTCAAGGCTGCGAGCCTGACGGCCAATTACGACGCTGCGCCGAACACCAACATCAACACGGCATTGGTGCCGGTCTACCAATGCCCATCCGCGACCGTGACGGAATCGACGTTCGTGACTGGAAAGACGTCCCACTATTATGCAGTCTTAGGACCGAAGGGAACGAACCCGACATCCGGAGCCGGCTACGCCGAGACGAATACCGCGGCCTCGCACGGCTCGACAGCGGACCAGGGAATTCTCTGCATCAACGCCAAGCGACGTTTTGCCGACGTTACCGATGGAACGTCCAATACGTTGATGGTCGGCGAGATCTCGCAGCCGAATGCGAATTGCTACCGAGTGTGGACTCGCGGATGGGACGGCAACGCGTCATTCTCGGCGAAAAACGTCGTCGACGCAATCAACGCGACGCCCTACAACGGATCGAACAACTTCAACAGCGTCAGCTTCGGCAGCGCGCATACCAACGGCGCCAATTTCTTGCTCGGCGACGGCAGCATCCGCTTCGTCAACACTGGAATCACCCTGAACGTGTATCTGAGCGCCGCAAGCCGAAACGGCGGCGAGACGCTCGGTCTTACCAACTAATCCGAAAGCCGACTCCTCCAGATCCGATGCGATTCGAGAACCGCGGCTTTCCCTCACTTCACCTGCAACATCAGGAATCCGCATGCGACGATCCGCATTTCTGCTTATCGCCTGCATGGCGTCGTGCCTCGGCTGCGCCAAAGGAAGCGACGGAGCCGCCCGAGTTCAAGTCGCCGGAAGCATTCGCATGGACGGCAAACCTGTGGCGGCGGGCCGCATCGTCTTCACGCCCGACACGAAGAAAGGCAACCATGGAACGCAAGGATTCGCCGACATTTCGGCAGGCAGCTACGATACGCGTAGCGGCGGGGCCGGACCCAGTCCCGGCGGCAATAGCGTGAAGATCGAAGCGAAGGAAGGCGATATGCTCTACACGTATTCCGCGGTCGCCGAGATTCCCGCAGATGGTGGCGCCGTCGACTTCGCCTTCAAAAATACCGAGGCGACGAAATCGAAAGTGTTGGGCTCGGGGGTGGGCCCGTAGCCGTTCGCACGAAACGCTGCCAATCAGTAACGCGAGGCATCCGTAATGTCGCGAGCGCCAAACTCCGCAGGAGCATTGCGAAGGCCAATTGCCCTGCGTATTCTTCTCCAACTCGAAATTCCGGTCGATAAGGCGAAGGCCGGGGATTTGCTTCACGTCAGGCAACTCTCGAAAGAAACGGAGTGAGAGCGACGTCAACCCCAGAAGCTTCGCAGCTTTTCGGCATCGGGGACGCCGAGCGGGAAGCGGCGGCTGTAGGCGTGGTCGGCGATGCCGGCGAGTTCGCGGAGCGCTTGGTGGAGGTGTTCGGGGCGGATGCGGATGCCGGTTTCCTTTTCGGTCGCCAGCGTGCGCGGGTTGAAGGGGACGGCGAATTGTCGTTCGTCGGTGGCGCCGAGGGCACGGTTACCCTTGATGCCGCGGCCCAGGAACATCACCGAGCCGATCGACCAGTGATCCTTGCCGTTGCCGTTGTTGTAGTTCGGCGTGCGACCCATTTCGCTTTGCATGACGACGACGAGCTTATCGCGAATCTGCAGGTCCTCGGCGCGGCGAATCAGGTAGCGGATGCCGGCGAGCAGCTCGGGGATGAGCCGCATTTGGTCGGGATCATTGTTCGCATGACTATCGAATTGGCCGATGCTAAGATTCGCGGAGACGCACACTCCAGCCTTGAACGACGCGAGGGCGATGTCGGCCTGCTGCGAGAGACGCTCGCGTGGAAACTCGCGCGGAATGTACGGCGTGACACGCTGAAGGGCTCGTGAATTGGCCTGGGCGGCGTACAGCATGTTTTCCGCATGTTCCGCCCGAGGCAAACGCGGCTGCGTCGTTCGCGAATCGACACGCTCCTTCAGCGTCCGCTCGATCCGATCCAGGGCGAAGCGATCGTGGAACGGCGATTGCGCATTGCCGCCGACGGCATCGGCGAGGGCGAGATTGCGCAGCGATTGCAGATAGGGCACCCGCGACATCGCCACGAGGTTTCCCGTAGCCGAATAGTTGCCGAAAGTGAGGAACGACAGCGGACACGCGGGCCCTTGGCAGGCGGCGACAAGGGCGGCGAACGTAGGATACGCGAGGCTATCAAGCTTGCCCGTCGCCATGTAGCGTTCGCCGGGCGAGTGGTTGTTGACGGAATAATCCAGCCCGTTGAAAACCAGAAGATCGTCGCCGAATTGTTCGTAGAAGTCCTCGTTGCTCAGGCTCCCCTGCCCTGTTTTATGGCGAGCCGTCGGCGCGTATTTGTGGGCGCCTTTCGTCAGGATGTCTCCTTCGCGGAACAAGCGATTGATGCCGCCCACTCCTTTGGGGTCCATGAGATACGTCGTGTCCCAACCGCCCGAAGCGTTGAAGACGACGTAATACGGCCCCGCGTAAGGCTCATCGCGCGGCTCCTCCGCGGCGTGGGCCAAATGAATCGGCGCCGCCACCCCGAGGCCTGCCAAGGCACACAGTTTGAGAAACTCGCGTCGATCGCGTGCCATGGGAATTACTCGTAGAGGAACTCAGGACGGCGGAGAAGATACGTGACCACGCCGCGCCAGGCGCGGATCGTGTATTGCGGGTCGTTCGGCGCGTTCGGAATATTCGCCCGGCAATGATACGCCTCGCGGTTGTCGAGACCTTTCTGCGACTTCGCATCCGCAACGATGCCGGCGAAAAGATCGAAGGTCCGCGAAACTTCCGCCGAATCCGCAGCATCGCGCCGGCCGAGGATGCGGTCGTGCAGATGAACGATCGCCTTGCGGATCTGCGTATCCGCGTCCGGCGACGATCCGGGGAGGACGCTGGGTTCGATGCCGGGGAAGAGCCGGCGCTCTTCAGCCGGCAACATGAAGTCTCGCAGCGTATGGCGGCAGGCAACGTCGTTGGACAGACTGCGTTGAATCGCGCCCATCGCTCCGCTCGGATCGGCAGCGCGGGCGGTCACTTCCTTGGAATCGATGCCGCCGTAGAGAATCGAAAGCTGCTTGTCGTTGAGCCGACCCCAAGGTTGGCCGAAGACAGCTTTCACTTTGCGTTCGAGTTGCTCGGGAGAAAGCATCCGCAGAATGCCGACGTCTTCCAACTCCGCCTGACGATTCTTGTCGAGCCCCGCGGTGATGCCGTCGGCTCGGTAGAACTCGGAGGCGATCCACTCCTTGAATACGCCCTTTAGGTTGTATCCGTTATTTGCGAAGCGGTTCGCCATTGCATCAATCTGCTTGCGTTGTTCCTGATACGCCCGATGGCGTGCGTTGTAGAGCGGATCCTCCAGATCCTTCGGTTCCAGCAGTGCCTTGCGGCCCGTGAGGATGTAGTAGACGTGTTCGACCATCGCGACGGCGAAACGCGGATCTTTCGCCGTTCGTTCGCCAAGCCATTGCAGCGCCCGCCAGCGATCGTCCGCGGGGAGCGTTTCCCCCTCGAAGCCGGCGCCGAACATGTCCTTGTACCACCCAGCTTTCCGCTTTCCGTACACGCCCTCGAACTCGTAAAAGTCCTGAAAGCAGCCGGCGACCGGATCGATCGTCTTGTGACAAACGACGCACTCGGAGGCTTGCATCGTGGGGATTGGATATTTCGCGGTGACGGCCGCCGCATCGGAGACGCGGGCGGCGAGTTCCAGTGCGTCGATGCCGAGGAAATGCAGGTAAAACATGCGAGCCCGCAACCGATTCCGATTCGTCTCCGTCGTCGGATAGCGTCGCATGTATTGGAAGGTGCTGAGTATGCCCGCGTGCGGATAATCGCCGGTCGCGGAATCCTGATCCGTCGATTTGCTTCGGCCTTTGAGCGCCTTGATTTTGACAGGAATGAACTCGAACGGATCGTCCGGGTTCTTGAACTTCTCCTTCAGTTTCTCGTAGATGCCGTAGCCGCGCGCGGTGTAGGGCGTGACCATGATGTAGTCGGCGGTCACGATCTCGGTGAAGGGATGATCGTTGCGGACAATGTGTTCGATGAGCTTCATCGGCTCGCCGAGCAGGGCGTCGCGGTAGTCGTCGGTCAGTTTGTAGCGAGCCTTCTGCCGATCCTTCTCGGGGATATGACTGAGGTCATGTTTGTCGGTCCAATGGCGAGTCTTCTCGAAGTGTTCGTAGCTCAGCACGGTCTGGTCCGCGTTGCCGTCGATGCCGAGCGTGAGGAAAATGTCGTTGAACCCTTCGCGGAGCCGGGTGTAGAACGCGTCTTCCTTCATGATCGCATCGAGCAAGCCCGGCATCGCCGAGGCGCCCTGCTTGGCGATGGCTTCGCGCTCCGCATCCGTCGGCAGTCGGCCCGCGAGCGAAAGCGTCACGCGGCGGAGCAGAGCGTTCGGCTCCAACATGGCAACGCCCTGAAAGAAGGGCGGCTGATTCTTGTCGTCCACTTTCGGCGTCGCCGTCTTCGTGGCAGGCGTATTCGCTCGGCGGACGAATTCGGCGAGGATCGCATAACCCTTCGAGTCGGTTTTCAGCACCGCCTCGCCGCCATGATCGAGCCCGCCGGTCGCTTTCAGCAATAATCGGTAGTCGCCTTTCGCCTTGGTTTCGGCCATCTTCGCGAAGAGCTTTCGGTTGTGGTCGATCGCTTCGTCCACCGCATGCCCGGAGAACTTCTTCGGATCACGCAATACGAACTGGCTATCCTCCGCATCGCCCCCCTGTTTGTGGCACTGCAGGCACAGCGCGGAACCGACCTTGGCCCACACTTCTTTCGCGAAGAAGTCTGCAATCGGTCGGGTGCATGCTGCCCCGGCGTAAGGCTTGGCGTCGTTCGCCTTCGGTTCCTGCGCTGATGCGCCGGAAACGAGAATCATGCAGACGCCCAAAGCGAAACACGCCTTTGCGGCATGCATCGACATGAATCGGCCCCTAGAACTTGCGACAATCCTACTCGGTCGTGAATGCATGATACCAGCCATAGGCCCCTCATCGAGGCGATGGAAAGACAACTGGACAACTCTTCGAAAGCAGGTTACGTGTTCGGGAAACGTCGCTATGGCCCTTGCAGGAAAGTGCCGTCATGATGCGCTGATCTGCGGGAAACGACAATCCAATTCGACACGAAACTTCGCGATTCGCAGTCAAACACGTGATCGCTCAGACCCTTGCGAACTCCGTGCGGCAACCTCATAATCGCGACTGCACGAAAACCCTCGGCTTTCGATACCTCGTCGCCACATTCGAGAACGACCCATGCTCCGATGGCTCTCCTTCCTTTGCGTCTCGATGCTCTTCGTTAGCCCCGCGTCCGCAGATGAGTTTCGGCTTAAACCCGGAAAGGTGCTCTTTCTGGGGGACAGCAATACCTATGCAGGGCAATTCGTCGCCTACGTCGACGCCTATCTTGCAGGGCGATTCCCCGATCAGAAATACGAACTGATCAACATCGGCCTGCCGAGCGAAACCGTGACCGGGCTAACGGAAGATGGCCACCCGTTTCCTCGGCCCGATGTGCATGAGCGAGCGGAGCGGGCACTGGAAAAGATCAAGCCGAACTATGTCGTCGTCTGCTACGGCATGAACGACGGCATTTATCATCCATTCTCCGAGGACCGATTCGCGAAATACAAGGAATGCACCCTGAATCTCGTCGCCAAGATTCGCAAAGCAGGCGCCCAGCCGATCCTCATGACGCCTTGCCCGTTCGACCCCGTTCCGCTCAAAGGGCGAACGCTGCCGAAAGGCTCGCCGAAGTTCGATTTCGGCAAACCGTATGAAGGCTATGACGACGTGTTGAGCAAATACTCCGCATGGCTTGTCTCGCTGCGCACCAAAAACCTGCCCGTCGCCGACCCGCACACGGCGATTTTGAGCTTCTTGGCCGAGGTCCGGAAGAGCGACCCGAAGTACGTGATCTCCCACGACGGCATTCATCCCAATTCCACCGGGCACGCACTCGTAGCGTTCACGCTGTTGAAGGAACTCAACGCACCTGCGAGCTTCGCCAACGTCGAAGGCAAAGCGAACAAGACTCTCGCGCACATACCGATGCCCGCTCCGAAGGATTGGCACCCGGCACTGGCCCCGCACTATGCCGAACTCAACCACATGACCTTTAAGCAGGAATTACCGAACGATGCGAAAGTGATCCTTCAAGGCGTGGTGCTGCCGCGAATTTCCAAGAATGCCGCCGCGTTGCTGCCCAATGCCGAACCGTCGCTCGCGGAAAAGGCGAATGCGATTCTAAAACTGACGGCCGAACGAGAATCGATTGTTCGCCATGCATGGCTGACCGAAGTCGGCCATAAGCGTCCTGGCATCGCCGCCGGCCAACCCCTCGAAAAGCTCCGCCCTCGACTCGCTGACCTGCAGGCTCGGATCGAAGAAATTGCGAAACCTGTCGCAGTCGAAGTGGAAGTGCGCGACACGAAGTGATCGACATGACCACAGTCGGGGCTTCGAGATGTATTCGCCCGCAATTTCGTTGACCGCATTTGCCGATACCCGATACACTGGACGAACTATCCGATAATTGCTGCCCTCCTGCCGACAGCGAATTCCTATTTCTCCCTTCTCCCGGAGACTCGTATGAGCTTTCTGAATCGCCGCGACTTCTTGCAAAGCTCGGCGGTCCTCGCCGGTCTGGCGTCGAGCGGCGTGCTTAGCGCTCAGGAAAAACAAGAGCCCGCACCAGGCACGGGACGCGGCAATCCGATGGAGCGGCTCAACATCGCCGTCATCGGTTTCCGCGGACAAGGCAAAGGCCATATCTCGGGCTACGCCGGCCGACATAACTGCGTCGTCACCCATGTCTGCGACGTCGATACCAATACGCCACGGACTGCTGCCGACACTCTCGCCAATGCGACGAAGGCGCAAGGCATCGCGCCTCGTTATGTGCAGGACCTTCGCCGCATCATGGACGACAAGTCGATCCATGCGGTGAGCATCGCGACTCCGAACCACTGGCATGCTCTCGCCGCGATCTGGGCGATGCAGGCGGGGAAAGATGTCTACGTGGAAAAGCCGGTGAGCCACAATGTGTGGGAAGGCCGACGCATCGTCGATGCCGCCCGCCATTACAACCGCATCTGCCAAACGGGCACCCAAATCCGCAGCCAACGCGGCTCGATTGAAGCGATCGATTTCCTCAAATCCGGCAAACTCGGCAAGATCAACGTCGCCCGCGGCCTCTGCTACAAACGCCGTAACAGCATCGGCCGAACCGAAGGCGAACAGACTCCGCCGCAGACCGTCGACTACGATCTGTGGTGCGGCCCTGCACCACGTGTGCCGCTTCGTCGTCGCAACCTCCATTACGATTGGCACTGGGTTTGGGACACCGGTAACGGCGACCTCGGCAACCAAGGCATCCATCAGATGGACGTCGCTCGCTGGGGCCTCGGCAAAAACGAGCTGGCGAAATCCGCCTACTCTCTCGGCGGACGCTTCGGCTACACCGACGACGGCCAAACCGCGAACACGCAAATCTGCGTCTTCGATTACGGCGAGACGCCGCTGATCTTCGAAGTCCGCGGACTGGAAACCGCAGCCTATCATGGCGCCAGCGTCGGCAACATTTTCCACTGCACCGACGGCATGCTTGTTTTCACCAGCTATTCGGCAGCGGTCGCGATGGACCCGAAGGGCCAAGTGCTGCAGCGATTCACTGGAGGCGGCGACCACTTCGGAAACTTCATCAGTGCCGTCCGTTCGCGCCGTCGTCAGGACCTGCATGCTGACATCGAGCAAGGCCACTACTCGAGCGCGCTATGCCACCTCGCGAACATCAGCTACCGCCTCGGCCGTCCGGCAGCATTCAATCCGCGCACCCGCGTCGTGGAAGGCGACGCCGCCGCAACCGAGACGCTCGCCCGTACTGAGGAACATCTGCGAGCCAACATGGTTCCGCTCGACAAGACGGAACTCATCGTCGGCCGAAAGCTCGAACTCGAAAACGGTAGCGAACGCTTCAAGGGTGACGAAGAAGCCAACCGTATGCTCACCCGCGAGTACCGTCGCGGATTCGAAGTTCCCGCACGGTTTTAGTTCCGCCACCCTCTCACCGTGGAGCGAGAGGGCCGCATAGAACAAGCCGCCGCTTCTTCAGCGGCGGCTTTTCTTTTGGAGGTGCCGCCTTGTTCAACCTCGACAACATCAAGCTCGCCGGTCCTCTCTTCACAAGTTGGACCGACTACGCCATCGCCTGCGGCATCGCCGTCGCTGCGATGTTCGTCACGGTGATCCTTATCCGTTTCGTGGCGACGATTCTCTACTTTTTTCTTCCTGTCGGCGTCGCTCTTCTCGCCGTGATCGTTCTCAACGATCCGGCCGGCGTCCAACTCGTCGCCGACCGTCCCAATGCCCGCTACATCCTCCCTGCCCTCTGCGGCATTTCCGGTGCGGGGACCTTTCTCTTCCTCGGCCTGTTCGCCTTCGGCAAATCCGACGACCAATCCTCGGCCATCAGCGGATTGCAGCAAACGGTGAACAACCTACGAACCGAAATCGACAACCTCCGAGTGAGAATCCGCTAACGCGAAGCGACGTCCGCCGACGGCATCAAGTTTGCACTTGGACGAGAAAACGGGGGCCTGTCCGCCCTGCGCTCGTCTGTTCAGGAGCCTCCGCCATGAGACGACTGTTCGTTACCCTCGGCATTGTCCTTGGGGTCGTCCTGGCCGTTGGCCTCATTGCAAAAAGCTACTTAAGGTCCAAAGCCGTTGCAAATCAGGTGCAGGCGAAGTTGCAAGAGGCGATCGGAGGGGCCATCCAAGTCGGCGAAGCAGATATTGGCTTCGGCAGCAGTTCGATCAGCGATGTGCAGATTCGCGAAATCGAAAAGCCGAAGGAAGAGCCCTGGCTATCCGTCGGCACGATCACGACCGATCTCAATGTGTTCAGCGTCCTCCGCGGCGCGATGCCGAATGAAATGACGATCACCGGCGCCAAGGTGCTGCTCCGCTTCGACCGCGAAGGCGCCTTTGCTGACGAAGCTGCCGGAACCGCCGAAACAGCAGGGGACTCGACCACGTCGCTCGGCTCATTGCCGGAGATCACGCTGAAGGACAGCCAGATCACGTTTCGCAAGGAAGGCTCAGACGACATGGTGGCGGAGAAAGTGAACGTCACCCTGTCCCGTTCGCCGCAAGGGCCGATCGCGGCGGGTTCCTTCGAGGCGAACCAGTGGGGCAAGTGGACCGCGAAGGGCGAAGCGAACGAAGCCGCCAAGCGCGTCGAAGTCCGTCTCTTCAGCGATGGCCGGGTGAAGCTGACGGAGCCGATGCTTTATCAGATTCCATTCGCCCCCGCAAAGGTCTGGCGAGCCTGCAAGATCCCGACGAGTGAAACGAACTGCACTCTGACGCTCGCCGTCGATGTGGCGAAAGCGGAGCTGCACTACAAGGCGGAAATGGAGCCGACCAAAACCTCGGTGGAAATACCGGCTATCGATTTCGTCGCCAGTGATGCCAAGGGGAAGGTCACGATCGACGACAATCTCGTCACGCTGCGCAACATCGAGGGCGAGGCATTCGACGGCAAGGTCAGCACCGATGCCGATCTTGATTTCCGCGGCAACGGGATGACGTTCAAATTCTTCAAGGTGGCCGCGGACAAGCTGGTGATGAGCAAGCTTCCGGCAAGTTGGAAACTGCCGAAGACGGTCCAAGGAAAAATCGTCGGCACCGCGTCGCTCGAAATCGAGATTCCGCCGGAAGGGAAGATGAAGACGAGCGGGGAAGGCAAAGCACGCGTCGTCGATGCGAAGATCGCGGGACAGACTGCGGAGATTACCCTGCAACTCAAACCCGCGCCCGGTGGCTTCCGCTTCAGCAGCGATGGCGCAGGGGCTTGGCTAACTCCGCAACCCGAGCCTCGCGCGATCTTGGTCGCCCCTCTCCCCTTGAGGGAGAGGGGCGAACACGCTTGCATGAAGTTGCGTGAGCCAAGCGTTTTTTCGTCTTCGCATCCGGAGTATTTCGCCGCCGAATTCGTTCGATCGGCAGCGATAGGGTTGCAGGACAAGAACGCCCCGCAGTCCGCGACTCAGAAGGCGGTCTCGTTCGCGAACGAAGCGTTGAATCAGATTTTTCGCGGGCGGATCAATTTGCGGAAATTGACCGAGGCGGTCGATCCTTCGCTCCTGCCTCCGCAGCCAAAGGCGGGGGATCCGCCGAGCTATCTGGATTTGAACCTGAAACTCAAGGACATCGATCTCGCTCCGTTCGTCAAGGAACTGGGTTTGCCGTTGCCGGAGAATGTTTCCGCCAAGCTGTCGTTTCAGGCCAAGGCCAGCATTCCGGTGGACAGTGCGAACGACCTGAAGCTTTACAAGGTGAAAGGTGCCGCTCAGCTCAAGCAGGTGAAGTTCGGCGATCTCGTCGTCGATGAGCTGACGACCGACATCGACTACGCGCGCGGGATCCTGTCGTTGCCGAACCTCCAGGGGAAGATGGCGGGACAGGGCACGTTGAAAGGCAACGCGGAGGCTCAAGTCGCTCCGCCCGGTCCGATGCGTTTTTCGCTCGCGATCGCCGACATTCCGCTCGGCCCGGTTGCGAGGGCTGCGGGGAAAGACGTACCGCTTGAAGGCAATCTCTCCGGTTCGCTGACGGCGACGGGAGATATCGGAAAAATCACCGAACCCGCCGCGTGGACCGCGGCCGCGAGTTTTTCCAGCCCGAAGCTCGTCGTGCTGGGCATGGAGATCGATGCACCTTCGGCAGACCTGGCCCTGAGCAAGGGCAGAGCGTCGCTGACGGGGTTCAAGGCGACGATCGAGGGGACGCCGATGTCCGCATCCGCGGATGTCGAATTGACCGGACCCTTCGCGTTTCAGGCGAAACTGAATGTGCCGCAGGCGGACCTCGCGATGCTGAATCGGCTCGCGCCTGCCTTCAAACTCCCGGTGTCCGTCGTCGGCAAAGTCGGAACGCAGGCGACCGCGAAGGGGACGCTCAGCCCGCTCGCGTTCGCGGTCGAAGGCGATGCCAACGCCGCCAAACTGAAGATCGACGATGTGGTCGTCGAGAAGGCCGGCTTTCGCTTCGCCGCTACCGAGAAGGCGATCACCATCCAGGATTTGGCGATCGATCTTTACGATGGCCATGTCAACGGCGGCGCGACCATTCCGCTGAAGGACGAGGTCGCGGGGAAGGTCAACATCAACGTGAAAAGCGTCGATTCGGCGGCGCTGGTGAAGAGCATTCCGCTGATCCCGATCAAGGTGCATGGGCAGATCGATGGCTCGGTGCAGGGAGAACTGCCGGCGACGAAGAACGGCACGGCTCGCGAGTTCGTCGCTCAGATCGATCTGCAGGCGCCGAAGTTGACGGTGCAGAATGTACCTGCGGAGAAGCTCGTCGGCACCGTCAACACCAAACCGGGCGCGATCGATTACAAGCTCGAAGGTAAAACGCTCGGCGGCTCGTTCGAGCTTGAAGGATCGGTCCCGCTCAAGGCGAAGGCTACTCCCAAGAAGCAGGGCCGGCTGGAAATCCGCAACATTTCTATCGCTCGGCTTGTGCAGACTTTCGGCGGAAGCGAGCAGGTCGAGAACCTTCAGGGCCAGGTCAGCGTGGACGTCAAGTTCACGCACGATTCCGCCAACAAAATTCCGAATGGTTCGGGCGTCATTCGATTCTCGAATGTCGCCTGGAATGATTCCGGATCGCCGACGGATCTTTCGGGAGATCTCATCCTCGATGACGACGTGCTTCGGCTTCGTCAGTTGACCGCCAACATCGGCGGCGGCCAGTTGCGTGCAACGGTCAACGTGAACATTCGCCATCCGGAGCAGGGGTTCTTTCTGGTCAAGCTCGATAACGTCGAAGCTTCCAAGTTGCTCCGCCCGTGGACTGGGGATCGCATCCGCGGGCCGCTGCAAGGCACGATCAAAGGTTCGCTTGGATCGGAGTGGTCGGGCCGAATCGAAGCGGAACTTGTTCGCGGCGAAGTTTTCGGCCTTGGCGTGACCCAGTGGCGTATTCCGATCACGTTCCGCTACTCGCCGCTGCAGCAGCAGGGGCAGGTCACGATTCCGGAAACCACCGCCCAACTCGCGAGCGGACGAGCGACCGGCCGACTCAACGCAACGCTCGGCTTCGGTACGCGACTCGAAGGTCAGTTGCAAATCGTCCGGGCCGACATGAAGAATCTGCTGCGCGAAACCTTCGGCTCAGCTTCGCTCGGCAGCGGATACCTGACGGCGAAGATCGTGGTGAAAGGCGACAATGTCCGCGGCATCGAAGACCTCGACGCATCGATCGAAGGGGCCTTCAGCCAAACGCAAGCGACCGCGATCCCCATCCTCGGCGATATTGCTCCGATCCTCGGCATCGCGGGATCGACGACGTTTCAACGCGGCGACATGAAAGCCCGCCTCGACCGAGGCGTCGTTCGCGTCCAGCGCCTCGCACTTGAAGGTGGGCTCTTCAAAGTTTTCATCGACGGGACTGCCGACGTGCAAGGCCGACTGAATTTGAACGTGGTCGCGAATACGGGAAATTTGCTGACGAATGCACCGGGCTTTCGTTTGCTGACTTGCGATTCCCGGTCGCGGGGAATGCGTCGCTAGCAGTACTGCAAGAAGCGAATCCTTCTCGCCAACCGCGTCATCTACGCCCGGGTCACTGGCTCCGTTCGCAGCCCGCAGACCTGCATCCTGCCGCTGCTGACGCTTGAACAAGAAGCGGTACGCTTTTTCCTCTTCGTCTCCGGAATTCTACTGCACGGTAAAGTGTGCAGTCACGAAACGGTGTACGCGGCCGAACCGGACGGGAATGCCCTCCCCAATCCGCGATTTGCGGTTTCCACTTGCGGCGTAGCGAGCCGATCAGCGATGCACACGTCGCGGAGTACGATCCTACGGCGAATCATGTCAAATGGGCAAACAAGCGCAAGATTGTCCAGGGAATTGTGAAAATCCGTAAGCGACGGTTGAAGGGAATTTGGCGAAAGAACCGATGATAGGGGTAGATGCGGCTTGTGCTCGACACGTTCGCATGCTTCCCCGATTCTCCGGAGTCCGCCCATGCTCCACGCATCCACTGTACGCTGATTCTTGGTCCTGCGCTGTTTACCGGATGCTCCTCCTCCGGCGGACGCGGCTTCAGCCTTCTCCGGCCGGGAACACTCTGCTCGAATCCGCCAAATCGATCCGCGATTCCAACAGCGGGCCGCTGCCTTTGCCGCGCGAACTCGAGAAGCAGCCGCTTGCCGCCTACACCGTCGAGCCCGGCGATACGCTGTTGATCCAACCGGTGGAACTTGATTCGCCCGCCCGGATTCCCGCCGATCAGCCGGTGTTGCCGGACGGCACGATCAACCTAGGCAAATATGGCATGATGCAGGTCTTTGGCCGCCCCGTGCCTGAGATTCAGGACATGGTCAACACGACCGTGAAAGCGCAGACGAAGGGGGATCCAGGCTTTATTTCGGTGCGCCTTGTCGGCCGTCAAAGCAAGGTAGTTTACGTGCTCGGCGAAGTGAATGCTCCTGGCGCGTTCGTCCTCAATGGCCGAGAGACGGTGCTCGACGCCCTAATGCTTGCGGGGGGCATCACCGACCGCGCTTCGCCGGACAACATCATCCTGAGTCGGCCTTCACACCCCGCCGATTGCCGGACGGTGTTTCCGGTCTGCTATCGCAACATCGTGCAGCTTGGCGACACGACTACGAATTGGCAACTCGCACCCGGCGACCGCATCTTCGTCCCCGCCCGCGGCTTCAAGGAAATGCTCTGCCCCAAGAAATGCGAAGGCCCCTGCTGCGGGCCGCAAATCGGTTGCAATGGCGGATCCTGCACAACCAGCGTCTGTGCGAACGGCGTCTCGACGGCCGCGTCGCACTTTCCGGCTGGCGTCGTACCCGCGGCATCGACGACCCGTAGCACTCACTCGACGCTGCTGCCGCCGCTGAATGAGGCTCGCTAAAGGTACAAAGCCAAAGCAGCAGAATCATGAAGGCCTTGTCCTTATGATTCTGCGCTTCATAATTCTGCTGCTCTCACTCAGACTGCTTTTCGCCGAGCCGTTTCTTGAGGCCTAGTTCGCCCCAGCGCATGACGACATCATGGTTCCAGCGAAACAGCGGGCGGGCGATGGGGGCGAGCCAGCGCATCCAGGCTTTCGTCGTCCGCACCTTCCATTCGTAACGCACTTGGGTCGTTGTCGGCGTCTCGGTGAAGGTCCACAAGCCTTCGCCTTCCAGTTCGCCGTAGGCTTGCACGTAATAGTTGCAGTGCCGCAGGCAACGAATCGCATGGGTTTCGATCGTCAGGCGATACGGAAGGGCACTCTTCCATGTCACGAGGTGGATGCCGAGCAAGCCGTCCTCGTCCGTCCCGGGACGCACCTCGGCGACTTTTTCGACGCCGGGCCACCATTGAGGCCAATCGACGGGACGGACGATCTCGCGCCACACTCGATCGACGGGCGCGGCGAACTCCCAGTTTGTCACGAACTCGTAGTGGTCGAGCGAAGCCATTACTTCTTCTTCGCGTAGCCCGGGGCCGCTTCGCCGTTCTCGTTGAGATGGCCGGTGGACCAGAGCAGCCCGTTGGCGATCAGATCGAGATAACGCGGATCCGCCACCGTCTCGTTGTTGTGGCCCAGCGTCGTTGCGAAGACTCGCGTGTTCTTGGAATACGCATTTGTCCACACGCAGACGTAATCTGATTTGCCTTGCTTCCCCTTCGCCAACGGCGTAGCGGTCTTCCAAAGGTTGTCTTCCTTGTAGAGTTCCTCGTTGATCGTCTTCCAGCCGCTGAGGTTCTTGTTGATCGGGTGCTTCGAGTCGGCGTAGGTAATGTCGATCGGCTGCTGCGGACCGTGGCTTCGCGTCGTCAGGCCCGTGAATTCAAACCAAGCCTTCGAGTTCGGCACGCGGTAGCAGTGCATCGCGCAGTGCAGCAACACGGCAGGCACGCCGTCGCGATGCGGTTGCAGAATTCGATCCACGACCTTCGCATCATTCACGTCAGCGCTGCATTCGTCGTGGATGATGACGTCGTAGCCCTTCGCCCAATCCGCCTTTTCGTAGACCGGATTCAAGTGCTTAGTGGAAGTATCCGGATCGTAGGAAACGGTGACTTCGATGTTGAGCCGTTCGCCGAGGCCTTTGACGAGGATGTCCTTCTGCTTCTTGTAGTCATGGCAGCAGCCGCCGATGACGAGCAAGGCGCGGATCGGCTTGGGGCCGTCTTGAGCCGCGGCTGGCATGGCGAAACAGAAGAGGGTGAACGCACCGGCACCCACTGGCGGAACTCCTTGAGGAGGAGTGATCGTTTGCGCTTCATTGTGGCAGGCGGGGCGGGTAAATTCCAGCGCCGAACGGCGACTTGTGGAAGGAAGGCCTGGTCGCGGATAATGAAGCGGATGCGGCGCCCGCGGATTCACCTGATCGAACTGTTGTCGTGATTGCGATCATTGCCGTTCTCATCGCGTTGTTGCTGTCCTCGCCGTGCAGCGAGTGCGGGCCATGGTGATTCGGACTGAATGCGTCAACAACCTTGCAGTTCGGGCTTGTTTTGCCGTTGCATGTATCACGGACACGAAGAACGCTCCCCTGGCCAATACGTTCTCCGTCTTCATGCCCTGGATGAACGGGCGATCTGCATTGCCTGCAAGCAGCCAGCAACACGCTGAACACGGGGTCGGCTGGTGATGGTGGATCCCGTTCGACAGCCGGCCCGGCACCAATGAGGTGAATGCGGCCGCCCTGGACTACGTGCCTGGCAAGCATCTTCCTCCGGTACTGGTGCCAGCAGGTGCTCGTCCGCGGTTGCCCCAATGGTGTGGACATCAACCTGGGTCCGACCTTCGGCCAACGCTGCAGGAGCTTGGCGCATTCAATGCCGTCAATGGGGGCCTCTAAGGCATGGAGGACGATAACGCAACGGCAACGGCACCTGCAAGTCGTCATGGTCTTAGAACATTCCATCACCTACGCTGGCCTTCGACCACCGCTGCTCCGGCATTCCCCGGCCTTCAACGCGTCCGATTCGTTCCTGCACTACGTCGAACGCCATGACGCGCAATTTCAACGCCTCTTCGCGGATGGGCATGCCGACAGCAGCGCGCGGAACGGAGTTGCAGAACAGCATGTCTTCGGTACGCGGTGATAGGGTCGAGGTCCCTTACGCGGAGCGTGAGGACCACCTTCATTACCCAGCCACCTTGAGAATCTCCGCCAGGTCCAATCGCCCCTCGTAGATCGCTCGCCCCACGATCGTACCAGACCTGGTCGATCGCCGCCGCGAGGTTACGGATGTCGTCCATGGTGGTAACGCCGCCGGAAGCGATGACGGGGATCGTGGTCGCGTGCTTCATCTCCGCCGTCGCTTGGATATTCGCAACTTGCATCATGCCGTCGCGGGCGATGTCGGTGTACAATCGCAGCGAGGGCCTTCAGCGTTTCGCGAGGCCGAGGCTGAGTCGGGATGGCTTCGAAGCCAACCGTGGACCGCGATCTTCCTGCCTTCACCGATGCCGAGGATGATGCGATGGGAACTTCGCCGAAGACGGTCGAGCCACTGGGCGATTGCAACGCCTTGCGCCGACGATCGGCGCGTTCCACGTTCGGCGAGCGCGCGAGTTCGATGTCCGCCTTGTGCGAATGCCGCCGAGTTGACCAGGATGCCGGCGGCTTTCACGATCGCGCGGATGTCGCCACGATCGGCTGGCCGTTCCTTGGCGCTCGTCGAGATCGACGATGTGCAAGGATCCGCAGCTCCACCGACCCAGTTGCTCTCGCCATCGCGGCGGGGCCGGCGCCGAACACGGTTTCGTTGATAGTCTCCTTGCCGCAGACGAACGCATTGTCCGCCACGCAGCCGAATGGCGGATGACGATCATCGATATAGGTTCCATAGATTCGGTTTCGCTTTACATCGCTGAGTGAACAGCACCAGCCGCAGTTGCAGAGACCAATCATCGCAAATGGCAAATTCCATCGGACGCGTCCGGCCTTGCGGAACGCCACGGCGCGCTCCCGCCAAGCTTTCAATCGGCGGAGCATGTGGAGTCCCGTTTTTTGACTTTCCGGGTGAACGGTGATGCGAATATTGCCGTGCCAGATCGAGGAAACGAACGGCGTGTTTGCGAATCGTCTCCGTCGCTGCCAATTTCGCATCATGAGGTTGCACGTAGTACGAGTGGATTAAGCATACCGAAGCAGGCGGGATTCTTCCGGCACCAGCGTTTTGCGACGACCGTGCCTGTTCCATCCCATGTGCGGCACTTTGAGGCCGGGCTGATCTTGAAGCGAACGACATCGCCCGGAAACAAATCGAGCCATGGTGTCTTCGTCTTCGGCGCAGAAGAGAGTTGCAGGTCAGGTGATGCTGAAGAATGAAGTCGCTGGCTTTCACGTGTTCGCGGATGATCGAAAGAGGCCAGATCGTTGAGCCATGATGGCGTTGCCGTGACGCCAGGAGGACGAGCCCGTTTGGCTTCCGCCACGCGGTTCGGGTCGCCGCTGATGTCGGCGGTGAAGCGCTGATCTTCTCGAATCGCTTCTACGCCTTGATTGGCCATGCCGCATCGACGATGACGCACTCATGCCCCGCCTGGCGCCTTCCTCGGGTCGACGGCCGAGGCAGCCCGGCTCCCAGCAAGAACACGATTGCGAACAGACCAAGCCCGATCAAGCCCTCGCTCCAGAATAGCACGACATGGCCTGGCGGCCTGATCCGTTGCCAGCCCAGATGACGCGATCATCGTCCCGCCGCGAGCGAAGGACCGAAGGGAAGGGAACTCATCGTTGCGAAAGCGTTGATGATGTCAATACGACCAAGGCGGGACGGCTGCTCAAGAAAATCCCACTATATCGAGTTGCCAGTTGAGAAACGCGCCCGCCATCATCAGCATGAGGTCGGCATCGCCCAAACCCAGCGCTTCATGGCCTAAGGCGCGCCTGGAACAAAAAGGCGATACCGCGGCGAGGTGCCCATCAACAGGTGCCTGCACATGCTGCTTGAAGAATCCCACCGCGAAACTTCCGATTTACACTCATTCGGCAACGGCAAGCTGCAAGGTATATGCAGATGGCCCGGAATCAACAAGGTCTGCAGGTGAAACGGACGACGCAGGTAACAAGTCAGCGACGCTGAGCTGCGGCCAGGGCCATGGCATCAAAGGTTTCCGCACTGATCAGGCCGACGATCGTACCTGAATCGCCAATTCATGTTGTCCTTCGTGAGTAGCGAGATCAGGAGAGACGCCACCGCGAGAAACGAAAACAGCAAGGTGATGTGCGCAGTCGAACCAAGAAGTTGAGTTAAGCGCGATGCTGTTGTGCACCGCCACGCATCAGTGATCCAACATTGTGGATGTTGAGATCATTCTGGTCAGCGAAAAGGCTGACGAACACGTTCGATTCCGACTTCAATCAGCAGATGTGCCGCACGCCATACGCGATGACCGCAGTACTGATACTTCCTGCCGAGTTTGAGCTACTCAAGACGGGGATATTGTCGTACCAGGCAAATGGTTGGTGGTGGCAATGACTGCAGGTAGACCCGTTGATCAAGCCTTGAGTCGATGAAGGCTGACGCGATATTGAGAAGCCGCTCACGCAATGGACAGAACATCAGGAGCAGCCGGAAACCAGAGGAGCACATCGTTCACAGGCGCTCCGCATTGCGGAGTAATAAAGGCTTCGCGCTTGCGCGATGCGCAGCAAAGCCCACATTTACACCTTCTTCGATTTGCCGTTCCTCTTCGGTTCGCCTTCTTCGCCATCTCGAACCGCGATCGTCCATCGGTCGATGCGGCCGTAGTTGATCGTGATCCTCCTCCCCTTCAAGATCAAGGCGGGTTTGGGGATCAATCGGCCGCGTGTTGAAACCAGCTGCGCCGTCTGACTGGTGGAGTGGTTGCCAGGCGATCGAACCAGCCAAGCGAGATGGCGACGGTCTTCATCCGTCAGAACAGCTTTAAACTTGAGCGGATAAGTTGTTCCATCTCCTCGAAGTGAGATGGATCATTTACATCCATGGACTTCCCATAACCTTCAGTGATATCTCATAGAGTGAAGATGCTCGCTCTTTGGGTTTTGTCTTGTGAATGGCGGACGATTTTGGAATGATGCATGGTTACAGCGTGATGTTATATGACATGTTTCACTGTCACGATTTTAGAGAATCGTAGCTGCTGAGGTATGGATTTCTCGAATGAAGGTGTTACAACAATGTTGATTACCGTGATTTAGCTGTCCGCTGTTCAATTTCATGGCCGCACTGGTTTCATTATGCCGTTGAGGCCTGATGGCCCGCTTCGGTCTCCGATAACCTCGCTGTTCGGCCTGATGGCCTGGGCAGCAGGTTTGCGCGTGATTGTGCGTGATGAAGTCTGGATATGCCGCCTGTCGTCGAGAAGATCGCACCTACAAACGTTGCGGGATCTTCTGGTCAAATTAATGACTGGAGCGGTCCCGGAAATCGCCTGCCCTGCGGAGGGGAACGTCGGTCTGCATGTCGGCCTGCTGAAGGCGATTTTCCTGCTGAAAGACCGAGGATCCCGAACTGCCGGGCGCTGAAGGCTACTTCTTGCGGACCACGACTGATGGGCCTTTCTATATCGCGCGTCGCGAATATGCGCTGGCGCGGTGAGCATGGCGTCCAGCGTTTCGCTGAACGATGCCGATGAGTTTTTTCTGGATCCGGTGTGGAGACCGATTCGCCTCAGCGCCATCGTCGGCAGCTGGAATGATCGCCAGGCTCCGCGTTCGCCGCACGAAGATTGGGCTGGGTTCATTCCTATCCGATTCCGCAAAGACTTCAAAGTCAGGAAACAGAGAACGGCTGGCCGCTCCGGATCGCCGTCACCATTCGCCGCATACCCTGGCGACGGACTCGATCCGAAAAAGGATTTCGCCGATCATCCGGAATGGTTTTCGGAAGCACAAGGGAAACGTCAGCCGGTCAAGCCGTGCTACAGCCATCCCGGGATGATCGCTCGCGCTTGCGAATTCGCCGTCGCCCAGGCGGACAAGGGCGTGTCGATGATCAGCATGAGCCCGCCGGATGGCCTGGGCTTTTGCGAATGCGAGCGATGCCAAAAGGTGTTTCAGGGAGCCGAACCCTACGCCGCGCAGGGCACGCTCTTCGCCAAACGCCCCGACGGCGTCGTTGTGAACATCACCTCCGAGACGCTGTTCGCCATGGTCAACGAGGTGGCGGCTGCGGTCGCGAAGAAGCATCCCAAGACGCTCGTCGGCTGTTATGCCTACAGCGCGTATTCGCATCCGCCGTCGTTCAAGGTGCATCCGAATGTGTTCCTGCAAACGACCACCGCGTTTCGCCGAACGCCGATGACGTTGCCGGAGCAGTTGGAGACGTTTCAAAAGCTTGGCGCCCAATCGGGCATCCGGGGTTACTACAGCGTGTTCCAGTGGGATGGCGACATGCCTTCGATCGCGAAGGGAGAGATTTCGCTGCCGCGTTTGGCGGACGATCTGCGCTTCTACCAAAAGCACAACGTGCAATCGATGAACGCGGAGGCCGGTTGCAACTGGGGCCCGCGCGGACTGGGCTACTATCTCGCGTCCCGCCTGATGTGGAACCCCAACGATAGCACGAAGACGATCCTCGCGGATTTCTACGACCGCGCGTACGGCCCCGCCGCCTTGCCGATGGAGCGCTGGCATGTGCGCTGGCTCGGCGCCGGCGCTGCGGTTCGCACTAGGCCTGCTGGGAAAGCGTCGGCCAAAGACGACGAGAAGCCGAAGGACGAAGTGAACCCCGAAGCCCCCGCCCTCGCGGAAACGATCGATGCTGCATCGCTGCGCGAAGCATACCGCGACCTGGACGAAGCAGTTCGCAAGACTGCGGATTCGCCGGAGCATCGCGCCCGCGTGGACCGTATGCGGATGTACGCCCATTTCCTGCGATTGGTTTTGGCTCGCCAGGATGCGGGCAAGACGAGGGACCGCGAGAAGATCGTCTCCGCCATCCGCGACGAAGCGACCTGGGCGTCACGCCTCACCGACACGGGCCTCGTCCACAGCCGACCGCTGATCGGCAAGGAATTCTACCGCCGCTACAAGGCATACCAGCAGTACCTGATCGGCGAACCGGAATGGCCGGACAACACCTCCGACGCCGTCGCGAAGGCTGCTGGAAAGGGATGTCGAGCATTGAGGCATGACATCCCGGCGGTTGCGGAATTGGATGGGCTATGGGCGAACGACCGAAAGGTGCTGGCCGTCGCACCCTAAAAACGCCGTAGAGCGTGTCGAGAGCAGCGAGACGCACCGCTACAGATTGCTGGGATTCCATGCGTTTTAGAATCGATGAGGGGGCGTATCGCCCACATGCAGCCGGCGACGGTGCGTCTCGCCGCGCTCGACACGCTCCACGATTTGCGGCAGGCGCTTTGTTGCTGGGTTTACGACTCGCTCATATGATAACCGGCCTGAAAGCACCATTACCGGTTCGCCGCATCCTTGAAGGAGATGAGTCCGTGCAGATCAAAGTTTCCACACGCCACGGGCATCTCAGCGAAGAGCATCAGCAAGGCATCCGCAATAAGGCGGAAAAGATCGTGCATCTCTTTCCTCGCATCATGATGATCGAGGTCTGCGTCGATCTGAAGGACGAGAACGACAAGGTCGTCGAGTTCCTCGTCTCGGCCGAGCACAAGCACGACTTCGTCGCCAAGGAAAGCGACAAGGAACTGCACGCGGCGGTGGATCTTTGCCTGCATAAGCTGGAACAGCAAGTCCGCAAGTACAAGGACAAGATTCAGGATCATCGCCGCACGCCCACGGCGGGAGACGCCAAACACGCCTGAGGCCATCGACCATGCGTATGACCGATTTCATCGTCCGCGACGCGATCACACCCAGCTTGTCGGTAGCAACGAAGGAGGGAGTGATTCGCGAAATGGTCGGCAAGCTCAAGGCGGCCGGCTACTTCAAGGATCAGAACGAAGAGATCGTGCAGGCGGTGCTGAAGCGGGAACGCCTCGGTTCGACCGGCATCGGCAAGGGCGTTGCGATTCCGCATGCCAAGCACACCAGTGTCGATCGCATGGTAGGCGCCATCGCGGTCGCACCGAAGGGAATCGATTTCGAGAGTGTGGACAGCGAACCAGTCCACGTATTGGTGATGCTGATTTCGCCGGAAGGGCGTCCGCGAGACCACCTGCTCGCTCTGCAGAACGTCGCCTCCAGTCTCAAGGACGAACGCCTCGTTGATGCCATAAAAAAGGCGACGACATCCGACGAAATCTGGAAGCTGCTCAGCGAAGACCGCGGTTGATCCACCGAGACCACGTCCCTTGGCGGATCCTGTCGACATGAGCGGCCCGAGCTTAACCCGAGCGTTCGTCGTCACCAACCCGCAGGGGCTGCACATGCGCCCCCTGTCAGCGTTCGTGGAAACGGCGACGCGATTCCGCAGCGACATCTACCTGTGTCGCGCGCCGGATCAACGGGCTAACGGCAAAAGCATGCTCAACCTGCTCGGCCTCGGCGCGGAAGAAGGGACGCACCTGACGCTCGAAGTGTGCGGCGAAGATGCCCAGCAAGCGATGGAATCGCTCTGGGAAGTGCTGCACCGCAACTACGATGAGGAAGAAGCGTTGTAGCGGTCAAATAGGAGCAACGCCAAGCCCAGGGGCGACTGCAAGGAACTCCTGGGATCGAAACGGGATCAATGATCTGTTTCGATGCGTCGATCTCAGGAGCACCCTTCGGTCGCCCCTGGGCTTGGTTCAACACAACAAGTCTGCGTTCGGTAACCTCGGATTGCGTCGCGAATGGAAATCAAACGCGGAATTGCCGTCTCTCCTGGGGTCGCGATCGGCCCAGCTCTTGTGCTGGACACCGAAGGCATCCGCATTCCCGAACGCTTCATCGATCGCAAAGAACGCCAGGCTGAAGTCGATCGTCTGCATCTGGCATTGAAAGCCGCCGGGCGCGAAGCACGCGTCAATCAGGAAGCGATCTCCGCGAAACTTGGCAAACAATACGGCGCGATCTTCGCCGCACATGCTCTCTTGATCGAAGATCCCGAACTCATCCGCGAAATCGAAGCGACGATTCTCGAAAAGAACCACTCGGCGGCGTACGCCGTGAGTCGAGTCATGCGGCGTCACGCGAAGGCGTTGGAAAACCTCGGCAGCGCCACGTTCAGCACGCGGTCGTCCGACTTGTTCGACATCGAAAAATCGATCCTTCGGAATCTCATCGGCGACCACGGCGAAGGCCTGGGCACGCTGCAATCGCCGGTGATCGTGCTGGCCCACGATCTCACCCCCAGCCAAACCGCCTCGCTCGATCCGAAAATGGTGTGGGCGTTCGCGACGGAAGCAGGCGGACGCGCGAGTCACACGGCCATCATGGCAGGCGTGCTGGAAATACCCGCAGTCGTCGGACTGGGGCGATTCGTCACGGATGTTTCCGGCGGCGACGAAATCATCGTGGACGGCAATCGCGGCATCGTCATCCTCAACCCTGACGAAGAAACGCTCGAACGCTACGAAAAAGCTCGCACCACGCTCGGCACCTTCGCCACGCGTCTTTCCGAGTTGCGCGACAAACCGGCGGAAACCACGGATGGCGGACGCGTTCATCTGATGGGGAACATCGAATTCCCGTCCGAAGCTCAACACTGCCTCGATCGCGGAGCGGATGGCGTGGGGCTTTATCGCACGGAGTTCCTCTACCTCAACAAGCAGACCGATCCGGTCGAGGACGAGCACTTCGAAGCGTATCGGGCGGTGCTTCAGGCAATGGGGAATCGACCCGTCATCATCCGCACGTTGGATCTCGGTTCCGACAAGTTCATGAACCGGGTCGATCAAGCGGAACGCAATCCGGCACTCGGCCTCCGCAGCGTACGGTTCTGCCTACGGAACTTGAGCCTGTTCAAGACCCAGCTGCGAGCCATCCTGCGAGCGAGCCATTTCGGCAACGTCCGCATCATGTTTCCCATGGTCAGCACGCTGCTTGAGATGCGACAGTGCAAAATGCTGCTGGCGGAGGTGAAGGAAGACCTCGAAGAGGAACGCATCCCTTTTGCGAAGAAAATCCCGATCGGCACCATGATCGAAGTGCCGTCGGCTGCGATCATGGCGGATGAACTCGCCCGCGAGGTGAGCTTCTTCTCGATTGGGACGAACGATCTGATTCAGTACACGCTGGCTGCGGATCGGACGAACGAATCGCTTGCATCTTTGTACAGTGCCGGCGATCCTGCGGTGCTGCGTTTGATCGCAAATGTGGTACAGGCTGCCCAGCGTCACCAGATTGACGTCAGTGTTTGCGGAGAAATGAGTGGCGATCCAATTTACACCTTGCTACTATTAGGCCTAGGCCTGCGTCAGTTAAGCGTGACGCCCCAGAACATCCCGGAAATCAAAAACATCATCCGGTCGATCACTCTGGAAGACGCGAAGCAGGTTGCTCAAGAAACGATGCGGTTCGATACCGCTCGCGATGTGAACAGTTACTTGCGGGAACAAACCCGCCGGATTCTCCCTGAGGTCGTGAATTGAGGGGGAGACCAGTCGCGGACCAAGGATTCCGTCGCCTTTCGTCAGGCTCCTTGCTCCCCGATTTTGCGGCCGTCGAATTTTCGGCCGTTGATCGGTCTCTCATCCCGGCGTTTCGTCGGTTGCCTCCCCTTCGCATCCTCCCAGAGGGTCCGCCCCTGGCATAGGAACGCCCACCGGCGTTCCGCAATGGCCTCGGCTCAAACGCCTCGGCCCCGTCCATGACGTCCGTTGCGACGCCCTCCGATGCAAATCGCCGGCGCTACCGTCTGCGATTCCGCAAGGCCGAGGATCTTCGGCTGGTCAGTCATCATGACCTGATGCACTGCGTGGAGCGTCTTCTTCGCCGCGCCGAACTCCCTATCGCGTATTCCCAAGGTTTTCATCCGCAACCGAAGTTCGCCTTCGCCCTCTCCCTCGCCCTCGGCGTAATGGGCAGCCATGAGGTGCTGGAACTCGAACTGACCGAAAATCTCCCCGCCGAAGACGTCCTCGCCCGCATGCAGCGACACGCTCCGCCAGGGCTGACGTTTCTGAGCATTCGGACAATCGAAGGGAAATCGTCGCTGCTGGTCCGTCGAGCTTTCTACCGGTTAGCCGCGACGCAGGGCGGAGCGCGGACTGAATGCCACGCCACACCCGAAACCGATTCTGCGAAAATCTCGCCTGAAAATGAAATCGCCGCGAACGACGCCGCCCGCGCTCCGCTGCGCGTCGCGGCTAACCAACTCCCTGACGCGATCGCCGCGTTTCTCGCCCAGACGGAAGCGTGGGTCATCCGCGAGCGGCCCAATCGCCGGCGGCTGAATGTTCGCCCTTTCGTCGAATCGCTCACTTATGCGGACGGCATCCTGACCGCCGCGCTCTGGATCACCCCGAACGGCGCTGCGAGGCCGGAGGAAGTGTTCTCGCACTTAGGACTGACCCCTTTGCTCGAAGACGGAGCCGTCATCGAGCGGAGCGACTTGGAACTCTTGGACGAATTGCCCGAGGCGGAGCGGACGATGCCTGCGATCGTCGGCGCCGTCTCCGAGGAAATACCTGGTGACGACCGCGGGAACGCGAGTCGGAAGACGGACCCCGCGTCCGCGCAACCGACGCCGTTGCTCTCCAATCCGCTGTCGTTCGATACATGACCCCGGCGACCGGCCTGCTCCTTCCGCCTCCGCCGCGACCACGCGGGGGCCGCGGAATCAGGGCTGCCGATTCGCCACACGTGCACCCCTAGAAAGGGACTCAATGAAGAAGGAAATGCTCATCAACGTCCTCCAACCGGAGGAGATTCGCATCGCGATCATGGAGGACGGCGTACTCGAAGAACTCTACGTCGAACGAACGAGCCATGAAAGCTACGTCGGCAACATCTACAAGGGCCGGATCGTCAATATCGAGCCGAGCATCCAGGCCGCCTTCGTCGATTTCGGCGTCGGCCGCAACGGCTTCCTGCATGTCAGCGACGTCGAACCCGAATACTACCGACACCTCGACGGCTACGGCGACGAGCACGCCCCGCGTTCGCCTCGCGATCGTGGCCGAATGAACCGCGACTCGCGCCACGCCGACGCCGACTTCGGCGACGACGAATTGGATGACGAAACGCCCGAGGGGCCTGTCGGCGAAGGCGAACCCGCCGGCGAAGGCGAGATCGTCGAAACCATCGAAGAGTGGGTGGAAGAGCCGATCGAAGGCGAAGTGATCCTCGAAGGCGAGGAAGCGGGCGACGTCGAAGAGATCGACGACGCCTGGGCCAAGAGCGAGTCGGCCATCGAGAAGGTCGAATCCGAACTCGAGAAGGAGCTGCCGCCGCCGTCCCGCCATGTGGGCGAGGACCCAATCTTCGACAAGGAAACGCCGGTCGAAGTCGAGGAAGAAGTCCCCGTCGTGGAGGAAGCGAAGGAAGAGCCGAAAGAAGAACCCGCGGCCGAAGCAGCGGAAGAAGAACCGACCGAAGAGGAAGAGAAACCCGCCAAGGGCCGAGCGAAGAAGCCGCGTGCGAGCAAAGCCCGCAAACCCCGCAGCACAACCACGAAGCGAGGCAAGAAGGCAGAAGCAGCCGAGGAGACGCCCGCCGAAGAGAAGCCGGCCGGCGACCTGCCGACGCTCGACGAAGACCGCCCCAAGTTCATGGGCTCGGCCGAGCATCGCACCGATCGTGATCCTTCCTCCGATCGGCCTGACGATTTGTTCGACGAAGAGCTGAGCTTCTCGATGCGTCGCAAGCCGGAGCCGAAGAAGGAATCGCCTCGCGAAGAGGAACCCGCTCCCGCCCCGGCCCCGTTGCATGAAGATCGCTTCGAAGAACAGGATCGCTTCGAGGACGAAATCATCGAAGAGATCATCGAAGTCCCGGGCGGCCAACCGGGCGAAATCATCGAAGAGGAAATCGTCGAATACGTGGACGAAGCCGGCAATCCGATCGTTGCCGACGTGGGCCAAGAGGACGATGAAGACCGCGTCCACATCGAAGAAATCGATACGCCGGAGCGCGCCCCGCAACCTGCGTACGAAGAAGCCGACGACTACCCGCCACCGCGTCGTGATCGTGGCGACCGGGATGATCGCGGCGGACGTGGCCGTGGCGATCGCGGCGGACGCGACCGAGGCGGGCGAAATGATCGCGGCGATCGTGGTGGTCGCGGTGGAGACCGAGGCGGACGCGACCGCGGTCGCGGCGGCGATCGTGGTGGACGCGGCGGAAGCGGCGGACGTCAAGGCTTCGGCCGACCCAAGCCGCCGATCCAGGAGATCTTCAAACGCGGCCAGGAAGTCATCGTCCAGGTCATCAAGGAAGGCCTCGGCAGCAAGGGCCCAACGCTCTCCACGTACATCAGCATCGCGGGCCGATACCTGGTCCTGATGCCCGGTCTGAATCGCATCGGCGTGAGCCGCAAGATTCCGGACGACGATGTTCGCCGCCGTCTGCGTGACGCGATGAACGACCTGCAGCCGCCGAAGGGCCTGGGCTTCATCGTCCGCACCGCGGGCCAGGATCGAAACAAGAAGGAACTGCAGCGCGATCTGCTCTATCTCGCTCGCCTGTGGAAGGTCGTGGTTAAACGGATCGGCAAGCAGAAGTCGCCGTGCGAGGTTTACCAGGAAAGCGACATGGTGACGCGGTCGATCCGCGACATCTTCTCGAGCGACATCGAAACGATTTGGGTGGACGAGAAAAACGCCTATGAACACGCGAAGGAGTTTCTCCAAGTCGTGATGCCAAGGTACGCCGAACGCATCAAATACTGGGAATCGCCCGAGCCGATGTTCCACAAATACGGCATCGAAACCGAGATCGCTCGCATTCAGCAGCGGCGAGTCGAGTTGCCGGCGGGCGGATCCATCGTCATCGATCAGACCGAAGCGTTGGTCGCGATCGACGTCAACAGCGGCAGTTTCCGCGCGGACAACAACGCCGAGGAGACCGCGTATCGCATGAACCTGCAGGCCGCGAAGGAAATCGCTCGGCAGGTTCGCCTCCGCGATCTCGCGGGCGTGATCGTCAACGACTTCATCGACATGCGGGAAGAGAAGCATCGTCGCGGGGTCGAACGTGCGATTCGCGACGCCTTCGAGCGGGATCGCGCCCGCACCAAGATCCTTCGCATGTCGCAGTTCGGCATCATCGAAATGACCCGACAGCGCATCCGCCCGAGCCTCACGCGAAGCGTCTACCAGGAATGCCCCTGCTGCAAGGCGACGGGTCAGGTGAAAACGACGGAATCGATGAGCATCGAAGTGATGCGGCTCCTGCAACTCGCCGTCAATCGCGACGGATCGGTCCGCGTGGAAGTGAAGGTGCAGGACGAGGTCGCCGGATACTTGCTCAACCGCAAGCGCAAGGAGATCGCTCAGCTCGAAGAAGCTTCGGGGCGAGCGGTGGTGGTCGCGGGAGTGCAGGTGGCGGCTCCCGAATTCCTCGAGATCTCATGCCTCGACAACAACGGCCACGAAATGCGGTTCCTGCCGTTCGAAGAAGAGCCGCGACCGCCGCAGCGCGGAGGTCGCGGGGGACGCCATGAGCGGGGCGATCGTCACGATCGCGGCGACCGCCATGAACGTGGCGAACGCGACGACTACCACGACCGGGGCGAACGCGGAGATCATCGCGAACATCGAGGCGATCGCGGAGATCGCGGCGGCGACCGTGGCGACCGCGAACATCGCGGAGGACGCGGCGGTCGAGGCGGACGCGGACGTGGACGCGGCGGACGCGGCGACCGCGATCGCTAATTGGCACTGACGACTGACATCGGGCCCAGGCCGTCGCAACGACCTGGGTCCGATTGCTTTTCACGAGGCTCGGCGCGGTTGCAGGCTATTTCTTGATTGCAGCCGATTTCGGGAAAATGTCGTTCAGCACATCCACCAGTCGGTGTCCGGCGAGAGCAAGTTGGCGTTGCCCGACGCGCGGGCCTCATCCACATACGCCTTCGGCAAGCCGCCGGAGCGAGGCGCCTTTTTCGCCACCTGGTTGAACATCACCTTAAGCCCGGCGCCCCGCCGCCCGCATAGCCATGGCGAATGGCGAGCACCATCGCTTCTTCCGACCACTCACGCGGCGTCTTGCGATTCAGTTCCCTGGCATACCGATCCCGCGCAAACGCGGAACGGCTCAGCAAATCCGCATTCTCTTGTCCCTTCGCGAACGACTTCGGGAAAATCTCAGCCGTGTAGCTCTCCTCCTTGCCTGGCAATTCGTCCCAGAAGCGATGCAGCGGCATCGGCTGATCTTCATGCTTCACGTAGCGAAGATTTCCCCCCTCATCCCCCTGTGCATACTCGCTCGAAAAGAAACCAATGTTGTGTAATGGCTGATGGATGTCTCCGACGAGATGAAACATCCAACACAGGGCGACCGCCTTATCTTCGTCTTTGGTCATCGGGTCCTTCAGATCCTTGATCGCTCGATCCAGGCCGGCGACGATGTTCTCCTCCATCGGGTCCTTCAGTTTCTTGATGTGCCGTTGCAGACCCAGGTGGAAGCTCTTCTCCTTTGCATCGTCCGTCGCGTAGAGCGGCATGTCGGTCGGCGAAACGAACGGCCAATTGATGTAATGCCGCGGACCAACGTGGTAGCTGTAGATTTTTTTCCCTTCCTCATCCTTCGCCTTGGAGAATCCACGCAGCCAATCGGACCACACGGCAGAGAGGCATGCGTTCCATTCCGACGCGTTCGCGCCGTCCGGCGCCTTCAGTTCCCCGAAATACTTCGCGGCATGCGGATGCTTCGCTAGCACGTCGCTGATCGCCTTCCGCTGATCGGCCGACATCTCAGCCCACGCCAGACGGACGACCGTCATGTGCCCAGTATGGTTCCAGGCCCACGACGCAGTGGGAATGGCGAACAAGATCGAGCACGCGAGCAGCAAACGAAGCATCGTCCGTCTCCAATGCGGAAATCGGGTAGTTCCCCGACAAACTACCCAACGTCGCCGCCAAACGCCACAGCCTGCTCCCAGATTCGCGCAACCTTCGCATGAGAAGGCCGGCTGCGTCCCAAAGCCTGATCCTTTATGGCTTTTCCGCGAAAATCGGTTAGCATGAGCGTATTCGTTCGTCACGTTTTCGTCCGCGTCCTCCCCTGCTTTCAGGCGGTGCGCTCCATGTTTCGTCGCTCGTTCGCTTTGACGCTGCTTTTGGTCGGTTCCGCGGCGTGGGCTCAGTCGCCGGCTTCCAAAGCGGACGATTCGGTTCGCCGACTCAGCAGCGGCCGATATCAGGACCGCGAACGAGCTTACCGCGAACTGGAAGCAATCGGCGATGACGCGATCGAATCGCTCAAGAAGGCAGTCCAGAGCAATGAGCCCGAAGTCCGGAAACGGGCGGAAGACTTGCTCCTCAAAATCGAAGAGCGCCAAACCCAAGCCAAATTGCTCGCGCCGAAGAGGGTTCGGCTCAATGTGACCGACATGCCGGTCTTGGACGCCGTCGCCGAATTGACGAAGATTTCCACGTATCCGATCCAATTCCAAGGCGACCGCACGGCTGTCGCCCATCGCAAAGTGACGCTCGACACCGGTGAGACGACGTTTTGGAAAGCGTTCGATGCTCTGTGCCTGAAGGGCAACCTAGTGGAAACCACGACGGCCACTCCGCAAGCTCGTACCGGTCGCGTCTACATCGGCGGTCTCCGTCAGCCTGTGCAACAAGGTCCGATTCTGGTCGCCAGCGGCACTCCGTCGGCGAGTCGCCACATTTACCTCGGCGCCGTTCGTATTCGGCTCACGAACGCGACGCCAGCGAAATCGGAACGCCCCGTCTTCTCCATCGAAGCCACTGCCGAACCGCGGCTGCAATCGTTTCAGATCATGCATGATCCGGTCATCGACCGAGCGATCGACGACCTTGGCCAAGCGTTGATTCCCGCGAATGCCCCCGCGGATCGCAACGTCCAAACCGACGACGTCAACATCGTCATGATGCCGAACGGCATCGTCCAAGGTCAAAGTCGGCAGAGCCAAATTCGCTTCGAGCCGACGAAGAAAGCCGGATCGAAAGTGGCACTTCTGAAAGGCACGATGAGCGCTTCGATGCAGGTGCCGGACAAGGAATTGGTCGTCGTGAAGGATGTGATGAAGAACGTCGGCACGCAGGTGAAAGGCAAAGACGGCGCCGGCATGACCATCGTCGCCTTCGACAAGGTCGGTTCCGACTATCGCGCCCGCATCCGCATGGACGGCAACCAAAACATGGGGAACAACGGCATCGTCTTCGGCGGCGCTGGCCAAGTCATCATTCAGGGCAACGTCGTCATCAACAACGGCGGCTTCGGCGGCCAACAGCGATCCAGCTTACCCACGCTCACCGACGAGAAGGGCCAAGCCTTCATCACCGGAGCGGTCGCGCAGAACGGCGTTACGATCAACAACGGCAACATCTCCACCGAAATGACCGTCACCTTCCGCGGCGCCAACCTCGGCACGCCGACCACCTTGACCCTCGCCGGTACCCGGCAAGTCGCCCTCCCCCTCCCCTTCGAATACCGCGACCTGCCGATGCGGTCAGGCTTCCACGGTTCCGTTTCGCCGACGACGCCGCGAAGAGCGGGAGTCGCAATTGGCTATGTTCGTTCGTCTTCCGGCAAACATCGGTTTCGATTCGGTTCCGTTTGCCTCGGCCGGAGCGCCTTATCCGGTTGCAGCCGACGTGTCTGGAAAATGCCCCGCATCCATCTCCGCCACGCGACCGCGTGACATGAGGCAGGAAAACACGTCCACTGGGTTCGGTGCAGCCCCGGCCACCATGGGGCGAAAAGAAAAATGTCCCCTTAATTCCCCCGTATCTTCCACGAGCTGTACTATTCCGCCAGTGCCGCATCCGAGTCCGCGTCCAGGTCTTTGGCTATAGGCCGGAATAGGCTCACAAATTTCTCTGTCCATTCGATCAGCCAGTCACAGATCTCTGGCCATTTCCCAATACTTTTCACGTCGATGCCAAGCCGGCTATGGCGAATTTGACTTTCCTTGTGGGAGGGAAGTTCCCGCCACTCGAGCTGTACGCCGAGCTTTTCTTCGATTTCCGACTTGCGTGGCTCGAGCTCTTTGAAGCGAATTTTGCCTCGATCTCCTGACAAGACAAGTTGAACGCCGATCCACTCGTCCCGGGCGAGGACCATGGCGGAAACGACGAAGTAGGCTCTCCCAAGCGAAAAGTTCTTCCAATAATCGCCATTTGGCTTTGGTGCGCGAAGAAAACTCGTTCGGGACTTCAGGCGTTCGGCGAAGTACGTCCAGAAATCAAGTAGCGCTTTCTCGACTCCGATAGCTCACCTTGTTCGATGGCCTTCCTGGCGTCTGCGACAGAACGGGTCCAGTCATTAGGAGAGCTCACGATGTTGAATTTTGGAGCCAACGGCGAGTCGCCGATTCTCCACAACTCCACTTCGAGTCCGAAAAAGAGGATATCCTCGCTTGTGACTTCATTCAACCAATCGAGCGCGGCCCGGTGTTCTTCGGTAAACCTAGCAGCGACCCAGACGATTGTCACGGCGTGTAAGCCAGCGGCGTATGTGATGAGTTGGCCCAAATGCGTGTGATCAGTGCGTTCGAGTTGGTTTTCAATAAGGACCCAGGAACCATTGATCGTGTCCTTGCACAGAATGTCTGCGCGGAAAGGGCCGACGCCCGTTTCTTCGGCTTCAACTTCCAGTTCAATGCCGATCGTTTCGCCCAGCAGGCGAATGTTTTCCTCTTTAGCAAGCCAAGGTGTAAAGTCGCTCGATTCGCTTGACCATGCAGTACGAAGTTCGGCCCTTTCCAGGCGGCCCAGGATTGGCGGAGTTTCGGGCATGAATAGTTCCGAGTAGCAGGACGCCCCCGTAGGGTTCAGATGCGAGTCGCATGGCGAAAAGTTACTGGAGAAATAGGGAACTTGCAAATGCAAAAGCTCTCGATTGTTGCGCATTAAAACTATGTCTGCTGACGGTAAACCGCGTCAAACCTCACCGGCTGAATTATTACCTGTACCGATTCGAGTTGTCCATCGCGGCGATGAGGAAGAGGAAGGCGAAGAGGAGGCTGCCGAGCCAGAGTTCGCGGCGGAGGGACATGCGGATCGACTAGACCAGGAGGTACGTCACCGCGGAACCGTGGGGGACGATCGACCCCATCAGGGGCGGGATGCCGGCGGCGACGCTGTGCAGCCGCATGCGGCGGGTTTCGGACATCGGGCTCATTTCCTTCATCGCTTCGGTGTGCAGCGATTCTTGCAAACGCGTTTTCGGTTCGTCGGCGACGAGCTTTTGCTGGAAGGCGTTTTTCCGCTCCACGCCCTTCTCCGGCGTCTTGCCTCGCTGTTGGGCGAGTCCGCGTGAATGGCGAGCGTCGTGGCCTAATCACGACGTGGGCGTGGCAACTTGCAATGGGCTTGAAGAAGGGCGTGGAGCGATTGGTTTCGCCGCTGGTTACGGTCAATTGTGCGCCGACCGCGGTCAAGGCTCGCACGATCTGGTCGAACGAGACGTTGGAAGCCGCCCGCTCGATTCTGGCAACGCGGGGTTGGCTTTCGCCCAAAAACGGCATCTGGCTTTCGAGCATCGAGTTGGCGACAATCCCGGGAAGCGCCACCGCTTCCGCTTCTGGAAATCGGACAAGCCTGGCGCGGGCGGGCGCCGGGCCCATTGGACACCAGACTATGTTTCATCGTCTTATCCGCTTCCTTCTCGTGGTTTCCGTATTGCATGGCGGCTCCCTCGCCATCGCCCAGGAGACCCGCCCTCCGAACATTGTGTTCATCGTCGCCGACGATCTGGGATGGACCGACCTCGGATGCCAGGGATCGAAATATTACGAGACGCCGCACATCGATCGGTTGGCCCGCGAGGGGAGGCGGTTCACCGATGCGTATACGGCCGGTCCCAACTGTCAGCCGACGCGGGCTGCCCTCATGAGCGGCCAGTATGGGCCGCGGACGGGAGTGTACACGGTCGGGGCGGCGTCGCGATTCGATACGTCGAAGCAACCGCTCGTGCCGGTCCAGAATGTAGTGACGCTGCCGCTGAATCGCGTCACGGTCGGGGCGGCGATGAAGCAGGCGGGATATGCCACTGCCCTTATTGGCAAATGGCACCTCGGCGAAGGGCCGGCGCATCATCCCGGCCAACGCGGCTTCGATACGGCGGTTGTGTCGATGGGCAAGCATTTCGATTTCGCGACCAACCCAAAGACGGCGGTCCCCAAGGGCGCTTACCTGGCTGACTGGTTGACCGACCGGGCCGAGGACTTTGTCCGCAAGAACAAGGATCAGCCATTCTTTTTGTGCCTCACGCATTTCGGCGTTCATTCGCCGTTCGAGGCGAAGAAAGGACTGATCGACCACTTCCGCGACAAGCCGGGGGAAGGCGGCCACCGCGACCCGACGTACGCCGCCATGATCGCCAGTGTGGACGAAAGCGTTGGCCGAATGATGAAGCTGATCGATGACCTGAAATTGGGGGAGAATACGGTCATCATTTTCACGAGCGACAACGGCGGCGTCGGCGGTTACGAGGCCATCGCGAACAACGCCGGCATCACCAGCAACCGCCCCCTGCGCGGCGGCAAGGGGATGCTTTACGATGGCGGCGTGCGCGTGCCGTGGATTGTCCGCTGGAAAGGGACGACATCGCCCGGTTCGACATGCTCGGAGCCGATCATCAGCGTGGATCTCTTTCCCACGTGCATGTCGCTGGCGAAATTCCCGCGTTCCAAGGCGGTGCCGTCAAGTCAGCCGCTCGACGGCGCGGACTTGACTCCTCTGTTTCGCGGCGACGGCTCCGCCAAGCTCGACCGCAAGGCGATCTACTGGCACTTTCCCGGCTACCTCGGCCAGGGCAAGAACGCATGGCGAACCAAACCTGCCGGCGCCATCCGCGCCGGCGACTGGAAGTTGCACGAGTTCTTCATCGACGGCAAACTCGAACTCTACAACCTGCGTGACGACATCGGCGAAACGAAGAACCTGGCCGACGCCCAACCGGAACGTCGCGATGAGCTGGTGCGGATGTTGCGAGCCTGGCGGACCGAGATCGGCGCGCCAATGCCGGCGAAGCGGTGAGGCGAAGAGGAGGCTGCCGAGCCAAAGCTCGCGGGGGAGGGGCATGCGAATCGACCAGACCATGAGGTTGGTGACCCTGGAGCCGAGGGGGACGATCAACCACATCAGGTGTGGCGCGAGCGTGGGAAGCGAAAATATTTCCAGCGGATTACGCAGGTGGCTTATCGCGAAGAAGTTGGGTTATTCACGAAATTGGCCTCGTCCTTTTTGCCGAGCAGATCCCGTTGCATGTCGCGTTCGATGGTGTGGCAAAAACCTTCGAGCGGGAGGTCGTTCGCGTCGGTGCCGAAGGGGTCTTCGATTTCGACGCCGATCTCCTCGATGCCGAGCAGAACAAAGGAGACAAGCGTCGTAACGACGACTTCGCCGATCCCGCCGAAATCGCGCATGAGGGCGAACGGAAGACTGCCGCAATACAGAATCAGCGCCGTGCGCAGGTGAATGACGTAGGCGAAGGGCAACGGCGTCTTATGAATCCGATCGCACGCCCCGCCGACATCGACGAGCGAAGCGACTTGCGTATCCATGAGCATTTGCTCGTAATCAGTCAAGGCGCCGCTTCGTCGGGCGTCGGCGATGGCGAGGCTGATGCGGGCGGCACACGCGAGAGGTGCGTTGCCCGACTCGGCCGCGATGTGTGCTTCGTCGTTCGGTACCAGCTGAGCCGCATGCCCTAATCCGCCGCCATTACGCAGGCGATGCATCAATGCATACGCGAATGCCGTGGTCCATGCTCGGATCGCGTTGCTCAGATTCGGTTCGCCGCGGACCAGGGCTGACGCGCCGCGTGCAAGGTTGCGGCTCGCATTGATCAGCGAGCCCCACTGCCGTCGGCCTTCCCAAAACCGGTCATACGAGGCATTGGTGCGAAAGACGAGCAAGAGACCAAGGGCAACGCCGACCAAGGTGTGGGCAACGGCCGGCATTTCGAGGTGATAGAACTCTCCGTTTACCCAGCTCAACAGTCCCGCCCAAGCCGAAAACAACAGCACGCGGGGAGCGACTTTCTGAAGCACCGAACCCTTGATCGCGAAAATCGTATCTCGCCATCGATGCGGATCGTAGTTGATCATGGCGTCCTAGCCTCGCGGGATGAGCCAAGTCGATCCTTGCGTCACTTTGTAGTATTCGTCGAGCCCCGCGGGACTGGAGACGCAAATCCCCAGGTCGTGCAGCAAGCCGTCCGAGAGACGGTAAATCCAACCATGCACGGTGAGGTCCTGGCCGCGATCCCATGCTTCCTGCACAACCGTCGTTTGGCAGACATTCACCGCCTGCTCCAGCACATTCAGTTCGCAGAGCCGATCGCCTCGATCTTCGGGAGCCTCACGATCGAGCCCGTCACGGTATTTTTCCTGAACATCCTGCACATGCCGCAGCCAATTGTCGATCAGCCCCATCCGCTTGTTCGCCTGCGCCGCAAGCACGCCGCCGCAACCATAATGGCCGCAGACGATGACATGCCGAACCTTCAGCACTTCGACGGCATACTGGAGAACCGATAGGCAGTTGAGATCCGTGTGGCTGACGATGTTCGCCACATTGCGGTGCACGAACAACTCGCCCGGCAACAACCCCACGATTTCGTTCGCAGGCACCCGGCTATCCGCACAGCCGATCCAAAGGAAATTCGGCGTCTGCAACTCGGAGAGCTTGTTGAAGAACCCCGGCGATTGCGCCTCCATTTGCGATGCCCACGCCTTGTTCTTCGCAAGCAACTGCTGCAGGTCATCCATGTCAATTTCCCCGATCGAATCGCTGATCCGCACACTGGCTTCGACGAAGTCGCGACTTCAAACAAGCCAACACAACATTACGGATTGTTTATCTCAAAGGAAAGTGCGCCCTGATGTATCTTGAGCTGGGGCAAACCCCCAATTCGCACTCAAACTCGGCGGAATGGATGTTTCGACCAAAATGAAGAAGATTGGCCGGCGAACAGTTCTTCGACTCCATCCGAATTTGTTGCGACCACGCTCCATGTTCCGCGATCCGCGGACCAGTACGATCCGGACGGGAGGCCCACCCGCATTCCATTGTTCGACTTTGCGCTGCCGCTCGATTCGGCAGGGAGGTTTTCCCGTGCGATTCGCTTTCATGCTTTTCGCTGCGATGCTTTTTTCAATCGGATGCAATCAACAGGCCAAGGTCGTCAACCTGGAAGAGCACGCAGCACGAGTCGAGAAGGATCGAGCCCGAATCGAAGCCGAGATTTCGGAAACCAAAATCTATCTGCCTGCGTGGTATCGAAGTCGGACGAAAGCGCGGATTGTCGCTGAAGGAACCGCATCCGCCTTCGCGAAAGCGGACAATCCCATCGATCGCGGAGCTTGGCTTCTTGGCCTGATCGTCTACTCGGTCTTTACACTTTCGGTCATCATCTGGGCAATTTGCACGCGCGAGCACATTCGGGATGACTTTCGAGGCGAGGAGTTCGGCAACGTCGTATTGGGGTTTCTCTTCTACTGGGCGATCGGCATCGTGGGCTGCATGTTAATCGCACTCGCGTTGGCAGGGATCGCGTTCGGTCTCATCAGCGTGATTCTGCCGATGGTTTCCACCTACGATTCCGTTCCGTTCTCTTTCGTCATCTCGATGACGCACCTGCTCGTGTTTTGCGGGATCATCTCGACGCTTCTTACCTGGCTGACCTGCACATTGCGGGGCATTCGACCCTTCCCGCAGGAAAGCGAAACGCTGCCTCCAGCGATGCGAACCAGAAATCGCATGGCATTCGCGGTCAAGCAGGCCCTGCGGACACTTCTGATTGCGATCCTATCGGGAATCGGCTCATCCCTGGGCGGATGGGCGGGCGGCCTCATCGTTCTGGTTATCGCTTCGGTTGCGGGCGCCTTTTTCGGAGGCGAGAACAGCGGCGGCCAAGAGGTCTCCACAGCGGAGCAATGACCTACATGGCATGTCGCACGATCGTCAATGCGACAGTAGGAAATCCTTGCTATTGAGCAGCGCCCACATCAGGTCCTGAGCGGCTTCGCCGCGGTTTTCTTGGGATTTGAGGAAATCGACGCCGAGCTTGAGTTCGCGTTCGCTAGGGTTGCGGGCGAGGGACCAAAGGTAGAGTTCGGTCACGAGTTGCGTGTCGTCCAATTTCTTCGCGACGAGTTGCGCGGGGCGGGCGTTGGCGGCGCTCACTCGACCGAGGATGCTTTTGCCGTTGATGAAGTGCAGGGCTTGCAGCATGTTCGAGCCGTTGTCGCGCTCGCATTCGCAGGCGTCCATCCGTTGCGGTTTGCCGAACAATTTGAGGAATGCGTTCTCCACGTTTCCATCCGGCAATTGTGCGGCCCGGAATCCGCCTGGCGCCCCGGAGAATCCTTCAGCCACTCCCGTCGCCTGTACCAGCGAATCGAGCAACGCCTCGGCGGGAATGCGTCGCGGCACGGCTCGGGAAAAGTTCTGCTCGTCGTGCTTGTTGGTCGCGTTCGCGATCCCGCTCCGCTGATACGTGTCGCTGGTCGCGATCCGTCGCATGAGGTGCCGTAGGTCGAACTTGGCATCGACGAAATCCTTCGTCAGCGCGTCGAGCAATTCGGGATTGATCGGCGGATTGGTGCTGCGGATGTCGTCCACCGGATCGATGATGCCGCGGTGGAAGAAGTAGCTCCAGATGCGGTTGACGAGAGCCCGCGCGAAGAGAGGATTTTCCTTCGACGTCAGCCAACTCGCATAAGCCTGGCGGCGATCGACATTTTTCTCCAGTTTGGGTTCGATGCCTCCCATGAATCGCGGCGCCTGCGGTTGGCCTGTGCGCGGATTGCCCGCGAAACCCGCGGCCGCATTGATCGACAGCACCTTCGCATTGGGCACCTGAGCGAATCGGCTATCCTGCCGGGTGGCCACCTGATTGAAGAAACTGGCGAGCCCGTAGTAGTCGCCTTGCGTCCAATTCTCCATGGGATGCGTATGGCAACGGGCACACAGCATGCGGACGCCACAGAAGACTTGGGTGACGCGCTCGACCGTGTCGTTCGCATCCTTGCTCTGCGCGAGATACACGCTGGCCGGATCATCGACCGCCCCGCCCTTCGCGGTCAGCAAGCGACGGGCGAACTCGTCGACCGGCATATTCGAGGCGACGGCGCCGCGGATGAACTCGCGCAACAGATACACGCCCTGCGAGCTGGCGGTGTTCCGCGAATTCTGCAGCAGATCGCCCCACTTCAGCGACCAGTGATCGATGAATTCGGGCCGTTGGAACAAGGCATCGATCGCCTTCTCCCGCTTCTTCGCATCCTTGTCCGCGGCGAACGCCTTCACTTCGTCTGGCGTCGGTTGAATGCCGATCAGGTCGAGATGCACGCGTCGGAGAAATTCCTCATCCGTGGCCGCGGCGGAAGGCGTGATCTTCAGACGATTCAGCTTCTCGGCGACATGGCGATCGATCAGATTTCCCTGCCCCACCGGCGTCGGCTTGAACTCGGCCGACGACGGCTTGAGGACCAACACCGACGCGGCGGCGAACACGCGCTCATAGCGGGCGACAACCGCCGTCTCGCCGAGATCGCCCGCAGTCAGCACGGCATCGTCGTCAAGTTCCCCATGCAATGGATTGTTGACGGTGAACACGGTGAACTTCGTCACGTCGCGCGAAACGCCGTCGTCGTAATCGGCGATGACTTGCAGCCGATGCTTTTGGCCGGGCCGCAGCACCATCTTGTCGGGCACCATGCGGACGCGCACGACCTCAGCCTTATCGCTGAGATCGGAGGGAGCCCCTTGGCGGATCCACTCAGTGAGCACGCGATCGGAGAAACTGCCCGGACGAAAGCGGGCGCCGCCTTCATGGGCCGCTTCGCCGCGAGCTTTGGCGACCAACAGGCTGGCGACAGGATCGATGAAATTGAGCCGGCGGGCCGCGCTATCGCGCGCGATGAAGACGAAATCGGAGGCCGCATCTTGGCCGCGAAGCGAAAGCTTGAAACCATTCTTGCCTAGCGAATAACCATGGCACGCGCCCATGTTGCAGCCGGCTCGCGACAGGATCGGCATCACTTCATGCTTAAAGCTGGTAGGCGATTCTTCCGACGGTAGTTTCACTTTGACGGCGACCGTCTTCGTCTGCCCATTCGCGACGACGCTGATCTGCGTGTCGCCGTCGGCAACCGGAACGATCCAACCCTGCGCATCGACCGTCGCGACCTTTGGATTCGCGGAAGCGAACTTCGCATCGCCGCGCAGATCGAGCGTGTAGCCGTCTGGCGACGCGGCCGTGACCTGAATCGCGTGATGCCCGCGATGATGCCGAATCTCGACGGCTGCGGGGGAAACTTGCAGCGGCGCTTGCGCGAATGCCGTGGAAGCGGCAAGCATACTCACGAAAGCGAACACGAAACGCATCATCACGATCTCCCGTTTAGCCGCCGCTCTCGGAGCGGCGCGGGCAGGAACATACCTAAGAATGAATCGCCATCCGGGACCCGGTCCGCGCCGCTCCAAGAGCGGCGGCTCAACGGGGCCCTTATTTCTTCGCTTCCAACACCCGAAGCGTCAGCTCAACGTCACGACTCTTCACGCGGACATTCGCCTGCTTCGCATCGGGAACGCCGCTCGCCGTCAGATTGATGCTGCGAAATTCGCCCAGCGGTTGCGTCACGGGTGCGGTCAGCTTCACCTCGAAATCGCTTTTATCCGCCTTCACCGCAAGCGGCGCGGCAGCCACGCCGGGCGGCAGGTTCGCGAACGCGAGCGTCACTTCGCCCGTCAGGCCTTCCTTCCGCTCGATCTTCCCCTTCAGCGTGTAGCTCACGCCGGCTTTCGGATCGATCGCGGCATCCAGCACGTTCGGCCCATCCAGCTTCACGACCAAGGACTCGCGCACCGCCATCCGCCGCACCGGAGCATACGCGAACGCGAGCGGCTGCTTCTTCTCATCGAGAAACTCCGCCTCGATCGTCACATCGTAAACCGTGCCTCGCAACTCCGGCGGCACCAAAATCGGAATCGTCGCGGCCATCTCCTTGCCCGGCACCTCGATCGCCTTCTCGAAACGGAGGGCCGCATTCGCATCCGGCTGACCATTGACCAACTTCGGCGGCTGACTGGTGAGTAGCGTCAATTTCGTGGTTACCTTCTCGTTCGGCTTGACGAGCTTCACCTGCCAACTCGGCTTCCCCGCCTGCACCAGCCCCGCATCGGGCGGCAGGTCCTTCCAATCGATCTGATAATCGGATGCCTTCGCCGCGATCGGCGCCAGCGCAACCTCCGATGCGAGCCACGGCTGCAGTCGCTCGAGCGGATGACCGACGATGGAGACGTCGCGTTCGTCGTTCACTTTCGTCGTACCTTTCCATCGCAGAATCGCCTCGCTCCCCGCATCCGCCGGCCGACGCACGACGACGATCGCCCCTTCGCCCCCTTCGGGAATCAGCGTGTTTTCCGCGGCGAAACCCGCAGGCATCTTGTCGGCCGCAAGCTGAATGGGACCTTCGTAGCCGCCGGTTCGATCGATGGTGATCGGAAACGCGGCGAATCCGCCCACGCTTACGCCGATCCGTTGCTTCGTGGTGCGGAGGCGAAAATCGTCGTCACCCGCTTCGTTCTTCGGAGCGACCACCAGGCGATAGATGCCCCGCGGCGAGCCGGTCCCCTGGGCATCGGTCACTGCGACGACGACATGCTCCGTCTTCACAGGCACGGCGTACTCGATCGCGGCATCCGTCGTCCCGGGTGCATCCTCGTTCTTGGCAAGGTCGGCGCCCATCTCGTTGCGGATCGTCAGCGACACGTCGATCGGCGAACCCAACCGCTCCGCGAACACCTCGAAGCGAACCTTCGTCCCCGCCTTGACCGGCACTTTGTAGCGATCCTCTTCGTTCGGCGTCGCCAGCTTGCCCGTCACCGCACACAAACCCGCGGGTAACGCATGCACCTTCCCCGCCTCGGCAGGCTCCATCAGTTCCGGCGTCGCGCTGATGCGTGCGAACGGACGCGGCCCGCTCAGCGGCAGATCCTTCGCCAAAGCCAACGGCTCGACGCCCACTCGCGCGAAAGGCGTGGCCGGAAGTTTGATCGACGTCGATCCCAGCAACTCGAAATTCGCAGGCTGCCCCCGTTGCACGAACGGCGGGAAAACCTGATCCACATACGCCCACTGCCCGATCTTGAGCCGAAAATGACTCGGGCTCTGCGGACCATATTCGACGTCATGCACGGATACGGAATATTCGCCATCCGTCGGCAACGTCGCTTCGATCCGGGCATCGCCCCATAGGCTCGGCTTGCCCCAACTCCACGCCACCTCGACCTTGTTCGGCGCCAGCAGATGAACGACGGGCCGCAACTTGGAACCCAGCCGCTGCGCTTCCACTTCGACGATCACCAACTGCCCGCCCTTGCCGACGAATTTCGCCACCGCCGGCGTCGCTCCGTTGACCGCGCCATGCAATGCGATCGGCACCGATTCCACCGTCGCGCTCAACGCCTTCTGCGGCAAACGATCGACGCCGATCAACACCGGCAGGCTGACGCCCCCTTCGGTCACCACACGTAAATTCCAGTATCCCGCAGGCGAGTCCGCCGGGAGCGCGACATCGAAAGTCGCTTGCTTATCCGTGCTTGCAGGTTTCAGCGTTTGCGTTGCGGGATGCGGCAGCAGCAGACGCGGAGCTTTGCCGAAGTTATCGCCATCGATGACGAGCGTCGTCGTACCGCCGATCTGCAGCCCACGCACATTCACCGCGCGAATCGCGGGCTCCGCCGCAATGACCGGGGCTGCGAGGAACATCAAGGTGAGAAGCGTCAACCAGCGAGGCATGATGAACCGAATCGGTGGGGTGTTTTGTCTGGCTCCCCTCTCCCCGCTGGGGAGAGGGGGTTGGGGAGTGAGGGGCTATCCCCCTGCGGAGATACCATCGTTCCCAAGCCCCACCGTAAGCGCAGCAGCGGTGGGGCTCATCCTTGGTGGAATCATCGCACGTCCGCGAGGGATGGCCCCTCACCCCCAGCCCTCTCCCCAACGGGGAGAGGAGCCGGAAGCCGACTTACGCGAACAGTTGGCGGATCGAGTTCCGCCTCGATGAGCCGCACGGGGCGGTCGCCGGGGCCGGGGATGAACGTGTTGCCCAGGTCGATGCCCATGCCATGCAGGATCGAGGCGAGCATCTGCGGCGGTTCGATCGGGTCGTTGTGCGGGCGGGCACCGATGCGGTCGGTCGATCCGACGACCACGCCTCCGCGGATGTTGCCACCCACGAGGAAATTGGTCCACGCGTCCGGATAGTGGTCGCGGCCGCCGCGCCCGTTGAGCCGGGGCGTGCGTCCGAACTCGCTGATGACGGCGACCACCGTCTCTTCCAGCAGGCCGCGTTGCTCCAAATCTTCGATCAACGCCGTGAATGCCCAATCGAATTGCGGGCAGAGCATCCGCTCGTAATCGAGATAGGTATTATTCAACCCACCGCCGTCCGCATGCATGTCCCAACACGACAGGCCGAACACGGTATCGAAATGGTTGACCGTGACGAACCGCACGCCCCCTTCGATCAACCGGCGGGCCATCAGGCAGCTTTGGCCGAACGTATTGCGGCCATAGCGATCGCGGACGCGGTCCGTCTCTCGACCCAAGTTGAACGCATCCTTCGCCGACTGCGAGGTCAGCAGGCGGAAGGCACGCTCATACGAACTATCATGCATCTGCGTGCTGCGGGTTTCCGTCCGCCTTTGGATCTCATCGAGTTGCCCCAGCAACTGGCGACGGGCATCGAGCCGACTCGCCGATTGACCCGCTGGCACCTCGAGATCGCCCACGCGGAAGTCGGCACGGGCCGGGTCCGCATTCAAGAAGAAAGGCTCATGGGCGCTGCCCAGATGCGCCGCCGTCTGCCCATGCAACGGCCCCGCCCCGGTGTTGCCGATCGGCCCCGGCAGGATGACATTGGCCGGCAGTTCGCTCTTCGGACCAAACGCCCGCGACACCACGCTCCCCAGGTGCGGCTTCACATTGTCCGCCCCGAAGTCATTCCCCGTCATCATCCAGCGTTGGCCGTTTTCATGCGTCGAACCGGTGCGATAGTGCAGGCTCCGTACCATGCCCACCTTGTTCATCATGCGAGCCATCAGCGGAAAATGCTCGCAGATCTGCACGCCGGTGACATTCGTCTGGATCGGCTTGTATTTGCCCCGCACCTCGGCCGGCGCGTCCGGCTTCATGTCCCAGGTATCGAGATGGCCCGGCGATCCGACGAGAAAGAGCGTGATGCAATTCTTGATGCGCGGCCCGCGATCATTCGCCGCACCGCGGGCTTCCATCCCCAGGATGCCCGGCAACGACAGGCCCACCATCCCCGCCGCCCCCGCGGTGAGGAAACTGCGTCGCGGCATGCCGTGTCCATGGCAGACCGGCATCTTTTCGCGGCCGATATTCAGCATCGTAATCTCCTGCGGAGAAAGCGATCAGCAGTCAGCGATCAGCTTTCGGCCGAATAAGAGCGGAGCTTTGTGAAAAATGTTCGAGTTGGTGTGCTTTGGCAATGAGCGGATCGCTGACCGCTCCAAGCTAAATCTTGTACGTCACCTTGTTGGAGACGTCGATGAATTGGCTCTTGGTGAATTCCCCTTGCGGGTTCTTCGCGTAATCCACGTACTTCCACATCTGCAAAAACACTTCGTAATCGCCCGGCGTCGCCTCCGGATGCTCATAGGCCGTCGCCAGCCGAGCGTTCGGCGTCGCGATTTCTTGCCCATTGCGTTTCACAACCCACTGCAGGCGAAGGCCCCAATCATGGGTGACCTCCGTGCGAATCACGCGACGCCCCTCCAGCCGAATCTCGGCGCGCGGCGTCGTTCCGTCGAATTTCTGTTCCATGGCAGGCCCCCCCGAGCCGAGAGCGAAACGCAAAGCAAGCAGGCGGGATAACTTGGTAGGTCAGGCAGTAAAGGTGAATCTACCCGCTGCCCCGCCCCTCCGCAAGCAGAAATGAATGCCCAGCGACGATAACTGAAACCGACCGAGTTCCATTTGGCATACGCGGCCAGTTTTCTCGACTCGCCGCAATCGTTTCGATCCGAACGAATTGCGGCTCTCGGCCACTCTCATTTCGGTTCCATTTGCCGTCCGCCCTCCCGCGCCGTCAAACCCGTTTGTTGACGGCGATCCATGAAGTTTCCCAAAATCCGCTCGCCAACCACCAACCTAGTAAACTCACCGACCATCCCGCATCGCCCACAGCGAAAAGAGCCGTTTGCTTTCCGAGCGAAACCGTTTGCTGACGGCGAAAATCGACCGAAAACACTCACAACACATAATGTTCCAAACGCCCATGCTACTCCGTAGCCCCTCGAACCGCAAAGTCGGTGGTTTTCGCCCCCGCCGACTTTGCGATTCGGCATCCGAACGGTTAGGATGGATCACGTAACCAGCCCAAGCCGCGGCAGTGGCGACACGCTATAGCGCCGTTATCACTCATGAATCAACCCCGACCTGCTGCGCCGCTTCCGCAACGACCTGCCCATGCCCTTCGCTGTCGCCGCGTTGGGTCGCGAAGGCCCAATCTCGAAAGTCATCGAAGGGCACTTCCGCTTCGCCTGCCCCGCCTGCGGCGAACTCCGCGCCACCGTCAACCCGCGAACCAACCTCGCCCATTGCTTCGCCTGCGGCAAAAACACCAACAACATCGACCTGCTCATCTCCCTCGGCCACTCCTTCATCCACGCCGTCGCCCTGCTCGAATCCTGGCTCGGCCAATACCAAGCCCATCACGCCAAGACGAACGCCTCCGACACGCTCCGATCGTAACGCCCGTCGAACGCCCGTCCGCCAGGTCGCGCACCCCTCCTCCAAAATTCGCGACAATTCGGGAACCGACCCCTCTCATGCCCCGAATCCCTACAGCCCCAATTCGGCAACAACTGCGACCACAATTCGGTTCGGCACAGCTCGCTTCCTGAACTCCGCCCACGGCTCCCATCGGCCGCCAACCGCAGTACACCACCGTCGCCTGATCTGACGTGCGTCGGCCGAACGGATATGACGAAGTGACCTGGCGATCTGCCAACACGCTGCCCGTGACGGGTACTTTGAGCAACTCTACCAGGAGGCAATGAAGAAGGTGGACCTGTGAACGTCGCCGACGTCGGAGCGTAGAAATATCCGACGCCGGAATTCGTTACCTTTCGACGATTCGGCGTAACGACGTAGAGCTGAGCGGGGCCGCTACAGTATTCCGCGGATCGAAACTCAGATGCAAAAAGCGCCAGATTGGTCCCATGCGACGGCCCGTCGGAAGGCGGACGCCGAGACTCCTTCATTGCAAGCTATCTGTCACGCCGTCAATAAGAAGGAATTATTCTTGGGGATAAACATCCACGCATAAGTACATGGGCAGCTCTCGATCATCATGTTTATATTCGATCATGAATACTGCACTCGGTGTTTTCCAAAGTGCAAGCCGTACTGCGTTTTGGCCCTCAGGAAATCCGGAGCTGCCATATGCTCCCTCAAATAAGGGTCGACCAAACTCTTGGGTCGCTAAATCGACGAGATTTTTGTAGTTCGTCAGGTACTCCCGCTCTTTCGTCTGAAACTCAGCGACGGAAAGCTCCTCGGGGTTATAAAGGATTTCGAGCGTGCTTTCTACAAAAAGTATTTGGTCCTCAGAAAAGTAAAAACTACAGGTAGGGCCACCTGGGAATATGAATGTCGCCCTTGCATCGGTGCGTTGATAAGAAGACAGCCCGAGCTGCAATGCCATTCGGTCAATCGCTCCAGAATTCCACTCCCATACCGTGGAGTACAGCCTACGCACAATGTCGATTGTAGCTGCCGTGTCCATCGCTAGCCTCCCATTCCTCTGCCAGAGACATGAAATACCCGAAGCCGTCCACTTTCCATTGGCAGAGATAAGGTGTCAGGCAGAGATAAGGTGTCAGGACCCTTTTATGGATGATTTCTTGCGTTCACACACCTAGACGAGATAAGGTGTCAGGACCCTTTTCTGAATGGTTTATTGCTTTCACACACCAAACCGTCTCGCTTCCTCGTCGCAAGCCGCAAGTTTTCGGATGCGACCATCTTTCCTGAAAACCAGTTTCACCATCGCATGCGGCAAATCGGCATCGAACCGCCACGCGATCAAAAACAAGAGAAAACACGCAGGGCGTCCACATTCTGCCCATCAAAACGAAGAACCCCTCCGAGCTTTCGCTGGGAGGGGTTCGACAAAGCCGGCGATAACCTACTTTTCGCGCTGTTCGCACTAATCAGCCCGAGCTGCTTAACGGCCGTGTTCGGAATGGGAACGGGTGTTTCCAGCTCGGTATGGTCACCGGCAAGCTCATGAAGAGAGCCCGAAGGCTCTCTTTGGGTATTTGGAGGGAAGTCGCTGCAAAGAGTCTCAAGTAAAGTTCTTGAATCGGAATTCCAGGGGGCATGGCCCTGGCCATCCCTGCGGATGGATCCGGACAAGAAGAGAATCAAGCGGTCAAGCGTTCGGCTGTTAGTACCGGTCGCTGAAAGCATTGCTGCTCGCCACCTCCGGCCTATCGACCTGGTGATCTTCCAGGAGCCTTCGCACCAAAGTGCGGAGACCTCATCTTGCGGAGGGTTTCACGCTTATATGCCTTCAGCGTTTATCCTGGCCGAACGTTGATACCACGCTGCCGCAAGCGCGCGACAACTGGCACACCAGAGGTTCGTCCCTCTCAATCCTCTCGTACTAGAGAGAAAACCGCTCAAGTCTCCTTCGCCACGACAGATAGGGACCGACCTGTCTCACGACGGTCTAGCCCAGCTCACGTACCGCTTTCATTGGCGAACAGCAAACCCTTGGGAGCTTCTCCACCCCAGGATGCGATGAGCCGACATCGTATTTTTCTCCCGCAGTTTCCTGCGGCATCAGACTATGTCATCATCCTGTCGTCGATTTTAGCAAGCCCATGCCTGCATGATCTGACTTCTTCTGACAGGAGTCGGCGTATTACCCGGATCGTGCAATCCGAAGCGTGTGGCGTTTGCCCAATGCTTCAGACCATGAGATCCAAGTCTGCCCTTTCGGGCCAGTCGTTACAGGGTCAATCGAATGAGGCTTCCAGCTTCGGATTCAGGATTTTCATCCTTCGTCCTTCTGCCTTTATCCTTGCTCGACGACTTCCCCACGGTGTTGCCGTGCAGCGCGGAGGGGCCACTAGCTCGGAGCTTACGCCATTGCAGCGTGCCTTTCGCCATTCACAACCCTTCTGCCACTACGGACGGTTTCACGTTATAAGCCGATTTGTTGGTACAACATTACTGTTATAGCACCCAATGTGTTAAGGTGCCAAACCTCCTCGCCGCTATGAACGCTCAGAGGAGATAAACCTGTTATCCCCGGAGTACCTTTTATCTGTTGAGCGGCGACCCTTCCATTCGGAACCGCCGGATCACTAAGCCCTGCTTTCGCATCTGCTCGACCCATCGGTCTCGCAGTCAAGCACCCTTCTACCTTTACGCTCGATGCCCGATTGCCGACCGGGCTGAGGGTACCTTTGGACTCCTCCGTTACTCTTTAGGAGGAGATCGCCCCAATCAAACTGCCCAGATAACACTGTCCGCCGCCCGGATTCACGGGTCGGGGTTAAATTCGCGACAAGGCTGGTGTTTCATCGTCGACTCGCAAGGACCCGGAAGTCCTCGGTCTTAGTCTCCAGCTACGCTACGCATGTCGGGCCTAAACCCCTATTATCCTACAGTAAAGGTTCACGGGGTTCTTTCCGTCTAGTCGCGGGTACGTCGCATCTTCACGACGACTACAGTTTCACCGAGTCACTGGCGGAGACGGTGTCAATCGTTACGCCATTCATGCAGGTCGGAACTTACCCGACAAGGAATTTCGCTACCTTAGGACCGTCATAGTTACGGCCGCCGTTTACCGGAGCTTCGGTTGCGAGCTTCACCCTTACGGCTAACCCTCTTCCTTAACTTGCCGGCACCGGGCGGCGTCAGTCTGTATACAATCCGCTTGCGCGTTGGCACAGACCTGTGTTTTTAGTAAACAGTCGCTAGACCCATTTCTCTGCGGCCTCCATGGGCTTTGACACCCTCCAGAAGGCCCCTTATCCCGAAGTTACGGGGCTATGTTGCCGAGTTCCTTCGCCAGCGTTCTCTCGAGCGCTGAGAATATTCATCTCGCCTACCTGTGTCGGTTTTAGTACGGGCATGTCCGTCGTCCAACGTCGGCTTTTCTTGACTCTCCTTCCGACGACCTTCGGCAACGTAAGCGGCCTCGGCCTTGCGGCACGCCCGCTCTATTCGGGCGATCGCCTTCCGGAAAGCGTCCTGACGTCTTCAACCTTGAACATGGTGCAGGGGAATTTCTTTGCCGTCCATCCGCTACGCCTTTCGGCCTCGCGTTAGGTCCGACTAACCCTGGGCGGATTTACCTTCCCCAGGAAACCTTGGGCTTTCGGCGAACGGGATTCTCACCCGTTTTATCGTTACTCGTTCCGGCATGATCCCGCAAAACCTCCGAGTCGTTATCCGTCTCCCTTCGCTGGCTATTGCGACGCTCCACCACCACGAACAGAGCAAAGCTCTGCTCATCCGCTGCTTCGGCGTCATGCTTAGTCCCGTTCATTATCGGGCGCAGGACTCCTCGACCAGTAAGCTATTACGCACTTTAAATGGTGGCTGCTTCTAAGCCAACATCTGGCTGTCTCAGGAATCCAACTTCCTTTCGCACTTAGCATGACTTAGGGGCCTTAGCAGGCGGTCCTGGGTTGTTCCCCTCTCGACGACGAAGCTTATCCCTCGCCGTCTAGCTGCCCGACTTCACTCAGCGGTATTCGGAGTTTGGTTTCGATGGGTAGCGGGTAGGCCCCATTATCAGTCGCTCTACCCCCGCTGATCAGCATCGACGTTAACTAAAGTTTTTAGGAATATCTCCTTTGATGATACTTTCAATCCTCCACACAGCTCATCCCCTAGTTTTTCAACACTAGTGAGTTCGGTCCTCCATGAGGTGTTACCCTCTCACTTCAACCTGGCCATGCGTAGTTCACGTGGTTTCGCGTCTGCCGCCCTGGACTGTTTCGCCCTTTCCGGACTCGCTTTCGCTGCGGATCCCTGCCGTAAGCAGTTAACCTCGCCCATGACGGCAAGTCGCCGGATCATTATGCAAAAGGCACGCCGTCACCCATTCCCATTGCTGGGCATAGGGCTCCGACCGCTTGTAGGCATGTGGTTTCAGGTTCCCTATCCTCCCCTTTGTCGGGGTTCTTCCCATTTTCGCTCCGCATTGGTTCGCTATCGGTCGCCAGGGAGTATTTAGCCTTGCGGGATGGACCCGCCGATTCAACCGACTTTCACGTGTTCGGTCCTACTTGAGTATCCCGCTCGAAACTTTCCCCTTTCGCGTACGGGACTATCACCCGGCTCTGGTCGAACTTTTTCCAGATCGTTCCGCTAAGGTACCAGCTCTCTAAATGCAGACCCTGCAACCCCGAAAGGGCAAGCCCCTTCGGTTAGGCTCTTCCGCGTTCGCTCGCCGCTACTGACGGAATCGAGGTTCTTTCTCTTCCTCCAGGTGCCGAGATGTTTCAGTTCCTGGTTCGCCACGCAACCTATGGATTCAGTTTGCGTTCATTCGGGTATCGGGATCAACTCGCGTTTAACCGATCCCCCGGGCTTTTCGCAGTTTTCCACGCCCTTCTTCGCCTCCTGGCGCCAAGACATCCCCACATGCCCTTAGTAGCTTAACCGCATTGATCCTGCTCTCGTCGGACAACCCTTTCGAGTTTCCCGACTCAAGAACATCCCGCTTTCGCAGAATGAATCCTCCCAACGCGCGCTCGTGCTAAGCCAGAAACAACTTGATTGCCACCTCCCCACTCACCTGATCCAGATGATGCGGGGAAAAAGTAACGTTCTCTTTCTTCTACCTCCAGGCTCTTGCAATCTCTTCAACTCGGTGGCACCCTCCCCAAGCCATCCCACCCCTCGCGGAGCACGACAACCCAAAGAAAATGCACCATGAAAATGCAACTTCCTTCATCTACCCAAATTCTAAAAGACAACCCGCAACAGTGCTGCGGGACTTCCAGTTTTTAGAAAGCAGACACGGATCGGCAACGGTTCGACGAAGATTTTTGTCGAACGGATGAAAACGCATGAAGGACAAGGGTTTGCGCCCTTTGGTTTTTCTTTTGGGACGCCGGGAGGAGGCCAGTAAAAACCATCAGACACCGCCCTGGATGCGGCCATCTTCCATGTGCAAAATTCGGTCGGCGACATCGAGAACACGGCTATCGTGCGTGACCATCAGGATCGAGCAGCCACGGGTGCGGGGCCAAATTGCGAAGAAGATTCACCACATCGCGGCCCGATTGGCTGTCGAGCGCGGCCGTCGGTTCATCCGCGAGCAACAGTTTGTTCTGCGGCCAAAGCGCGAGCGACGGCGACTCGCTGTTTCTGACCGCCGGACAAGCGCGATCGGGATGATACTCGGAGGCGATCGCCCAACCGACGCTTTCGAGCAGGTCGGTAGCTCGTTGGCGTACTGCACTCTTGGGAATCTCCGGGTGCAGATCAAACATCCAACTCGACATTGCCGCGAGCAGCATGAAAGGGAGCAGGTTGTGCTGCTGAAAAATGAACCCTATTTGCCGACGAACGAGCATCAGTTCGGCGGCAGACGCCTGATGGAGCGGATGCGAGAGAACGCTGAGCTGCCCTTCGCGGACATGCCGCAAAGCGCCGATCAAGGTCAGCAGCGTGGTCTTTCCGCTGCCGCTTGGGCCGGTGAGAAGGACGATTTCGCCGGCCGCGATCTCAGAAACATCAAACAGAATGCTGCCGGAGTTCGCCTACGCCATACGCGAACTGGATATTCTTCGCCCAGACGACGGGATTGGTCGAACCGGATTGCATGGCTGCCTGCATCAGAAAACATCCGCAGGGTCGGCGGTCCACGCCTTGCGGATGGCGATCATGCCGGAAAGTCCGCACATCACCACCGTGGCCACGAAGACGGCCACGGCTCGTTCGAGCGTCATGCCGAATTCCATTTGGATCGCTTTCGTTGAAATCTTGTAGATGCCGAGCGCGAACACGAACCCGGGCAAAAACCCGAGGAACGACAGCATGAATGACTGGCTGAGGACGACGCCCAGCAAGTACCGGTCGCTGAATCCCATCGCCTTGAGTGTCGCGAATTGCGGCAGATGGTTCGTCACTTCCGTGGTACAGAATCTGATAGACGACCACGAAGCCGATGAAGAACCCGACAGCGGCGCCCATGCCGAAGATGAAGTCGAGGGGAGCGGTTTCTCGCAGGTAGGTTTCTTCATCCGTCACAAGGCGTTGGCGCGTGACGATGCGGGCTTCGGTTCCGAGGTAGGGCTCGAGTTCTTTCCGCACCGCTTCCGCGTCCATGCCTGGCTTCAAACGAATGAGCCCCAAGTCCGCGTTGCCTGGATCGCGTGCGGGGAAAAGTCGGTGGAAATTGGCGGGCGAGGTGTAGAGAGGTTGCCGTCGGTGCTGATCGAAATGCCGACATCCACCGTGGCGACGATCTTCACCTTGCGGTAGTTGATTTCCGCCATCAGCGGGCCAACCTCTTCAAGATGCTTCGCCACCGGGCGCTACGTCTTTCGGCTGCGGCGATCGAAGAGGGTGCGGTCGGCGAGTTCGAGTTCGTCGGCATGGGCGAGCAGCCCTGCAGGTCCATCATGGGATCGCGCGGATCGACGCCGTAGACGCTGATCGGGAACTCTTGGTGGTCCCAGGGACTACGAAATTTAGCTTGGGACATGTACGCCGCTTGCACCCGGTCGATTGCCGGATGACCAGGGATGCGGAACAGCAGACGGCGCGGGAACGCGGAGGATTGGAAGATGGTCTTGGTGCGAGGGCTGACGACGATCAGGTCCGCGGTGATGCGGCGAGCGACGGCGACGCTGTTGTCGATGGCGCCCTGGCGAATGCCGAGCTGGACGAGCATCAGCATCACCGCCACGACGACGCCCGCTGCGGCGACGGCGAGCTTCATCTTGTGATAACTGAGCTGTCGCCAGGCGACACGGAGGACGGAACGCATGAGAACCATCGAGAATAGGGGAGACACCATCACTCGCCGACTGCGATCGACACTTCAACACGCGCGTGGGAGAGGCGGGCGAGCGAAGCGCTGTCGGCAGTCGTGAGCTGCACACGGACTTCGACAATTCGGGCATCGGTGTCGCTGACGGGGTCGTTCGTCAGCACGGCTTTGCGAGCGACGGCGTGGCCTACTTCGACGACTCTCGCGGGGAATCGCTCGCCTGTGGATTCGAGGAACACTTCCGCGGCGCCGCCGAGACGTACTTTGCGAACATCCGCTTCGAACACCTCGGCCACCGCGTGCATGCTGCCAACGTCGCCGAGCTTGAGCAAACCCTGATCGGTGATGCGTTCCCCCTCGCGCGTCAGCAATGCGAGGATGCGCCCCGCGGACGGCGTTCGCACAGTAGCCGCATCGACGTCAGCGGCGGCCCGAGCAGCGACGGCTTTCGCGACAGCGACTTCCTGCTCCGCGGACTTCACATCCGTATCTCGCACCTCGGCAATACTGCTGAGCACATGCTCCGCTTGCTTGAATTCGATCTGTGCTTTGTCGTGCGACCACCGGAGCTTTTCGATTTCCTCCGGAGCGATCGCATTGCGCCCCAGCAGGTTGTTGCCGCGTTCATACTGGCGACGGGCCTCTTCAACCTGGCGTTTGGCGATCGACACTACCGCACGTTGCGCGGCGATGTCGCCTGCCTTGGCGCCCGCGCGCACCTGAGCGAGCTTCGCCTGAGCGAGCAACACGCGCGATTCGGCTTCGGCGAGGGCAGCCTCGCGGCGCGGATGATTGTCCAGAATCGCCAGGATTTGCCCCGGCGATACATCGTCCCCTTCGGCCACCATCAATTTGCGGACGCTCGCTCCCTCATTGCCGGAAGGCGCCGCGACCACTCGCATTCGGCCACTAGGCTCAAGCCGGCCCAACGCGTGGATGCGGACTGGAGCATGCGATGGCTTCGTCGGCGTGAGGTTCGACGTGCTCGATTCGGCAGGGCGGGAGATGTAGAACCCAATGGCCCCCACGACGGCAATCATCACTGCAAGTTTCGCCAACCAGCGCTTTTGCAACAACGAGGAGCCGTTCATGCGACGCCCCCCTTCGTTGGACGCTTCGCTTTTCTCTTCTTCGGCTCCGTCTTCTTTCGTAGAGCCGCTCCGACCTCGGCGAACAGAGGATCTTCCCGATCGATCAGGCCGAGGAATTGCCAAAGCATGAGCCCGTCGACGGCGAGCCAAATGAGCAGTTGCTCCATGCCGTCGCGGCGATCGCTGAGGACGCGGTCGCGGATTTTCGCGACCTTTCCGCGAAGGGGCTCGATGACGTTCGGATTGTTCGCCACGGCCGCAATCATCGCAAGCATCATGCGTTCGAGCGCTTCGCGTTTGAGATGCTCCGGTGCATCGCGGTCCTCTTCGCCGTCGCCGAACACGGACGAGAGAAAGCTGCGGGCGAAGCGAAATCTCGCCCCCGGATCCTCGGCCATTTTGCGGATCAGTAACTGCTCCGCGTCGTCGCCGAAGTATTCGAGCATGGCGCGGATCAGGTCGTCTTTCGTAGGGAAGTGATACATCAACCCCCCTTTGCTGACCTGAGCTTCCTTGGCCACGTTATCCAGCGTCATGGCCAGCAGCCCATCGCGATTCGCGATGCGGAGGGCGGCCTCGCAGAGAGTATCGCGTGCGTTCTTGGATTTCATCGGCACCTTCCAGTTGGATGCTTTTACTATACCAACCGGTCGGTTTTTTGTCAAGACAAAAAAGGCCGCGACGAATCGCGGCCGAAATCGAGGCGCGGAAAAAAACGGCGACGCCGAATACGTTGCGAACTACGCGGCGAAGCGGCTCATCACAAGTGCTGCGTTTTGCCCACCGAACCCGAAACTCGTCGAGATCCCGACGAGCGTCCGCTTTTCGCGGGCCGTGTTGGGCACATAATCGAGGTCGCAAGCGGGATCCGGCTTCGTCTGATTGATCGTCGGCGGCAAGGCGTTCGTATGCAGCGACAACGCGAGTGCCGCCGCTTCCACCGCCCCGGCGGCGCCGATAAGGTGACCAACCATCGACTTGATGGACGACATCGGCAGCGTTCGCGCTCCTTCGCCGAAGACACGCTTGACCGCGGCCGTTTCCATCAGATCGTTGAGCCGGGTGCTGGTGCCGTGAGCGTTGATGTAGTCGACGTCTTTCGGGTCGATCTGGGCTTCCTTGAGGGCGGAGGTGATGGCTCGCGCGGCGCCTTTCGCGTCTGGGTCAGGTTTCGTCACCGCGTACGCGTCGAAGCTTGTGCCCATTCCGAGGACTTCGGCATAGATGACGGCGCCGCGTGCTTTGGCGCGTTCCAACTCTTCGAGAACCAGCACTCCGGACCCTTCGCCCAAGACGAAGCCGTCGCGGCCGCCATCAAAGGGGCGCGACACTTCCGATGCAGGGCGATCCGAGGTGCTTAGCGCACCCAGCGCGGAATAAGCAAGAATCATGAGCGGGTCGATACGGCTGTCAGCGCCCCCCGCGAGAATGACGTCGGCATCGCCTCGGGAAATCAGGCGGAATGCCTCGCCAACGGATTGCGTGCCGGCGGCGCATGCCGTCGTGATCGTGCTGTTCGGCCCCTGCGCGTTGAACGCCATGGAGACATGTGCTGCCACCATATTGGGCAGGTATTTGAGTATCCAAAGCGGAAACAGGGCCCCGTTCTGCTGGCCGAGTTTCACCACATCGAGCTTGCCGTTTTCGTCGCACGATTGGAAGACGGCGGGAGCAATCTCAGGAATATCGATCGGAACCAGGCCAGTCCCCATCACGACGCCGAGCCGTTCGGGATCTTCGTTGTCCCAGTCGATGCCGGAATCCTTGATCGCAAGACCGGCGGCGCCGACAGCGAACCGCATGGCCCGGCTCATGATCTTCGTGCTCTTCCGCAGCGAGGCGGAGAGAAAGGCATTGACGTCGAAATCGGGAACTTCAGCAGCCACTTTAACCGGATGGCCGGACGCATCAAAGCTGCGAATCGGCGCGACGCCGCTGATGCCGTTCAAGCATGCATTCCAAAACGCATCTTTCCCAACACCGTTGGGGGCCACCACGCCAAGGCCTGTTACGACCACTCTGCGCATGTCCCTCGTCCCCTTGATTTGCTGGCCGAACCGCATGATCCGGCCAACGTTCGAACGTTGTGCGCGTTAGCGATCCGCTAAGTGCAAACTGCGGACCAAAATCCAGGCCACCTGGGCAGAATGGCCCGCCGGTAGCGGTGTCTTATCCAGCCCCGCCAAACAATCCAATTTTACGACCTTGACATATCCCTAGCAATGTCAAGCGTTATCTTCCATCGATCGTTCGGATATTTCGGGGCCGAAGAATCGGGCTTCAGCGATTATCCGGGCATTGGAGCGGCCAGAACTTTCAAGATGGGTAAAGTTGATTTCAGCCCCGTTGGATCTCCGCATTTCCTTGGCGCCATTTCGCACCGCAATAAAAGGCAACGTGCTGACCCTCCGCTATGCATCGACACGGCCTCTTGCGCGGCAGCATCATCGACGATGATTCGTCCGCTCCGTGATCGTCTTTTCGTTAGGATTTTCTGCGCAACCCGTTTACGCTGAAGTGCTCCTCGCCTCGCTTCCGCTGGATGCCGCGCCATGTCGATTGCCGCTCTAATACTGCTTTCCTCGATGTCGCTGGGCGCAACTGGCTCCCGGCGGCCCTGGACGACTTCGATCGACAACTCGAACGGCAATGGGGAGGTTCGGAAGACGCTGGGCGCTATTCCGCTACCTCAATATCCGCACTCTCTCCACGGAAGACGTAGCCAAGCTCAAGGAATGCGTTCGGCAACTCACGGACAAAGAGGGCAACTTCGCAACAGAAGGCATGTCGTATTGATCGAACGAGGAGCCCCGGTACTCGTTTCCTCAAATCGCCTCCCAAAGAATTGCCGGAAGCCTCGCACGCATTGCGGAAGTCGTCCAGAAGATCGAAGGAAGCGAGACAACGATTTGGCTTTAGCGGTCGTCCGGCTTCTAGCGAATCGCCCTGCCCTCAAAGACCATTTGGCGACGATGCTGCAGTTCATCCTCTTCTCGAGATGCAAGTTGAGGCCAGCACTCCGCGCCGTCGGCAAGCATGTTCGCGTCAAGGAGGGCATCGCCGGAAGTGACGAAGGCGTTAGAATCGACGGACCCGAAAATTGCGCGGAGTGTTAGCCTACGTCCGGGGCCGGTACGCTCGACTCGAGGATCGCGAAACCGCACGCCAGAAATTAGCGGACGATTCGCCGGCGGTTCGGTAACCAAGGTGGATAACTTGATTGGCCGACGCGGTGACCGCTCCCTTGCGGACATTGCCGGTCAGGACACGCCGCTGCTCACACATCGAACGTCGGCATCGAAGCGAAACAAGTCCTCCAATGGCTGCGAGAATGGAACGCTTCCTAAAGGAAGGTATGGCACGCCTCAAAAAGACTGCATCGGAATTTAGGAGCAGCATGATTTCAAGACGCGAACTAAAGTTACCCGCGACCTGATCAGCAGGGAAGCGCCGATCCCATTTATCCAGCCTCTATCTTGAGGACGGGAATGCCGAGATTCGTCGCCATGAACTAACTCGATGATTCGCCAGGGCCAGGTCCGCCGCCCCGCGGCCGCGATCCGCCAAACAAGCCGCGACAAGGCAAATCTCCAGAGCGCTGGTGGTGCTTTTGGCATACTTGCCCTTCATCGACGACCCGCAGAATGTCGAAGAAGCGCATCACGCTCTGACCATCCTCGCCGCGGCCGACCCTCGGGCAGACGCGATCCTTCGAAGCCGCTGAGCGATCCCCTTGCCGCGCGACGGGCCGCAGCGAGCATCGTCTTGGGCCGCATCGGAATAAAGAGAGCATCGATCTGGTTCGCCGCAATCTGGGGGAGACAAAGAAACGGTAGTGAAGATCCGTGCGCTGGCGGGGCTTGATTGCAGCCCACGAATCCGACGCCATCGAGTCGCTCGCCGATTTGTTGCCCTCACGCCCAAGCTCATTACTTGGCAAAGTGGAGGAAGAATTGCATTGGCTGGGCCGGCGAGAGCCTTCGGCCGGAAAGCTGCCAGGGCGACATGGGTTCCGATCAACGCAAGAAGGCACGGCAGCGTGGCAGAAATGTACGACGCCAACGCGAAGCGAATCGACCTGCGTAGCGTCGGGAGCATTTACATCCTCGGCTCTTCCTCGTCTGCGAGCATGACACTCGCGGCACCGGCCGCGTCTCCGAGTTCGGTCGCTACGGTCGTATCCGCTGGTCGCTCGAAGGCCTCTCCGGCCCGATGGACGCGCAGATGCTGCCGAATTGCAACGTGCTGATCGCCGACGAACTCCGCGAACTGGCGTCGTCGAATACGACATGCAGAAGAAAGTCGTCCGGGAGCACCGCGTCCCCGGCAACCCCATCAACTGCCAACGCCTCTACAACGGCAACACGTTCATCGGCTGTTACAACATGCTGATCGAAGTGACGCCTGGAGAAAAGTCGTCTACCAACACACGCCCGGGCGCCGCTTCGCCCAGCCAGCGTCGCGCGCAGGAGACGGACGGCACCATCGTCTGCATGATGGTCAGGGCATGGTGCAGGAAGTGGATTCGTCGAACGGCAACATCAAGAAATCGTTCCGGCTCGCCGCGTAACCTGGCGGATGGGAAGCGCATCCGTTTCCTCTGCGCAACCGCAAATATCTTCGCGGCCACGATGGCATCGAACTAAGTGCAGGAATGGATGACGCCGGCGCTGATCGGCGTCTTCGACCGCAAGGCGTCTTCCCGCGTCGCGCTCGCCGAATGCAACACCATGGCCGTGAGCATGACGAGCCGCAAAGTCTCCGAACTCGATCATGCGGCGCCGCGTCATCTGGAGAAGACGATGGAAGGCCGCCCCTGGAGCGTCCTGGAAAGGCTACCGCCAGGCGCGATTGCTCGTGGTTAGCCGCGACGCGCAGCGGAGCGCGGCCTGAACCTCATGCGGCAGTATGGCACCAGCCTCCGCGGCACTTCGATGCGGATCGATCTCAATCGAAAGATTGCGAGAGCACGATGGCGCTGAACGACGGTTCAAAGCCGGGGAAACCTGCCGCGAAGGATGGCTTCGAATCGCTTCCTCCATTCGTGCCCCTGACTCCGCACCTCGATCCCCCTCCGGAGAACGGAGCAAGGACGGCCCTCTTCGGGTCGCTCTCGCTCTTGGCGGCAATTTTTTTCACCTGCGTCGCCTTCGCCTTGCGTTTCAGCGGTTTCAGCACCCGGGCGACATTCGGTATTTTCATTCCCGCCTTCTATTTCGCGGGTCGGACAATCGCTCTTTGGGGACGCACTTTCGGATACTGGCTTGCAACCGTCTGTGCCGCAGTTGGCGTTCTAATGATTTCCTGTGCTTTCATACCGGATCGACTTCCTGCATTCCTCATCGAGTTGGAACGGGACAATGACTTCATCCTGCTCGGGATCGGCGGAATCACGATGGGAATGGCGCTAACTGTCACAACAAAGTTTGTTCACTCCGATTCTTGAGGTCGTCATTTCGTTCGTCGGCCAGCGGAATCAACATGCCCTCGATTCTTGGAGCCCGCGCACCGCTGTGCGTCGCGACGAACCATCACACGCTGCGTCCATCATCGCTTCACTTCCCCAAGCGGCGGAAAGTGCTTCGTCGCATCATCGAGCACCAGCACCCAGTCGAGTTGCTCGCCCGGATTCGGCGGCGTGAAGGTGCCTGTGCCGGTCGTCGCGAACTCGCCGATCGAGGTCGCTTTGCCGTCGCGGGGATTGAACCACCAGGCTCTCGCCTTCTCGCCGCGGATCTTGTCCATGCGGACCGCGGACGGCCTTCCGACGGGGGCGTAGACCATCGCGTAGCTCCCTTTCTCGTCGCGCGTCGCCACGAAGCGACGGATGCCGGACACTCGCGGTCCATGCGGGGGAGAGGGGACGCTTCGTTGCGTGCCTTCTGACTTTTGATTCCTGCGATTCGGCAGCGGCGCCCCGCTTCTATCCCATGAAAAACTTCTCATCTCCGCTCTCAGTCGGAAAACGCTTGTCACACGCAACGCCACGCGGTTAGATGAAGAGGTGTCCGCCGTCGAATCTTCGCTCGACCTACCTTGTCCGCACCAGTTGAAAGGAACGGCCATGCGCTCTGCGCTCGCAGTCGCCGTCGTTTGGGGAGCCTTGCTCGCTCCTCTGCACGCTCAAGAAACCCTCCCCAAAGTCTTCACCAAATCCGCCCCCGAGTCGGTCAAGGATCTTAAGGAGATTCAGGACCACGTCCAAAAACTCGCCCAAAAGGTGATGCCCGCCGTCGTCGGCGTCCGCATCGGCGGGTCCTCCGGCAGCGGCGTCATCGTGAACAAGGAAGGCATGGTGCTGACCGCCGGACACGTCTCCGGCGCACCGAACCGTGATTGCCAGCTCATCATGCCGGACGGCAAAAAACTCAAAGGCAAGACGCTCGGCGCCAACAAGGGCATCGACTCGGGCATGATCCAAATCGTCGATCCCGGCGACTATCCGTTCATCGAAATGGGCACCTCGGCGGACCTCAAGAAGGGCGATTGGTGCATGGCGATCGGACATCCAGGCGGCTACCTCACCGGCCGTACGCCGGTCGTCCGCCTAGGCCGCATCCTCGATTCGCAGAAGTCGCTCATCCGTTCCGATTGCACGCTCGTCGGCGGCGACTCGGGCGGGCCGCTCTTCGACATGCAGGGCAAGGTCATCGGCATCCATAGCCGCATCGGCGGAGCGATCACGGCCAACATCCATGTCCCCGTCGATACCTACCGCGAAACGTGGGACAAGCTTGCCAAGGCGGAAGTCTTCGGCGACAACCTCTTCGGCAAAATCAAAACCAACGACGCCTACCTCGGCATCCGCGGCGACGCCGACGCGAATAATGGACTGAAGGTCCAGCTGGTCGCCCCCGATTCCCCGGCGGAAAAGGCGGGCCTCAAGGTGAACGACCTCATCGTGACGATCGACGGAACCAAAATCGTCAACAGCGACGACCTCGGCAAAGTGCTGACCGCTCGCCGCCCCGGCGTCGAAGTCGCGATCCAGGTGCGCCGCGGCGAAGAAACGATCATGCTCAAGGTCACGCTCGCGAAGCGGCCGACGTAAAACGCAGATTTCGGTTTCAAGTTTCGAGTGTTGAGTTTCAAATACCAGGACTCCTACGCCATGAAGCGTTTGCTCTTTGCTCTCGCGTTGTGCGGAACGATGACGGCGGCGTCGCCGATCTTCGCACAGAATCGCGATCCCGCGCAGCAGTTCACCCGCAAGAACCAGAAGTTCGTCGAAGCGTTCAAGCCCGTTGTCGCGCCGGCGACGCCGAGCACCGTCCGCATCCTCGTGGACGGCAAGGACGCGGCCATCGGCATGGTTGTCGGACCCGACGGCTGGATCCTCACCAAGGCAAACGACCTCATCGGCGCCGTCTCGGTGAAACTCCGCGACGGGAAGCTCTACCCTGCTCAGATCGTCGGCGTCCACCAGGCACATGACCTGGCGATGCTCAAGATCGAAGCGACCGACCTCAAGCCGATCGACTTCAAGGAAGCGGGCAAAACCGAAGTCGGCAGCTGGGTCGCATGTGCCGGCCCGAGCGACGAGCCGGTGGCGATCGGCGTCGTCAGCGTCGCCTCGCGCAACATCCTCAACAAGGGACCGATTCCGAAGGCGGATCTCTCCAAGTCCGCGTACCTCGGCGTCGCCCTCGAACCCAACGAGGGCGGGGGAGCGAAGGTCGGGCAGATCGTCCCGAACACGCCGGCCCAAAAAGCGGGGCTGAAGGCGAACGACGTCATCATCACCTTCGACGGCAAGAAATTCGAGGGCCCCGAAGGCTTCATGTCGCTGATCTCGGGCTACAAGCCAGGCGATCAAGTTGTCCTCGCAGTCCGCCGCGGCGACGAGATTCTCGAACGCAAAGTGCAACTCGAACGCCGACCCGCGGGAGACAACCGGGGCGATGTGCAGACCCGCATGGGCAGCGAACTCAGCAGCCGTCGCAGCGGATATCCCACGATCTTCCAACACGATTCTGTGGTGAAGCCAAGCGACTGCGGCGGGCCGATCGTCGATCTCGAAGGTCGCGTGATCGGGATCAACATCTGCCGAGCAGGCCGCACGGAAAGCTGGGCGGTGCCCGCGGAAATCGTGAAGCCGTTGCTCGCCGACCTGATGTCGGGCAAGATGCCGCCTCCGAAATTGGATCTCTCGAAGGTCACGCCCGCCGATCGCGTGGTCTACGCGAAGGGGGATGTGGAACAAGCCGAGGCCGCCAAGAAGCGGGCGGATCAGAAGCTCGAAGGAAGCCCGCAAGAACCTGCAAAGGCAAGAACTCGATTTCCGCGAAGCCGAAGCCAAGGCCAAGGAAGAACGGAGCCAGGCGAAAGAGCCGCTTCCAAAAAGACGAGAAAAGGACGATGAAGCCACCGCTCAGCAGCAATCCAAAACCGAGCCCCAGAAGGATGAACCGAAGATCCCCGACCCCGCGAGGAAAAGCAGGCGTCGATCCGTCGGTTGCCGTCGAATCGCTGGCCAAGGCGATGAGCGGCTCGCCTCGCCCTCGCGGACGACGTCGCCGCCGCGAAATGGAAGACGAAGGCCCCGAAATTGACCCCGCGAATCGAAAATGCTCAACGACCTCGTCGCCCGCGGCAAGGAATTAGGCCTGCCTGAAGCGATGGTCCGCAAGTTTTTCGAGTTCAGATCGACGCCGCGCGCTTTCGCCGGCGTGCTGCTGACGATGGAAGGCCGGCGAATCGGCTCGCGACCGACCTCGATCTCGCAGGGATCTGCGTCCTCGCATCGACGCTTTGAACGCGACGATGCTGCAATCGCCTCGCTCAACTGCAGCCGCAAATGACCGACGCGATCCCCGCACCGACCTCCGCCGACGCGCCGTTCAAATCCTCGGCAACGAAGCCCTCGCCGACCTGACCGTGGAAGCGCTCGCACGACGCTGATTCGCATCCGTCACCGTTTAGCGGGGAGCCGCAGGCGAACTGGTCGCCTGCGGCTCCTGCGTTTCGAGAAGGAGCCGCGCACGAAGTAAGCGGTTCGGCGCGATATCGGAATCCGCTTACTTCGTGCGGCTCTTCGGCAGCGGGTGAACCTACTTCTTCCACGCGTCGCGGAAGAAGCGGACCCAGTTGGCGTGCATGATGCCTTCGATGTCCGCCTCGGAGTAGCCGCGTTTGCGGAGCATGTCGAAGGATGCGTTGCAGGTCGGCGATCGTGTCGAGGTCGTGGGGCGATTGCTCGCGGCCCAGGCTCCGCCGTCGAGGTCGGTGCCGATCGCTGCGTGCTTGGCATTGCCGGCCATTTGGCAGACGCGGTCGATGTGGTCGCAGATCCTTTGGAGCGGGATGTTCACCTTCGTCTCGCCGCGGACGTAGTTGGGGTGCATCATCCAAATATCGAGCGCGTGGCCGATTACGGCTCCACGGGCGATGAGCTTCTTCGTCTGCTCGTCGCTGAGCTGGCGCTGGTTCGGCACCAGCGTGCGGTTGTTGTGATGGCTGGCGAGCAGCGGGCCGCCGTAGATTTCGATCGCTTCGTCGAACGATTGGTCGGCCAAGTGCGTGATGTCGAGAATCATGCCGACGCGTTCCATCTCGCGCGGCAATTCGGGCCCACGCTCAAGGGCCACCTTCGGTCCCGGTGCCGTGGGCATAGGGGCTGACGCCGTAGTAGGCGGGGCCGACGACGCGAAGGCCGGCTTGCTCCTCCTCCACCTGGTCGGGCCGCAGGATGCAGTCGGCGCCCTTCATGCTCAGGATGTAGCCGAGGGAGCGTCGCTGGGTCTTCGTCTTCCTTCCATTGACGCACATGCGTCTCAAGCCTTCGCATCGGTAATGCTGCGGAGGAGCCCTTCTTGCTCGAGGCCGCGATAGTAGGCAAGTTGGCCATAGCCGGCGCTGGCGAGCCGGGCATCGATGAGTATCCGCTGAATCGCGGGCATGAAGCCGATGCGGAGCAGGCGGGGCAGCAGCGTAGCGATGAAAATGACCACTTTGCCGCGACGCAGATCGCGGGAATGTGACCGTGTTGCAGCAGCGCTGCAATGGTGAGCCCCGCATCCGATTCTGCTTGCGGATTTGCTCGCACGTGAGCCGCAGATCGCGGGTCCAGTCGATGGCGTTCCAGGCGAGGTCGAGGTGTGCGTCGAAGATGATCACGAAGCTGACTCCTAGATACCGAATGGCGAACGACCGGCAGGACCGACGGCGAAGTCGCGTGCGGGGATTCGTAACGCTCTCGCGGAACGAATGGACGACTTGCGAGACGGCGCATGCGCGGCGTCAATGTGGGGAGGGCGGCATCACTGTATCCGAGGATGGCGCCGGTTCCAAGCGAGAAGACGATTAGGGAGCGATGCGAACGACCACGAAGACGGAGAATGCTCGCGTCGCTTCGAGATCCATGACTTGCTTTCCCAATGCGTCGGCTGCGGTCTCATTCGGCGCCGAAAGCTGAATTTCGAGACGGCCCGAAGCGTCAGCCTGAAGCAACATCTCTCCGCGATAGCCCGTTTGCTTGCGGATCGTTTGCTCCAGCCCGCCTGTGTTCAGCCGTACGGGTTGGACGCCGACGGCTTCGGCCGGTCGAGGCTTGTAGGTCGCTTGGCGGATGCCCGAATCTGCCGATTCCTTCGTCGCAGGCAATGCCTTCGAGGCTGCCGCTGCGGCGGCCATGCCGATCTGCAGTTCATTGCGGATGCTGCGAACCCCGTTCAGGTTCCGCAGCGCAACCGTCGCTTCGTATTGCGATTTCCTCGTCGCCACGTTTCCAGTCAGCGAGAGGTGACCGTTTCCCTGCATGGAAATAGCGATGCCGAGGCATTCGTTCGGCAACGCCGCGCGCAACGCATCGCTAGCCGATTCGATCAGCCTCTCGGCCGTGACGGCAGTCCGACGGACGCGTGCGTTGGGATCGACGGCGATGCGATCCGTGATCGGAAGCGTCGTCGCATGTTGGGCATTGAGGATCGCGCGATCGCGAGCATGCGGGGTGGCGACGGTTCCCGCCAAAACCATCCGACCATCGACGAATGCGGCGTGAAGCGAATGCGGAAAGGTGATTGGGTCTGATGCCCACGCCAACTCGACGGCCATCTCGTGCAGCCTTTCCGTCGACTCCGCTCGAAGCGATGTCGTCGAGGCGACGAGAAAGGTCACAAACAGCAGAGGCATACCGATTCGCTTCATGCTTCCGTTCCATTCAACTTCGAAACACAGTCAGAGCGTCGTCGATCGAGCGCTCGGCTCGAATCGACCACGCTCCGAGATAGTCCCCTGGTTATTCCTCTACGGCCGCGAGGTTAGGTCGCGGTTGACGGACATCTGGGCGTCCGGTCCATTCACGCACTGATGCAGGTGGTCCTTGTCGATGTAGATCACCCGACTCGGCGCGCGTCGAGCGAACGGGAAACGGTAGGACGATTCATACGTTTCGGTGTAGTAGACCGTGCATTTCCAGTGGCAGTGATGCAACTGAGCAGGGCCTACGAGCGGGAAGAAGCGAGGCGGATCGACGACGTCGGAGATCTTCTCGACGGTGAACTCGATGTCGTCGCGGAATTCTTCGTAGATATACGGCACGCCTCGATCACGCGCGGCATGCTCGCAGAATTTCCTGGCGGTCCGGCGGATCCTCGCGCAGCGACCGATGCCTGGCAGGATCGGCGGCAGAATGGGCGTGCGGTTGTCCTGAGGATTGTTGACGCTTTTCTTCGATCATCGGTCCGCAACCGGGCTGCACCGGAATCGGAGTGAGCGGGCCCATGCTCGACGGCTGGATACAACCAGCGGCGGACGCAGCAGGGCTGTTCCGAATGCCCACGGCGAATCGCTTGATCCTCATCGCCTCACCTTCCCTGGATGGCGCCGCCGAGTCTGCGGCTCGTGGAAGAGTTATCGGCGCATCGATCGTGCGGACTTTAACGGCCGAAGCGATTTTGCAGGATTTGCCGCGAGTTCCTCTCCCTCCGCTGGCGAAACCACAGCGCAGGCAACCCCGTGATAAGCGGGGGGAGAGGGTGGCCGTAGGTCGGGTGAGGGGGGCCAAACGGGAGACACAGGCGAGCGATGATGGCGAACGAGGAAGGACGACGAGCGAAAGCGATGTTCGTCCGGATTCCTCCCTCATCCATCTTATTTCTACCTTCTCAAATCTCCCGCTCATCTCTTGTCGGAGGAGTTGGTGCGTTCGCCAACGGGGGAGAGGGGAAGGTTAGAGTTCGTCTCGCCCCATGCCGAGCGGAATTGACCGGCGCGTACTATCGAAATGCGTCAGCGCCGCGGGGATCGCGGGTTCCAGCGGCGATGCTTGCGGAAGAAACCAGGACGAGATGACCTTGCCGCCTTCGAGCATGAAGACGCCAGTGCGGCGGTTGTAGAGGACCTTGGAGCCCTGGATCTTTTGCGGCGGCGTGCCGGCGGGGCCGACGGTTTTGTACAGGGTCACTATGTTCCCCTGTTCGCCTTCGAAGATAATCATGTCTTGCGCTTCGTCGAACTTGAGGATGTCGCAGTTGCCGTAGAACTCCTGCGTCCGAAAAGTCACGTTTCGCTTCGCTTCCATCTGCTGAGACTGCTTCTTCTCGTCGATCTTGCGACCCACGATCGTCAGCATCTCGCTTCGCATCCAGAAGCCGTCTTTCGGCGGCGCATTCGGGTTGATGATCTCGTCGGGATTTTCGCTGGGCACATGGAATACCTCGACGTTATCGAGAAATCGCGTCGTCCGCCCCGTCTCACGGTTGATCGTGTTCATGTGGCCGTCGAAGAGGACGCGGGTGAGTTTCATCACCTCTTTGTCCTTTTTCTTGCCGTCGTCGTTCGCCACCTGTTGCACGTTGGGCTCTTTTTTCGGCGCCAGGCCGACGTCGGAATCGCCGACGCCGAGGTAATCGACGCGACCATTCGGCCCGGCGGCGATCACCTTGTTCTCGACGTTGTCCATGCTGACTTCCGTTGCGATCATTCGATGAAACTTCTTGTACTTGCCGTCGCTACTCTTCTCGGCGTCGAGGATGTACGCCTTCTCGTTGCAGACCACGTTCTCGACCTTCGCTTTTTGGCTCCCCTTCTGCCCCTCCTTGAAGGAGACGGCCTTGTCGAGCGTGACCTGCATCGTCTTGCACTTCACGCTCGCGCTATCCTGGTATGCAAGCACGCCGCCGCGGAAGTCGATGAACTTGCCGCCGGTGAAAATCATGCCTTCGTTCCAGTGGACGGTCATGCGGGCGTCCTTCTTCGCTTCCTTGCCGTCGAGCGACGCATTGCTCGGCATGTGCATGGCGCCGAGACCTTCCACTTCCGCGATGTTATCTTTCTGGTTGATCGTGACCTTCGGGCCGATGAGCGTCAGCTCGCCAAGCTGAAGCTGTGCCGCTTTGCGGGCATCCCCAAAGACGAAAAGCGTCTTGCCCTGAGGATGATGCAGCATATTGAGCATCTCGCCGACGATATCGATGCCCTTCTCCTTCGGATCTTCCGGCTCCTGGTGGACATGGACATTGCCTTCGGAGACCAGTTCCTGCAATTCCTTCTTCGTTCCTTGCGTCGAGACGTAGGAGACGATTTCGTTCGCGCTGATTTCGATTGGCTTCTTCTGCTTCTCTTTCTCTTCCTGAGCGACCTTCTTCTCCGGAACGGGATCGCCAAGTTTCGGAGGGCCATTGTCCTTGCCGGCCACTAACGGCGCCATCGGCATCGGATCGGGAAGCATGTCCTCAACGGCGGGCATTTCCTTGAAGCAGATCACTAGATGGTTCGCGTGGCGGATGATGACGTCCGGCGCTTTTCCGGAAACCTTCTCGAACGCTTCGACCTTGTGCGGCCGCTGCCGCTGCGAGCCCTTGCCGGGATCCTTCTTCGCAAGCTTGGGATCTTCGGGCGTTTTATCCGCATCCTTCGGCTGCACCTGCTCCATCCACACCTGAAGACGTTGGCCGTGGAGTTGCTGATCCTGTTCGTCATCCACGAACGATGCGTCGCCGGTGAGCGTGAGTAGATCGAAGGTGCGGTCGCCGTCCTTGTCCTTCGTGGAGATCAGGCTGTCTTTCCAGAAGGCATGAACGGGGTAGAAGTTGTGCTTCGCCTTGGTCGCGTCATAGAGATCGATTTCTCCCGGTCCCTTCGCGAACGCCTGCTGGCCGTTGCCTTCCTTATCGGGGCCGATGAGGTGCATTTCACGGCATTTCAGGCGGTGGCCTTCTTTGGAGGCTAAAACCGGCGCCCCTTTCAGAATCGTCTGGGGGCCGACATTGCCTCCCGCGGCGCGGTAGAGCAACTCGGAGCAGAACGCATCGAGGCGTTCGGTTTCCATGGTAAGCACGACGCTATGCCCATTCGAAGCGGTCGCGAGAGCCGTCTCGATTTCCTTCGACTTGGTTGCATCCGGAGTCTTTCCTGGCTCCGCCTTGGCAGGCTGCTCGATCTTTTTCTTGAATTGCAGCGAAAGCGCGTCGCACACGAGTTGGTCGAACTTCGAAACGTTCCCCACGCGGTTCTCGCGCGTCACCAAGATTTGGTCTGGAGTCTTCGGAGCCGTCGGCCCTCGCTTCGGAATGTCGAACCGAGCGAATTCCCGCATCGGCTCGTAGCGGAAGGGGCCATCCGTTTTGACGACGACTTTCGACTTCTCGCCGCTTTTCTTCGCGGGTTCCTTCTTGGCCCCTTCGGCGAATTCCTTGGGACTAGCTAGAAAGCCGTCATCGGCATCGATGTAGAGATACATATCTACGTAGCTGCGAAGTACGAGCAGTTCCATCTCGCCGCCGGTTTTCTTCCCCTTTTTCTTGGCCGCCTTCGCCTCCGGCGTATCCTGCTCCTTCGTGAGATGCATGTCCATACCCTTGGCAGTCACCTTCGTGGGATGGGGCTTCACGGAAAGATCGAGCAATTGCACGATGCCGTCAGTCCAGACGAGGTCGTGTTCGACGCCTTCCTCGAAGAAGAGCGGTTCGCCGGTGATATGCACTTCGACGTCGTCCGCTTTGCTGGCAGTACCGCGATTGTTAATGAGCTTGACGCCGTGCCGGCCTCTCAATTCGATGCGTTTTACCTTGCGGTTCGCCATTTCTCCGATGTGCGTGATCGGCTTATCCATCGTGATGATGGCGGTTTCGCATTGGATCGTGTTGACTTCAGGAAATGGCCGATCGTCATTCGCCTTCTGAAACACCGCCGCGCTGAAGGGCGTGAGCTTGACCAGGCCGTCTTGATTTTCGTTGATCGTGGCGACTTCGGCCGCCAGCAGCGCATTCTTCGAATGCATGTTGAAGCGGATCGACCGACCCAATTCTTCGCACTGCTCTCCGAATGCGATGCGGAACTTCACTTCGATTTCAGGCGGAGGCGTTGTGATCGGACGGTTAGGCCCTTCCGCGCCGTCGACGAACTTCTCGGCGAAATCCTTGGGCAGCGGAGGCAGACCGTCGATCCCGCCAAGGAAATAGTAGTAGACAGCGAAGATGCCCACGAAGAGCACCGTTCCGGTCAGAAGCAAAAAGATGCGTTTGGAGGTCCACACAGCTTCGTTCCTTGGTTAAGGCACGATCGCGGGATCCTGCCCGCCGCCACGCCGATACTTCGCCAACACGTCCGTCCAGATTCCCTGGACTCGCACCCAGTCATTTCGACCGCTTCGCGAACCGCGCCTGCCCGCCGGGCGCCGCCGTCACGAAGTGCGCCCGCCGACTTCGCATCGTCCGATGCGTCCGCCGGCGCGACCGCCAACCCCACCGCATCCATCGCCCCCAAATCGACGAAGTCGTCGCCCAGGAAGGCGGCCTGCTCAGGCCGAAGCCCAAAGCTCTCTCAAGGTCAACTCGACCGCGGTCCGCTTGTCGTCGCATCCCTGGATGCGAACGACCATGTCAATTCCGCCGCCCGCCGACGCACCAGGTCCCGACTTCCGCCCGTCACGATCCCCGACTTGCGGCCCAGCTTCACCCCGTGCTTCAGGATCGATCCGTCGGAACGTGAAACTCCTTAATCTCGTCGCCACGCTCCGTGTAGATGATCCGCCCATCGGTGAGGACGCCGTCCACATCCATCAGCAGCAATTCGATCGGACGACATCGCTCGGCCAAATCCATCAGGTCTCCCAAGGTAGTCATCACGCCACGCGGGAGATGCTCTCCGCTTCCTCCGGCGTCAAAAAGCCGATGAGGTCGGTGATATCGATCCGCGCCGACCGGGCGATGCTTCGCGTCCACCACGGGGAGTTCGCTGATCTTGCGTTTCCGCAGAATCTCCACCGCATCCATCAAGCGGGCGCCTTGGGAGATCGTGATCGGGCTCGGCGTCATCACCTCGGCGATCGGCCGATCCATCGCTTCGTCGCGGCGTTTCTCGAAGAGGCGGGCCAAATCGGAGTCGGTGAACAGCCCCGCTAGCGTCCCGTCGTCGTCCGTCAGCATCACGGCACCGGTTCGCCGGCCGAAGCGTTGTTGACGAACACCTCGCGGACGGTTTTGCGAATCGACGCGATGCGCAGCTCGTTCCCCGTTCGCATCACGGTTTCGACCTTCGCCAACTTGCGCCCTAGCGACCCCGCCGGGTGGAATCGGGCGAAATCCTCGTGCGTGAATTCGAACCGGGTGAGCACGAACGCCAACGCGTCCCCACGGCAGCGTCGTCGCCGTGGTGCTGGTATGGGCCAGCCGAGGGGACGCTGCTTCCTCGAGCGGTCCCAGCACGATGGCGGCATCCGCTTCGCGGGCCAGGGTGCTGTGCTGCTGATTGCTGGTGATCGCAACGATCGCCCGCGCCCATGCTCTTGAACGACGGCAGCGGACGAACGATCTCCTCGCTCTCGCCGCTATGCGACAGGGCGAGGACCACGTCGTCCGCTATGAAGCATGCCAGGTCACCATGAACCGCCCGCGTCGCATCGAGCAGATAGGCCCGGCTACCCGGTCGAGTTCCAGCGTCCCCGCGATTTCGGCCCATCCGGCCGACGCCCGTCCCGGTGACGCAAACGCGCCCCACGCAGGCGAACAAAGATCGACCGCCTTGGAAAACGCATCATCCAGCCGAGTCGGCAACCTCCCTGCAGGGCGGTCGCCTCGGCACGGAGGATCGCGCGCATCTCGAGACGTTCTGGGTAGGATGGCGCATGGGCAGCGATCATGAAGGAGCAACGTCATCGCGCGTCTTCCTCCAAAGCCCCTGCCCTGCGCGCCGTTTCGGCGCGTCCGGCAAGTGAACGTCCGGCCTTCGCGCCCTTGACTATGCAAACAGCCCCCGGATTTGCAATCGCAGGCCGAAGGCAACCCCTCGCCGGCTATTATACCGGCACAATTTCCCCGCCCAGGCCAGCAACGCCACGGAATTCGGCACAATCTGGATAAGATGCAATCAACCAAGAAAAATGCGCAAAGATTCTTGCAGAACGCAGGGACCGGGAACCCTGTGCCCTCAAGCAACGGGTCCGCTCCATTTCCATTATGATCGTGCCGATAGCTCATTCAGAAAAGCGCCTATGAAGAAACGGGTTACGGTCTTGCCGCAGTTCCATTCCTTTCCCCTCTCTCTCGGCCGCTGGTGACGAAGAGCTCTCCAGCGGAAACTCCTCTCGAGGTCTGGTTCTTCTCCATCGAGTACCCAGTGCGGAAATACCACGCAGCATCGTCCACCACTCCCCCAATGGGTGGGCGACGACATCGTCTCGGGTCCCTCTGGAATGGCCACCGACGGCACCGCAGTCGAGACATTCGGGTGCAGGAAGCTGCCGGCTTCATGTCCAGCGCGAGCAGGAATTCGGCGATCACCTTGAATCCCGGAGTCAACGACCCTTTGCACGCCCCAGGCGGTCCAGCACCGGGAAGCGCCGGTGCAACCGATGGGCGAAGCAGCAGAATGCGATCGCCCCCAAGGTTCCGCTGAACGACGGAAGATCATGCAGCGCAAGCCGATGCGGCCGCGAGCAGTACAAGGCCCATCAGTCCGAGCCGACGGCGATACCGCCGTTCGGCAATGAGGGCGAACTCCTCGCGATAATCTCCCCGAGTTCGATTGAACGGGCTGGCTTTGCCTCCCGCGAGGCAACCAGCCCCGATCTCCCAACCAGTTCGCCGCCATTTCCTGAGGCACATCATCATTCATCGCGCTCTTGAACGACTTGAGCCTTCGAATCGCCGCGTTTCGGCAATGCTGGACGAGAAGCGGCGTCCAGCTCAATTCGACCATGCCTTCTGGCGTCGACACCGCGAAAGACTTGAACGAGGGCAATCGCAGCGAATCAGCAAGGCGAATGCTCTGTTGCTCGTGCGCAGGGTTTCCGCGGTTCAACTTCGTTGGAAGCAGCGTTTCAGGCGATGCTGACACCAGCGGAAGTAGCCAAAACCAGGGGACGCCGAAATTTCGTTCCCAGATGCGCAAGCGGTCCCAGATCTCCAATCGGAAAGATAAGGTGTCGGACCCTTTTTTAGCCAGTTCAATTCCTTCACCGTTCGCTCCACCCATTCCGCCGATCCGTACGGCTGACCGCGCTGAGCGCATCGCCGCAACACCTCCAACTCCGTTTCCGTTGCGGCTTGTTCACATGGCTGACCCACGTCCACGGCAACGCCCCGGGGACCCTCCGACAAGGTTGGGTCCACGTTCTTCGCCGGCTCGAAGCGATGAAGCTGCCGTAGGGCAAAGCTCCGCCTTGGCCGTCAGGCCGGCACGCAGGGCATTTCGCCCACGTACCGGCAGACCAAGATAGTGTTCGTCCTCGGCGATCGGAAACGACTTGGCGCTGATGGAATTACCCGCAGCCCACATTCCGGTAATGGGCATGCCAACGCTGCGTGTGCGTGAGCGTCAGCCGATGGCAGAAATCGGAAAGCTCGCCGGCCTGCCGCGGTCACAGAGCCATGTGCCAATGATTGGGCATGAGGCAATAGGCGAGCAGCCGCATGCCGGGAACGTGCTCGAGGGCGAGTTGCAGAACGCGGAGATACGCCTCGTAGTCCGCGTCTTTGAGAAGACGACGAGGTCGAGCGTTGGCGCGATTGAGCACGTGATATACGCATCCGCCCTGATCGACGCGTAGTGGTCGTCCCATAGGTTAGGCAAGGTTGCCGACTTCGCGGGAGGAATCAACCAGAAAAGGGTCCTGACACCTTTTCTCTCGGCCGGGACATCCAGGCGTCGAGTCGGTCGCGGAAGAACTTGTGCCCCTTACGGAAGAACTTGTTGAACAGCGTCTGCACCGCGGACAGGCTGAAGTGACGTTTTCCCGCTCCATCATCTTCCGCGCGACCATCCGCCAACGCCAATTCTCGTTGTCATAATCTTCGAGGATGGCTCGAAGCGAGAACTTGACCTCGTAGACCCACTCCGGGAGCGTAGTCCCCGGCTGTGAGTTCTTGAACCAGCAGGCCAGGCGATGATGTCGCCGAAGGCGTCGCGAAGTAGGCGTCGAGTGCGCTGACCGCGAACATCCAGGCGGCATCGAACGGTCGGGACGAAGCAGCTTTCTCGGCGGGGGCGGCGTGCGGGAGCAGGTCGGTGGCCGACGATCGCCCTGGCCGCGATGTCTTCCGTGGGAAATGCTGGAGGGCGGTGGCGGGCACGCAGGCGGACTCCGAATGCCGGGTCGGTCAGAGGAGTCCGTCAGTTCGCGTCGGCGTAGCCGAGGGCTTCCTCGTTGTAGTGGATCTTCTCGTCTTCCTCGTCGTACCAGACGTTGCGATCCGCAGGAAACATGACGTTCCAGAGATCGACGAGTTCCTCCGCCTCAAGCCCGCTCCGGACGTGCCGAGCGAGGTCGGCAGCGGTTATCGCTCCGTTCACGGGCTTTTCCGGGAAGAGTTCGGCGTAGATTTCCGCGAGCGCAGTCGGATTCGCCTTTTCGACACCCCTCGCCAGTCGCTCGGTGGCCTCGTTGGTCGATAATGCTGGCATACTGACCCTCCGCACCGAACGTGTTCCGACGACAGCCTTTGCGAGCATTCTAGCGTCGGCTCCGCCGTTCGCCAATCCGAGTCAGGGTGTGCGAAAAAAGGCGAGAGGCCCGGCGACAATCATCAACCTCATTCGCCGATTGCGACTTCACGCGGGCACGACTCCGCCTGGACGTCGTGGACACGCGATTCGTGAATTGCCGATTCGACCACTCGAAATTCGCAGGCGGAAACAACGAATACGGCTTCAAGCGATGCACCTTCGAGCAATGCACGTTTCATGATGCGACATGGGCGAACACCTATCTCTTCGCCACAACCTTCATCGCCTGCGACTTCACCGACATGGAGTTCCGCAACACGACGATCGCCGGATTCAAGCACCTGGATTGCGAAGGAGTGGACGGCATCCGCTTCGAGAAGTGCGAAATTCGCTCGATCATCAACCTCCGCGACATAGACCCATAGCTCCGCGGAGTTCCGATACCGTTTCTCTGTCGCACGAATCCTGCGTGCTTCACTTTTCGATAAACATCAGTCAGGAAACGGGCTTCGCAGGCGCCTGACGGAAAGGACCGGGTCGATTCTTCCAGACACAGGCTCATATCGCCCCCCGTCAGAGAGTTTTAAAAAGAGCAAAAACTCCTGTCGCTCTTGCTCCCTTCCGCCTCTTTGGCCATTCGGCAAGGTGTCCTTGGAGGAGAAATCAACCAGCATCGGACCATCTTCGATCGCGTCTGAGTCGCGTGGCAAAACCGCCTTGAAGTGAAGAATCTCTATCTGCTTTTCGCGAGGCTCTCCTTTTACAACATGCTGAACCTCGAAAACGGTGACAATGCCCTGGAATTTCAGCGGCCACCGTTTGTCAGTAAACGACACCGGAACTTCAAATTGCTTTGTTCTGGTGCCGATCACAACGACAGTCGAACTCTCAGTTAGCTGACGGTAAGGCCAAGGTGTTATGAATCGCCCATAAACTTGTCCGCCGATCGCCAGGAATAAAAGAATGACACAAAAAACAGTTCGAGGCATCTCATTTCACCTTTCGTCGCTAAATCGTACAGAATCCCTCGCAAAGAAGAGAGAGAAGGGCGACATTGCTGCGTCGCAATTCATCTTCCTAATCGCTCTGCAGTCTCTCGATCGATCTTGGCAACAGCGTGTTGAATTTGTTTGCGTTGAGGCAGTCCCGCGCGACGATGTAGCTCAACGAGTACTGGAATTGCTGGACGTGCGTCTATCCCCATCTCAGCCAAACACTCAATGGCCTCGCGGGTTCGCGAATAATGCAGGTCGGCTTCAGATGACAGAAACTTGGTCAAAGCGGTTCGGGATGGTTCGGGCTGTCCAGAAACTCTCCAGAGCGCACGAGCGTATGTTGGGCCTTTGAACTTCGCCAATGCCGCCCTCAGTTCTGGTACTGACTCGCTTGCCGGAGCACCGATTTCACCTAGTCGGTCAGCCGCGCTTTGCGCAGTTCCGGAATCTTCGCTTCGTGCCGCCTTACGTAGGGCGTCTATCGCGACCTTGGCGTTCGCGGCGTCATTCTTGTTTTCTATCTTCCAGAGGGCATAGCTGGCGTGCGCGAGATTCTCGCCTTCCGCCGACTGAACTACCTTCATAATGTGCGGTACCGCGGCCTTCGCTTCGGCGCCGAATTCGGCTAGGGCTTCCAATGCCACATGCTGCCGATACCCGTCTCCTTCGGCTACCACGTCGATCAAGACGGGAACGACAACGTCCGCTCGGGATCGGATTCTTCCCAGAGCTCGAATTGCTTCAGTACGTAGGTCATACGCAGATCCTTCAGGATCTCTTCGCGTTAAGACTGCGACCAAATCAGGTAATGCCTCCGCCGCGATCGGGCCAATCTCGCCGAGAAACCTAGCTGCTTCCTCGGCCCGGGAACTGCGTCCACGCTTACGCAGCTCTCCCCGTAGGATTTTCATGGGTTCTGACTTCGCTCCTTCAATTCGAACCACCGCGAACGCCGCTTCCAAACGACACTGACGGAGTTTCATCTGAGCATAAAGAGCAGAGACAGCTTCCTTAGCTGCCGGCCCGAATTCGCCGAGGCGGGCTACTGCCGAACGAACCTGATCGGCGTCAGCATCCTTTTCCGGCCCCTTCAATACCTTGATGAGCGTTTCAATCGCGACGCGCTCATCCTTTCCTCGAATCGCTCGCCTAACCTCCGCCCGCCCTGGCCTGCGTCGAAGCTGAGATTCGGAAACCTCGCCGTCGAATTCCGGTGAATAAATTGGACTTCCTTCATCGAACTCGCCGTCAGGATCTAGCCGAAATCGCAGCTTCGTTTTCGTGGCCCCCTGATATGCGCGGGCCTTGATCTCCCAACATTGTCCTGGCTTCAAGAAGACGCTGTGAAAGCTATTTCCGCAAATTGTCGTCGGAAGCTCTTCGATCTCGCACCAAGTTCCATTTTCGTCTTTGGCTTCCTGAACCAGGTAGAGTTGGGAATCGCACGCCGCGAACTCCTTCACTTCAACGGTTCGGTTAACGAGGCGAACGCCGATTCCCCGAGATTTACCGTACGCAACCGATTCCCTCGGATCGACGAGGAGAGCCAGGCTCCCTTGTGGCGATTCGGTGGCCTTCCCATTGTCGACAGGGTAATTGTCGCATGTAGCGAATCCGCCAAGTGCCATACGATCGATTACGAGACTACCTACGACGTAGTTGCCGCTCAATCGTTTTTTTGAGTGCACAGCAACCGCATTCGGAAGCGGCGGAGAAAACCCCCACCCTTTTGGCCGCGACGGAATTGAATCCTGGTAAGCACGCACGCCTGTAAGAGCGCCAAACATGCATGCAACGACGATCGGGCCACTTACTCTTCGCATTTGCACACCGTCTGTATGAACGGGGGCCGTTCGGAATATCGAACGCATTGTACCTTGGACTGAAGTGAACTGCGAAGCGGATCCTATTGGAAAACACAGCCAACAAGCCGCAAAGCAAAAAGGTCGGCTAAGGTCAGAGCAATCAACAGACGTAACTCTAAAAGCTCCCGAGTGGAGGCGGCGCCGAATGGAGAAAGGTTTCTTTGCTTCTAGGCGGATCCTGTGCGGGATGCTTGCAGGCCGCCAACGTCTTAACTGCGTCACGGTTTCCTCCGCTGGTTCTCACATCGAACGTCGCCAGTTCCCACTTTGAATGGGTGCTGGGACCAGAATGGGATTGGAAACCGGAATCGAGCGTCCAGCGACCTCGGAGCGGAAGGCGGGGAGTGCCGGGGCTGCAGGTGCGTTTGCGAGTAGAATACCCGCGATCTCCTCCCCACCTTCCGCAGGAGTTTCGCGTGGTTCGTCTCCTTGCTGCCGTTGCGGCTTTGGCCGCGTTTGCTTCGTCTTCGTTCGCCCAACAGGCGCCTGCCGATCTCAACTTTCAGCAATCGCCCACCAAGCCTCGGCCGGAGTGGCTGAAGGTCGTCGATCATGGGTCGTATGATGCGAGGCTCAAGGGCTACCTGGCTCCGGAGGGGCTCAAGATCGAGATCGTCGCGCAGGAGCCGACGATCCTGAATCCGGTCGGCATGACCTTTGGGCCGGATGGGACGCTGTATGTCCTCGAATGGGTGCCCGTTCCCGAAGGGCAGCAGAAGGAGGCGGCGGTTGAGTTCGAGTTCAAGGATGGGACGAAGAAGAAGGTCGCCATCATGCGGAAGCCGGTGAAGGACCGGATCAAGGTGCTCACGGCATCCAAGGAAGGCGGTCCTTACGATCAGGCGAAGGTGTTGCTCGAAGACGAATTGCCTTCGAGCATCCTTGTCCATGACGGCTGGCTTTACACCGCGAGCCAGGGGACGGTTCGTCGCTGGAAGCTCGATAGCATCGGCACGCCGAACGAGAAGAAAGAGATCATCGCTCGCGGGTTTTGCGGTTTCCATCACCACCAGGTTTCCGGCCTCACTATTGGCAACGACGGCTGGCTCTACATCACCGCCGGCGACGACGACAACTGGGCCGAGGGGTCGGACGGCAGTCGGGCGATCGTGCCGCGCACGGGTGGAGTGTTCCGCTGTATGCCGGACGGATCGAACCTGCATGTGCATTCGATCGGCTACCGCAACCCGTATCGCGACGTCGTCTTCGATGCGGGCTTCAACATGTTTCATGTGGACAACGACAACGAGGACGGCTCCAAATTCACCGGTTGCAGGCTGATGCATGTGCCCGAAGGCGTGGATTTCGGCTGGCGTCTGCGACCCGGCGCCCGCTGCTGCGTGCCGGACAACACACGCGCGGCCGTCTACGGGGAATTGCCGGGCAAGGTCGCGCCGATGCTGAAGACGGGGCGCGGTTCGCCGGCGGGGTTGCTCCTTTACGATGAGACGTTTCTCCCCGAGCAATATCGTGGACTCCTGTTTTATCCCGATGTGTTTCGTCGGCTGATTCGGGCCTACCGCGTGGAGCAGGATGGGGCGACATTCCAGGTCGCGGAGGAGTTCGAGTTTCTCAAGAGCAACGATCCGCTGTTTCGCCCCTGCCAGATGGTGACCGGGCCGGATGGGGCGATCTATGTCTGCGATTGGCGCACCGATTCCGGCGGAGCGGGCCGCCTCTGGGGCGACGGCAAACATGGCCGCATCCTGCGAATCACTTGGGCGGGGACGAAGGATCAGCCCGCGATCGCGCCGCGCGGCAAAGATGCGTGGGCGAAGCTGGCGAAGGAATCGGATGAGGAACTCTTCCGCTCGCTCGACGATGAAAGCCTCATCGACCGCAAGCTCGTGACGCAGGAACTGGTCCGTCGCGGCGAAAAGAGCCGGGCGGGGTTTCTCAAGGTGCTGGCCGACGCCGACCGCACCGTCCGCGCCCGCACGCATGCGATCGCCGGCGCCCAGCAATTCTGGAACGACGATGTCCGCAAGGCGATGATCGACCGCGTCGGCGATCAGATCGCCGACCTTCGCCGAACCGCGGCCGAGGCGCTGTCGCTCCACGTGAAGAAGGATGCGAATGCCCATGAGGCGTTGGTCGCCGGCCTGGGCGAACGCGATCGGTTGGTGCTTCGGCAGTTCTACATCGCCCTCGGTAAAAACAATGCCCCCGGAGCCGGCGAAGTGTTGGCGAATGCCCTCACAAATGACCGCGGCAAGGATGCGTATCTGCGCGACGGCATTCTGCGGGCGATCGAATATTCGGGGAAGGAAGCGTTCGATGCGTTGCTCGTCGTCACCGATTCGGGCCAACAGGAAGACACCGACCGCGTGGCCGACGCCTGGCTCGCCTTCCGCACCAAAGCCGCGGCCGACCGCATTCCGACGCTGGTGCAAAACGTCAATCTTTCCGGAGCGCAGAAGGCCTCGCTGATCCGTTCCTACAGCAACTATCAGCTCGATCCGCCGATTGACGTCAAGCCGGTTTCGGACTTGTTGAAGTCGTTGCCTGCGATCGAAAAGGATGACCCAAAGGCGGCCGAGAAAATCGCGGAGCAAACGCCGGTGAAGCTCGCCGCGATCGAGATTCTCGCCAGCCACGGCGCGGCGAACAGCGACCAACCTCGCACGATGCTTGTCGGCATGCTCAGCGAAAAAGACCTCACGGTCCGCATGTCGGTCATCAAAGCGATCGACGACAGCAAAACGACGCAGGCGGCGACCGTGCTCGCGGATCGCCTCGAGATGGCGGAAAACACAGCGGAAAAGATCGCCATCGCGAAAACGCTGGGCCGCCTGCAAGACAAGAAGGTCGCCGCCAAGCTGGAGGCTGCATTCGCCGCGAAGGACCTCGATGCGAAAGTTCGCTTAGAACTGTTCCGTTCGCTGGTCGCACTTGAAGCGAAACGCATGGCGAAACCTGCGGAGGCGATCCTCGCGGAGAAAGACGCCGACCCGGAACTCGTTCGCGAAGCGGTGATCGTTGCCGTGCAGCAGAGCGTCGAAGGAGCGCGCAAGGTCGGCAGACTGTTCGTCGAAAAGCAACTGCCGCGAACGCTTCTGCCGGAGGTGGCCGACGGCCTGCGGAAGCATGCGAACGACGCGGAGTGCGCGAAGCTGTTGAGCGATGCCATGAAAGGCGGCCTGCTGCTGTCGTCGAACGCCGCGGAAGTCGCACGCATCGAAAAGCTGCTGAAGACCGAAGGCAACGCCGACCGCGGCAAGGCGCTGTTCCTCAACAACAAAGCCCTCGCCTGCATCACCTGCCACAAACTGGAAGGGGTCGGCGGCAACATCGGCCCCGACCTGACCCGCGTCTGGGAAACGCATTCGCTCGAAAAGACGATCGAATCGATGCTCGATCCGAGCAAGGAGATCAAGGAAGGCTACCAGACCTTCGTCGCCACGACGAAGTCCGGCAAATCCGTGACCGGCCTGCGCGTCTCGCAGAGTGCCGACGGCGTGACGCTCCGCGATGCGACGGGCAAGGAAGTGATGATCCCCACCAACGACTTGGATGAACTGAATCCAACCAAGAAGTCGCTGATGCCCGACGACGTCGTGAAGCACCTGAGCTATCGCGAGTTCTTGGATCTGGTCGCCTTCCTCCGCGACCGCCAAGCCCAGGAATCGCTGCGGCCGATGGCAACGAAAAAGGAGTAAGCGGCCGCACGGAGCGCGGCGGCTATCGTTTCGCGGCGTGCGAAGCTCGTCACACCTGGTCGGGCGCCGTCAGGTTGTGAACTTCGCGGAAGGGAATAGGCTTGTCGAATTGCAGACCGATCAGGAATTGACCGCCTTCAAGCGGCTCAACCCAGCGCACTTCGCACATGCGTTTGATGGTGCCGCGCATGCCGAACCCGCTGAGCAGCACCTCGGCTTCATCCTTCTTCTTGAACTCGACCTTGACCAGCACTTGAATGCCGGTCTCAGAAAGGTTGCGAAACTCCAGGCATAGGTTGGGCCCAAAGCCAAACGCACCTTTTCGACATTCCACTTGGACCTGTCGCCGCGGCTTGCGACGCTGCGAACGGCGACGGTTGGATTCCGAGATTTGCGATTTGCCTTCCACGGCTCGCCCCCCCCGGGTTGGTGGGAAATGGACGGAACCTCCACGCTCAACCATAGTTTGCGATAGTACAGAACGCAAATTGGACGATTTCGCCTCCGCCAATTCGGCAGGGACATCCGTGCCGAACCGCCTAAGCATCCGCTTTTGGCAGTCCTGCATGACTCCAGGAAACGACTCAACTTACTGGAATAAAACTACTTACGCCGCATCTCCGAAGCTCGGCATTCGGTTTGCTTCATCCCGCGACCTTGTGACCCCATCATTGCGCTAACATCGGAGTAGCCGGTTATGAAGCTGCGTCCCCTGGGTGACCGGATTGTCGTTCGCCGATCCGAGGCGGAAGACAAGACGGCGGGCGGCATCGTCCTGCCCGACAGCGCCAAGAACAAGCCGCAAAAGGGGAAGGTCCTCGCGGTCGGCGCCGGCAAGCTTCTGAAGGACGGCGCCCGCAAAGCCCTCCAGGTGAAGGAAGGGGACACTGTTCTCTTCACGGCATGGGCCGGCGACGAGTTCAAAGACCGCGAAGGCGGAGCCATGCTCCTCATGCGCGAAGACGATGTCCTGGCGATCCTTGGCTGATTTCAAATTGCGAATTGCAGATTGCAAATTGAAGAACCGGACGAGTCCCGCTTTCAATTTGCAATTCGAAATCTGCATTTTGCAATCCAACCGTAAATATCAAAACACCTTGTTGCTCTTTCGGAGGAATTCGCAGTCATGGCAGCGAAGCAAATTGCGTTCGATCAGGAAGCCCGCGAAGCGATGCGCCGCGGCGTCAGCAAGCTCGCCCGCGCCGTCAAGGTCACGCTCGGCCCCAAGGGCCGAAACGTCGTCCTGCAGAAGTCGTTCGGCTCGCCGACCGTCACCAAGGACGGCGTGACCGTCGCTCGCGAAATCGAGCTCGAAGACAAGTACGAGAACCTGGGCGCCCAGATGGTCCGCGAAGTGGCGTCCAAGACGAATGACGTCGCCGGCGACGGCACCACCACCGCCACCGTCCTCGCCGAAGCCATCTACACCGAAGGCCTCCGCGCCGTCGTCGCGGGCGTCAACCCGATGCTCATGAAGCGCGGCATCGAACGCGCCGTCGATGACGTCGTCGAAAAACTCAAGGGCATGTCGATCGCGGTGAAGAGCAAGCGCGACCTCGAGAACGTCGCCACCATCGCCGCCAACAACGACAGCGAGATCGGCAAGATCATCGCTGAGGCGATGGACAAGGTCGGCAAGGACGGCGTCATCACCGTCGAAGAAGGCAAGTCGATCCAGACCGGTCATGAGTTCGTCGAAGGCATGTCGTTCGACCGCGGCTACCTGTCGCCCTACTTCGTCACCGATCCGCAGAAGATGGAGTGCGACCTCGAAGATCCCTACATCCTGATCTACGAGAAGAAGATCTCCGCCAACAAGGACATGGTTCCCGTCCTTGAGAAGGTCCTGCAGCAGGGCAAGCCGATCCTCATCATTTGTGAGGAAGTCGAAGGCGAAGCCCTCGCGACCCTCGTGATCAACAAGCTCCGCGGCACCTTCAAGTGCGCCGCCGTCAAGGCCCCGGGCTACGGCGATCGCCGCAAGGCCATGCTCGAAGACATCGCCGTCCTCACCGGCGGCCGGGCGATCTTCGAAGACCTCGGCATCCAGCTTGAAAACGTCGCCCTGAAGGACCTGGGCCGCGCCAAGAAGGTGAAGATCGACAAGGACAATACGGTCATCATCGAAGGCGCCGGCAAGAAGGCCGACATCCAGGGCCGCGTGGGCCTGATCCAGCGTGAGCTGGAGAAGAGCACCAGCGACTACGATAAGGAAAAGCTGAGCGAACGCATCGCGAAGCTCTCGGGCGGCGTGGCCAAGATCAACGTCGGAGCCGCGACCGAATCCGAGATGAAGGAAAAGAAGATGCGCGTCGAAGACGCGATGCACGCGACCCGTGCGGCCAACCAGGAAGGCATCCTTCCGGGCGGCGGCGTGGCGCTCCTGCGTGCGACCAGCGGCATCAAGACTCCGAAGGATCTGAGCGACGACGAAGCTGCCGGCTACGGCATCATCCTGCGTGCCTGCCGCGCCCCGATCGTCAACATCTGCGCGAATGCCGGCGAGAACGGCGACGTGGTGGCGAACAAGGTCCTCGAAAACGCCTCCACGACCTACGGCTTCGACGCTCGCGAAAGCGAATACGTGGACCTGGTGAAGAAGGGCATCATCGACCCGACCAAGGTCGTCCGCTCCGCGTTGCAGAACGCCTCGAGCGTCGCCACGCTGCTGCTCACCAGCGACGCCCTCGTCGCCGACATGCCGAAGGAAGACAAGAAAAAGGGCGGCGCTCCTGACCTCGACTAAGCGAAAGCTTGGTGGAGTTTGCCATAAGGCCCGCGAACGAAAGTTCGCGGGCTTTTTCGTTTGGCTTGCCGCTTCGCTCGCTTGTAGGGTGAGCGTCATGTAAGTGGGTAGATTTCACGCCGCCATGGCCCAAAAGCTTCCCATTGGTCGGTGTCGCTGCGGTACAAGCGCGCAGAGGTGGGCGATTGCGTCGGAGCCTTGTTCACCCTGCGCATTCCGCCCATGCACAGTCGCTGGTTGACGACCGTCTTGCAGGCGGACTCGATGGCGCCTGTCGCGATCTGCCATCCGTACTTCAGGTACTCGGGATACTTCATTCGCTCGACATTGCCGCGTAGGTAGTTCAAGCTCCGCTCGTATTCGGCCTTGGTCTCGTCGCTCATCTTCTTCACGTCCAACTTCTCAAGCATCTTGACCACCCGGGCGCCCTCCTGCATGCTTGAGCGAGTGACACCAGGCCGACAGCAGTTTCTCGCCCGCTGCGCCCGGCCGCCACGATTTGGCCAAAGCCGCCAAGTAGCCGACCGCGTGCTGAAAGTCGAGGATCTTGACGGCCAACGGGAAGTGCACGTCGAAGAACTCCTCCAGTCCGGCGCCTCCGTCGCTCAGGGCGATCCATTGCTGGGCCTGATCCGGTTCCCACTTGGGCCGCCTGCTTCCGCATCGCCTCGCCCAATTCGCCAAGCCGTGTACAGTCCCGCCAAGTAGCGAACCCCGTCGCAGGGCTTGGACAAGGCCTCCTCGTCTTCGGAGCGAGGCTGGGGGTTGAAGACCATGCCCACATTCACCATGCGGCCTTCGACCTTCGATCCCTCGGGGCCTTGCATCAGCACTCCTGTCGCGTCCAAACTCACGTACGCGCAGGTTTTCCCCGTGCGGTCCTTGTTCCAAGCCCATTCCTTTTTGGGGCCGAAGGTCTTCCCTCTTTGATCAGACGGCCCAACCGCATGCCGCCGCGGACTCCGCCGTCCGCTCCACCGTCGATTCGCTCAAACGCAGGCCGGCCAGTTTGCGGAGCGTGAGGTCGGCCGCCTTGCCGAAGCTCTCCTGAATGCCCGCCAGCGAGGTCACCTCTTGAGCAGCCGGCGTCAGGCGTTCGTTCGCAAGCGACAGCGTCTTGTCCCAAGGCACCTGACCTTGGCTGCATTGCGAGCAGGTGTAGCCACGCCACAGACGCAAGTCTCCCACAAGACTGACGACCGTCTTCTTTCGATAACCGACGAAACGCCGACTCGCGGCAGTGAGGACAGCTCATGCTCGACCCTTGGTACCCTTTTTTCCGCTCGTTGACGGCGGTTTCGAGGGCGGGCGGCAAGACGGTGCGCTCGATCGCGCACCTGAAATCTGCTTTGGCCCAGAAGCTCCCGATCCGGCTTGGACACCATGATCCGAGCCATGGCCAGCACTTCCTCGCGTGCTTTGGTCAGAATCAGTTCCGCCAAACGCCGCGCTTCGGCCTCTTGCTCAGGGGTAAGAACGACGCCTGCATCCAAGCCCTTCATGACGCGACTCCTGCTCGTGAAATGGCCCCGCTTGCGCCCATCCCTTCATCTTTCTTCTCCACACCGGGCATTGCCAGAAATTTTCCACCTACTTTCCAGCTGCTCACCCTCGCTTGTACTTGCCGAACGATTCTTCTTGTTTGCCGAACCTTAGCGGCGCATAATCAACGCACGTTCATCTCCTGGGTGACCGGAGGTTGCCCCATGTCGCGGATTCGTCTGATCGCGTGCGGTTTGGTGATGTTGGGCGGAACTTCGGCGTTCGGGCAATTTCTGCCGCCGCCGGTAGTGGCGGTGCCGATTGGACCGCCGTCCGGCATCGGGTTTCGTTATCAAAGCGGGCCGCTCACCGTTCGCGGGTTCGTAGGCAATGGGCCGCGCGGCGTGCTCGTGACTCCCATCGCGCCAGGCTACTATCCGGGGCCGATCTTCCCGGTTCGAGGTTATCCTTGGGGGATTGTCGAGAATCGAGTCAACATCCACGTCATTCAGCCGACAGTCATCGTCGAGCCGAGGCGACTGCGGTTACCTGAAGAATTCGATCTTTCGGGCGTTGATCTCGATGTATCGCCCCCGCCGCGAGCGCCGGGGGATGTGCCGTGGAAGCCAGAACCCGCAGTCGTGAAGAAGCCGAAGGCGGAGCCGCCGCCCCAAGTGGCGAAGGCTCCAGAGCCGAAACCGGTTGTCGTCGTTCCGAAGGAAAAACCGAAGGCGGAACCCGCTAAGCCCCCGGCTAAGGCAGAGCCGATCGATGAAGGCAAGCGTCTCGTGACGTTGGGAGAAGAGGCCGCTCGACGCGGCGAATACGGTTTGGCAGCCAAACGCTTCGGACAGGCAATCGACTTGGCTCCCTTGGATGCTCAGCCTCGCATTTGGCTGGCGCATGTTCAGGTTGTGCTGGGCAAGTTCGGCGATGCTGAGGCGTCCTTGATGGAAGGCCTCAAGCAGCAGAGGGGCTGGCCCAAAGAGGACGCCCGACCGCTCAAGCATCTTTATGACGCGGACCTAAACCTCTATCAGCAACATCGCCGGCATGTCGAAGATGCCGTCCAGCGTGAACCGAATCGGGCCGCGAGGCGATTTCTGTTGGCGTATCTTCTCTGGTACGAAGGCCGTCGCGACATCGCGGCGGAGCAGTTTCGCCTCGCGAAACCAGGACTTGCCGATCCGACGCTTGCGGAACTGTTTCTCGACCTCTAAGCCGCCCCAGCGCCTGCCGCGAATTTTCGAACTAAGCTTGCCGCGTCGCCCCGGAGACGTCGCATGGCCCCCCGCTGGAAATCCTCGCTCTATGTCTTTCTTTGGTTCGCGACATCGCTCCTCCTCCTCGGCGGGTCTGCATGGATCGGCGCCTGGGGCGCTTCTTGCTTCCGCGGAGGCGGGCCGGAGCGGCAGGACAACGTCATTGCCGGATTGATTTGCGGGCTCGCGCTATGGCTTTTCGTCGCCGTCTTTCACATCGGCAGAGAATCCATCGTCGTACCGATCGTTCGGCAAAAAGATTTTTCGAACGGAATGCGCGAAATTCTCACGGACATGGGCTACCACATCGTCGCCTACCAGGATCACTTCCTTGACGCCAAGCCCGGCTTTCTGGCCATGCTCATGGGTGGAGGCATCGAGGTCGAAGTCTCTGGATCCAATGCCCACATTCGAGGGCCGAAGCTGACGCTTGAAGCTTTGCAGACGCGACTCCGCTACCGGAATCATCTTGCAACCGTTCAACGCCGCACAACGCCAATCGCGGTACGACTGGAACCGGAGCGATTCGTCCGCCATGTCGAGATTTCGGCAACGATCGATGCCACGACGTGGGACGATTTCCGCGCCAAGGTGCTGCAACCGCTGGCAACAGAAGGATGCGTTCGGCTCGACGTGCATCTGCTGATCGCGCCCGAAGACGGAGTGCGAGACAGCGTCGTCGAAGATCCGCCAGAGACTGGCTGGAACGCCCATGCCGAAGACACGGAAGTCCGCAAAGACTTCTGTTCAACGCTACGACCCCATGTCGCCGAAACGCAACCATTGCCGTGAATGGAAACCAGGAGCCGCGCACGCAGCGAGCGGTCCTCGCGCAAAGTTGCGCAAAGACCGCTTACTCCGTGGGCGGCTATTGAAGCTACTGCTTCGGCTGTGTGATGCCCGGGAAGGCATCGGTGCGGAATGGGGTGGCGGGGAGGCCATCGCGGTTGAAGAGATTCACCACGGGGTGGTTGGCCCAACCGTAGCGAACCGCTACCGGCTTCGCGACGCCTTCGGCTGACACCACGACCGTGTTGCCGACGATTTCCGCCTTGGCGGGGACGAACTTCTTATCCTCGCCAGCGATGGCGAAGCCGACGAGCGGGGCCCCTTCGGACTTGTCCTTCGCGCGCCACGCGCCTTCCTTCTTCGCGTTCGGGTTCAGCTTGCCGACCACCATTTCCTTTGAGGTCAGGCCGCTGGCGTGCTCGAAGTTGAGTACGACCTTGCTTCCTTCAACCTTCATATCCTTGTAGACCGGGCCGGAATATTCGATCTTCTTGCCATAATCCTTGGCGAGCGCGATCAGCGCGAGGCGTTCGCCGACGGGACGCTTCGGAGTCGGGTGAATGTCGTATTCGTCGCCGAGGTCGGTGATGACCGCCATGCCGGTGTTCGGCAATTTGAGGGTCATGAGTTGGGCTTCGCGGAGTTCGGCCCAGTTGCTCTCGCCCGGCATCTTCGCCACTTGCGTGAAGGGAGCGAGTTGCACGAAGTAGAAGGGGAAGTTCCCAAGGCCCCAGTCCTTGCGCCAGTTTTCGATCATGAGCGGGAAGAGGGTGCGGTACTTCCATGCTTGGCCCGCGTTGCTCTCGCCCTGATACCAGATCGCGCCCTTGATCGTGTAGTTCTTGATCGGGTTGATCATGCCGTTGTAAAGAGCGGAGGCGCCGTTCGGGTTGCCGCTCTTTTGCGGATTCTTGTGCTCATGAGCGAACATCGGATGGCCATTGAGCACTTCCTTGCTGGTCCACGCTTCCGCGCGGGTGCCGCCCCAGCTGGTGTGAATCAGCCCGATCGGGATGTTGAGATCCTTCTGCAGATGTCGGCCGAAGAAATAGCCGACGGCCGAGAAGCCGCCGACAGTCTTCGGATCGGCATCGGTCCACGTACCGCTCGTTTCGGTCGTGGGTTCGGCCAGCGGCGAGCGTTTCACCGTGAACATGCGAAGGTTCGCATTGTGCGGAGCGCTCTTGGCGAAGCTCTTGTCCGATTCGTCGCAGGCGTTGACCGACCATTCCATGTTGGATTGGCCGGAGCAGACCCAAACTTCGCCGACGAGGATGTTCTTGTAGGCGATCTTGTTCTTGCCCTGGATCGCCATGTCGAACGGCCCGCCCGCGTCGCCTGCGGCGACCTTGACGAGCCAATTGCCGTTTTCGTCGGCGGTGGTCGAAGCCTCGGAGCCGCGGAAGGTCACGGTCACCTTTTCGCCCTTTTCGGCCGTGCCCCAGACGGCGGCCTTCGACTTCTGCTGCAGGACCATGCCTTCGCCGCAGATGCCATGCGTCTTCACATCCGCTTGGACTGCCGAAACTCCGACGATCAAGGCGATGGCCGACAGCCAGTACATTCGTCGCATCGATGGAACCTCTGAAGAGTAAGCGGATTCGCTCCGCAATATCGAAACGCCAAGGTATGCGAGCCTTCAGACTGCTTCAAGCTAATTGCGATATTCACGGATCCGAACTGGTGCCGGATACGGCGTTTTGTCTGCAATCTCACGGCGCTCCGCCACAATGACTTGACCTACCCTCCCGGGGACGGTTTTGCCGTCTCTCGCCTTGTTGGTCTTCCAGGACGATCGCATGCGATTCGGCGTTTGCTTGCGCTTTTCTTCGTTGGCGCTGGGGCCGAGCGTGGTTGACGCTCAGGCGAAGCTGGATCCCAAGCATGTCGAATTCTTCGAGAGCAAGATTCGGCCCGTGCTCGTCGAGCAGTGCTATTCGTGCCATTCGGCCGAGGCAAAGAAGGTCAAGGGGAAACTGCTGCTCGATACGCGCGACGCGATGTCGAAGGGGGGCGAGACGGGGGTGCTGTTCGTTTCCGGCGACCCGGAGAAGAGCCTGCTGATCCATGCTCTCAAGCATCAGAATGATGTGGCGATGCCGCCGGGGAAGAAGTTGCCGGAGGCGGTGATTCGCGATTTCGAGACATGGGTGAAGCTTGGCGCTCCCGATCCGCGCGACGGCTCGGCTGCTCCGGCCCCGGCGGCGATCGATTGGAAGAAGGCCCGCGAACACTGGGCCTTTCAACCCGTGACGAAACCGACGGCGCCGAAGGTGAATGACGCGGCGTGGCCGAAAAACGACATCGACCGCTTCGTGCTCCAGCAACTCGAAAAGGCCGGGCTGAAGCCGGTGGCGACCGCGGGCAAACGCGAATGGCTGCGTCGCGCGACCTTCGACCTCATCGGCCTGCCGCCGACGCCGGAGGAAGTCGAAACGTTTTTGAAGGACGAATCGGCCGAGGCGTATGCGAAGGTCGTCGATCGTTTGCTGCAATCGCCGCACTATGGTGAACGCTGGGCTCGCACCTGGCTTGATCTGAGCCGCTATGCGGAAGACCAGGCCCACACTTTCGGCGTCCAACCTTTTACGAATGCGTTTCGCTATCGCGATTGGGTGGTCGATGCGTTCAACAAAGACATGCCGTTCGATCGGTTCCTCAAGCTGCAACTCGCCGGCGACCTGATGCCGCCCGAACCGGACCGCGTGACGCAACTCGCGGGCCTCGGCTTCCAGGGCCTGGGCGTGCTTTACTACAAGAACACCGATGCCGCGAAGGCCGCTGCCGATGAACTCGACGACCGCATCGACATGCTGACGCGTGCGGTGCTGGGGCTCACGGTGTCGTGTGCACGTTGCCATGACCACAAGTTCGATCCGATCCCGCAGCTCGATTACTTCTCGCTCGCCGGCGTCTTCAATGGTTCCTCGCTGTCGCCTCTCGCGATCGGTTCGGAGGATCACGTCAAGAAGTATGATGAGGCCCAAAAGACGATCAAGTCGCTCACCGAAAAGGTGGAAACGACGCTGAAGGCCGAGGCCGAGAAGCTGAGCCTCGCGAGCGTCGCTGAGCTCGATCGCTATCTGCTGGCCGCATGGCAGGTGCAGCGCGGAACGAAAGCAGCTGACGTGGCTATCAAGCATTCGCTGCATGCCCCGACGTTGAACCGCTGGGTCGCGATGCTTGGCGGGAAGAAGGAGATTGCCGAGCCGTTCGCCGAATGGCGGAAGCTTGCGGGCGAGGGGAGCGAGCCTTCGGATGCGATGAAGAAATACGCAGCCGATATGAAGGCGAAGGCGACGACGGTCGCCGCCGAGTTTGCGAAGCTCGATGCGAAGAAGCGAAAGCAACTCGAAACGCCGGCGAAGACCAACGGCAAAGACCGCCCGGTGATGAGCGCCGAGAAGGACGTGTTGGCGATCGCGCTCTTGGCGACGGAGAAAAGCCCGCACCGCATCAGCGTAGCCGAGGCCCGCGCCGCGATGCCCGCCGAACGTCGGCAGGCCGTGGAAAAAATGGAAGCGGACCTCGATGCGACGAAGAAGTCGTCCCCCCCTGCTCCGCCGATGGCGCATGTGCTCAAGGGCGGCGGCGCCGCGATGAAGGTGCATCTCCGCGGCAATCCCGCCAAACAGGGAGACCTCGCCCCGCTGCGGTTCCTTCAGGTCGTTGGGGGCGAATCGACGCCTACGAAATACACCCGACTCGAACTCGCGGAAGACATTGCCTCTCCGAAGAACCCACTCACTGCCCGCGTGTTCGTCAATCGCCTGTGGCTGCATCATTTCGGCCGCGGCCTGGTGACGACGCCGAGCAATTTCGGCACGCTGGGCGATCGTCCGACCCATCCGGAGTTACTCGATTGGCTCGCGAGCCGATTCATGGAATCGGGCTGGTCCGTCAAGGCGATGCATCGCGAGATCATGCTCTCCGCCACCTACCGATTGGCGGCGGCGAACGACGAGAAAAACTTCGGAGTCGATGGCGACAACCGCTTCTATTGGCGGACGAATCGCCGTCGTCTCGAAGTCGAATCCTGGCGCGATGCCATGCTCGCCGTCTCCGGTCAACTCGATCCGACGATCGGCGGCCCGACAATCGACCTGGGCGCCTCGAACAATCGACGCCGCACCATCTACGGTAAAATCAGCAGGCACGAGTTGAACCCGATGCTCCGCATGTTCGACTTCCCCGATGCGAACATCACGAGCGAACGCCGCACGGAAACCACAGTACCGCAGCAGCAGTTGTTCGTGCTGAATGGATCGTTCGTCGTGGAGCAAGCGAAGGCGTTGGCGGCGCGTCTGCAGAAGCAATCGGCGAACGACGCGGAACGCGTGAAGCTGGCCTTCGAGCTTCTTTACGCCCGCCCGGCCACGGCGCAGGAAACGGAAGCAGCGGTCGCGTTCCTCAAGGAAGCCGACCCGCCGATGGCGCAAAACCGCCTCACCCGCTGGGAACGCCTCGCGCAGGTGTTCCTGGCGAGCAATGAGTTCATGTATTTGGATTGATGTCCGGTTCTCCCCTTTGGGGAGAGGGTTGGGGTGAGGGGTAGGTCCCACGCGGCGACTCGATTCTCCCCAAGCCCCACCGTAAGACAGCGCACGGTGGGGATCCGAGTTTGCCGAAGGTTGAATCCCCACGGTGCGCTGCGCTTACCGTGGGGCTTGGTGGATGAACGACGAATTGCCGCGAGGGGTTGGCCCTCTCCAGCCCCTCTCCCCAGAGGGGCGAGGGAGCCAGAACATGCAGGAGATCGATGATGTTTCTTTCGCGACGTGAGATGCTTCAGCGGATGGGCACGGGCCTCGGCATGGTCGGCCTCGCCGGCTTATTGCAGCAGGACCAGGCCCGCGCCGGCGACAATCCGATGGCGCCGAAGCAGCCGCACTCGGCCGCGGGCGAACGGCCATCCATGTCTTCATGAACGGCGGCCCGTCGCAGGTCGATACGTTCGACCCGAAGCCCGCACTCACGCGATGGGACGGACAGCGTCCGCCGCAAACGGCGGGACTTCGCACCGAGCGTGGCACCAATGCCCTGATGAAATCGCCATTCCGCTTCAATCAGTGCGGCCAATCGGGCCTGCCGATCAGCGAAATCTTTCCGCATATTTCCGATTGCGCCGACGATCTCTGCGTCATCCGCTCGATGCACACCAATGTGCCGAACCATGAGCCGTCGTTGCTCATGATGACCTGCGGCGAAACGCAACCGATTCGTCCCAGCATGGGGTCGTGGCTCGTCTATGGCCTGGGCACCGAGAATCAGAACCTTCCCGGCTTCGTCGTGATGTGCCCCGGGAAACCCGTGGTCGGCCCGCAGCTCTGGAGCAACAGTTTCCTGCCGGGCATCTTCCAGGGGACGCACATCAACAACTCCAACATGGAGCCCCGCAACGTCCTGCAGAATATCGACAACCGCTTCCTCGCCTCCGCCTCGCAACGCGAGCAGATGGACCTCTTGCGGCGATTCAATCAGATGCACCTCGATCGACGCGGCGGTTCGGATCAGCCGCTCGAGGCTCGCATTCAGTCGATGGAAGTCGCCTTCCGCATGCAGACCGAGGCGCAGGACGTGTTCGACCTCAACCGCGAAACCGCCGCCACCCGCGCCCGCTACGGCGACAGCCAGTTCGGCAAAGCCTGCCTCGCGGCCCGTCGGCTCGTCGAATCCGGCGTCCGCGTCGTGCAAATTTTCACCGGCAGCGGCCAACCGTGGGACGACCACGGCGACATCGCAAACCACCGCGGCAATGCCCGCACCGTCGATCAGCCGGTCGGCGCGCTCATCAAGGATTTGAAGCAACGCGGCCTGCTCGAAGACACGCTCGTCCTCTGGGGCGGCGAGTTCGGCCGAACGCCCGCATCGGAAGGCGCGAAGGGCCGCGATCACAATCACCACGGCTTCTCGGTCTTCCTCGCGGGCGGCGGCGTGAAGGGCGGCATCGCCTACGGAGCTTCGGACGACTTCGGCTTCGCCGCCATGGAAAAGAAGATGCACGTGCACGACCTGCACGCCACGATGCTGCACCTCATGGGCATCGACCACGAGAAACTCACCTACCGCTACTCCGGCCGCGACTTCCGCCTCACCGACGTGCATGGCCACGTCAACCACGAAATCATGGCGTAGCCGTCAGGACGCTTCGCAAGCAAGTGCCGGCGACAGGTTCCTGGTTGCGAATGCATCCAGCTGCGGAACCTGTCGCCGGCACTTGCTTGCGCAACGTGCTAGCTACTTATTCCCGAAGCAGTACAGGTTCGCATTCGACCGCACGAAGATACGGCCATTCGCGATCGCAGGGCTAGCGTTGAAGATGCTGGAATCGCCCGGAAAACCGTAATGGCTGATCTTCTCGTACTTCCCGTCGGCGGACAGAACGAACATGCCGTCGAGCCGGGTGAGGGCGTAGATTTTGCCGTCCGCGAAGACCGGTGAGACATATTCGCCGCGACCTTCGTAAAGGCGTTCGTTGTGGGCGACTTTGCCGTCGGCCAGATCCAGCGCGACCACGGAACCGGCGACCCAGCAGAGTTGCTTGCCGACGACGAGCGGCGAGCTGATGCCGGGGGCTTGCTTCTGTCGCCAGAGAACGTGGGACGCATCGACGTCGCCGCGTCCGCCGACCTTGACGGCGAGCGCCGTTTGCGGGTTCGGCCCGCCGCCGCCGGTGACATAGACGACGCCGTCGCGGACCACGGGGGTCGAAGACGTATAGCCCGCGCCGCCGCTGCCGATGCCCTTGCAATGCCACAGTTCCTTGCCGCTATCCGGGTCGTAACCAACGACTCGACCCGCGAGGCTGAGAACGAGTTCGTCCTTTCCTTCCGGGGTCTTCGCGATGACCGGGCTGACCCAACTCGTGCTCACGCCCTTGATGCGCCACACTTCCTTGCCGGTGGCGCTGTCGAGCGCGACAGCAGCCCCGCTTTCGATCGACGCATTGACGATGACCTTATCCTTGTAGACGATCGGGCTGGATCCTGAACCCCACTTGTCGGTCCCCGTGCCCACGCTGGTCTGCCAAATCTGTTTGCCGCTCAGGTCGCAGGCCAAAACGCCGGTCTTGCCGAAGAAGACGTAGACTCGTTGGCCGTCGCTGGCCGGAGTGCTGGAAGCGTAGCCGTGTTCGCGGAGGAATCCGGTGAACGGAGCTTCCGGCAATTTGGGCTCGATCTCTTTCTCCCAGTCCATTTTTCCCGTCTTCGGATCGATGCACTGGAGGACGAGTTTGAGCTTGGCAGCATCCCCCGCCGCTCCGCCAGCATCTTTGCCGCCGCCATCTTTCTTCCCCTTGCCTCCCGCGAACCCCTTGGTGATGGAGGTGCCGTAGCCGGTGTAGGAGGTAAGGAAAAGCTTGTTGCCGACGACGATCGGCGAAGAGGCGCCGGGGCCGGGAAGTTTTGTTTTCCAGACGAGATGAGCGTCGTCGATTTTGGCGGGGAGGTTGGATTCGGAAGCGACGCCGGTGGTGTCGCCGCGGAATGCGGGCCAATCGCCTCCATGCGCGGTCGTGAAGGCGAGGGCCAACAAACCCGCCGCCGCGAAAGCCTGGGCCGATCGCATGCTGAGACTCCTGTCGCGAGAAGTGGAAATCGGAGAGGTCGTAGTTTAGCGTACGCGTCGGCCGTCGGATGTTGACAGGCCAATGGCTCTTTCATGAAGGTTTAATCGCCGCGAGACAATGGGTTCACGCTTGCAAAGGCGCCGCGTGCAAGCGACGCTGTCGATGGATGTCTCGTGGAGTTGCACCATGAATCGATCGTTCGCCCTCGTGGTCTTGGCTGTTTCCATCGTTGGCAAGGTTCATGCTCAGCCGGAGGACGCGCTGCGCAACGATGCGCTTCAGGCAATGAAGAAGGCGGCGACATACTATCGTTCAAAGGTCGCGAGCCATGGCGGCTATGTCTACTATTACGCCCCCGACCTCAAGGAGCGGTGGGGCGAAGGGAAGGCGGGACCGGACACGATATTCGTGCAGCCGCCGGGGACGCCGACGGTCGGCATGGCGTATCTCAAGGCCTACGAAGCGACGAAGGATGCGTTCTGCCTCGATGCGGCCCGCGAGACGGCGCAGGCGTTGGTCGCGGGTCAGTTGCAATCGGGCGGTTGGACGCAGGTCATCCACTTCGCCAAGCCCGAACGCGGCAAGCTCGGCAAATATCGCAAGGGCATGGCCGGAAGCTGGAACTTCTCCTCGCTCGACGACGATCAGACGCAAGCCGCCCTGCAACTCCTGATGCGCGTCGATCAGGCGCTCGACTTCAAACACGTCGAGATCCACGAGGCCGCCGAGTTCGGTTCGAATGCCTTGTTGAAGGCTCAGTTCGCCAACGGCGGTTTCCCCCAGGGTTGGCTCGGCCCCACCGATCGCAAGGTGGCGGGGAAGGCGAGCTACCCGGAATACGATTGGCGGACGGACAGAAAGGTCCGCGAATACTGGAACTACTGCACGCTGAATGACAATCTCGCGGGGACCGTCGCGGACGTGTTGATCGAGGCGCATCAGATCTACAAGGACGACCGATATCAAGCTGCGTTGCGGAAGCTCGGCGATTTTCTCGTCGCCGCCCAAATGCCGGACCCGCAGCCAGGTTGGTGCCAGCAGTACAGCGACGCGATGATTCCGATCTGGGCCCGCAAGTTCGAGCCGCCTGCCATCACGGGCTGGGAATCGCAAGACGCCATGCGGACGCTGATCCGTATCGCCGCCTACACGGGCAAGAAGGAATACCTGGAACCGATCCCGCGCTCGCTCGCGTACTTCCGCAAGAGCCTGTTGCCGGACGGCAAAGTCGCTCGCTTCTACGAACTGAAGACGAACCGCCCGCTCTACATGGATGCCCAATACCGCCTGACCTACGACGCCTCCGCGGCGCCTGGCCACTACGGCTGGACGCAACCGGCGAGATTCGACGACATCGAACGCATGATGAAAACCGTCGAGCGCGGCGAATCGGTTGCACCATCACGGCGCTACGCATCGATTGTCGAAGCCCGCAAAATCATCGAAGCGCTCGATGAACAAGGCCGCTGGATCTCGACGTATGCGGGGGAGCGGCTCGTCGGGCAACCGCGATTTGCCGACGGTTTCCGCTATCTGTCGAGCGACGTCTTCAGCCGCAATATGGAAACATTGAGCGAGTTCGTTCGGCCTTCCGCGAATTAATCGAAGAGGTCCCGCCATGGCCGTATTTCAACAACGCATCGATTTCCGTTCCGGCGGGCATGGCGACATGCGCGACGTGACCAGCGAGGTGCAGACGATCGTCGACCAGTCACGCATCCGCATCGGCGTTGTGCATCTCTTCGCGATCGGCAGCACGGCTGCTTTAGGCGTCATCGAGTTTGAACCAGGCCTGCAGCGCGACCTTCCCGAGATGCTGGATCGCCTCGTCCCGCCGAGCAAGGCTTATGGCCACGAGCAGACCTGGCACGACGGCAACGGGCATTCGCACCTGCAAGCGACGCTGCTCGGCCCTTCGCTCACCGTGCCCGTCGGCGAAGGGACGCTGATCCTCGGAACCTGGCAGCAACTGATGCACCTCGAATGCGACACCCGCCCGCGCGATCGCTCGATCGCCGTCACAGTCCAGGGGGAGTGATGAGAATGCCCCAAGCCCCACCGTAAGGCCGCTAGGTGGGGATCCTGCGTTCGGCTGCTTCATGCCGTCGCGTCGTGGTTGAGGATCGATTGCAGCTTGTTCTGCACCAGGTTCACATGCAGGCGGAGATTGTAGTACTCCTCCATGTAGCTCAGCGGAATCTCGACGTCCGCAATCTGCTGCTCCAGTCGCGTCACCGATGTCAAATCGCGCTCCGCTTCCGCGACGTTCATACCGCGGATGACGCGAAGGTCGATTGCACGCAGTTCGGAGTACCAACGATAAATCTTTCGCCGCGTCCGCCAGCGCACAAATGGCGGCGCGGCCCGGAAGAGCGGCATCATCACCATCACCAGCGGAATCACCATCACCTTCAGGCGATCCGCCATCGATGCGAGCCAAAATGGCAGCATCCGCTGCAGCACTGGTGGGCCCGACTTGAAGTAGTGCACCGCATCTTCGCTGACCGGCAGATCGGTGAATGCCGTCGAAGGAAACTCGCCCGGATTCGAGAGCAGGTCGCCGGAGGCGTGGACTTTCGTTGCGGCGGAGAGCAACAGCGACACGAGCGCGGGATGCAGCTTCTTGCGTGCGACGAGCGTTGCCGCGGGAGCGATCAGCACCGTCTTCGTTTTGGGCACATCCGCCTTCAGATCGAACAACCCTTCCGGCAATTGCACGGCGGAAAGAAAACGAAATCGCCGTTCGTAAGCCGCATGCTGACCGAGTTCGATCAGTCGAACATTCGCCGACCGCAGCAGTTGCCCGATGTAGGCCGCATCGGGTCCGGCCACGAAAAACGCGACATCGATTTCGCTCCGCTCCAGTGCATCGGCCGCCGCCTTGCCGGTGAGATCGAGCAGTGTTGCGTGGTCCGCATCGATGCCGCTGCCCTGAAGAAGCTGCACGGCGATGCCGCGTGTGCCGCTCCCCTCGGGGCCGACGGCGATGCGTTTGCCCGCAAGCTGCGCGAGCCGATCGAACTTGAAGTCCGCCTTTGCGAACACCCAAAGCGGCTCGCGATACAAGCTGCAAAGCGAGACGAGTTTGTCGGCATACGCATCGCGCTGAGCGATGCCCCCTTGCACCAGGGCGACGTCCACATCGGTGGAGTCATCGGAAAGCAGCGCGAGGTTCTCGACCGAACCTTTGGTGGGCCGCACTTCCAAAGTGATGCCGTCCTTGGCGAGTAGTTCCGCATATCGGGTGGCATATTTGAAGTAGGCGCCCTCCTTGCTCCCCGTGGCGATCGCCAGCTTCCGCGGCGGCGGCGCTTCCACGAAGAAATAGAACGTGGCAGCCACCACTGAGAGGCTGATGAGCCCCACGAACAACCAAATCCAAAACGGCGAGCGTTCCTTTGCGACAGCATCCATGGCAGTCTTCCCGAGTGAGGTGTCGGCCCGATTGTCGAGACCCAACGGCGGCGCGTCAAGGCGAGCAAAGATCCCAAACGCTGGAGGACCATTCGTCAGCACAGGATAGCCCCTCACCCCCAGCCCCTCTCCCCAAAGGGGAGAGGGGAGCCGGACTCCTTTTCCCGAACCTTCCCGCCCGTAAAACAGTCTTTGTACCGGCCCGCGTTTGCGGGCTTTTTCTTGTTTCAGGAAATGCCGGAACGCCATGCTTACCGCGAACGAAATCCGTCAGCAGTTCATCGACTTCTTCGTGCAGAAGCACGGCCACACGTTTGTTCCTTCGTCCCCCGTGGTGCCGTTGGGCGACGACACGCTGCTGTTCGCGAATGCCGGCATGAACCAGTTCAAGGACGTGTTCCTCGGCACCGGTTCGCGCCCTTACAAGCGGGCGGTGAACACGCAGAAGTGCATCCGCGCCGGCGGCAAGCACAACGACCTCGACGACGTCGGCAAGGACACCTACCACCACACGTTCTTCGAAATGCTCGGCAACTGGTCCTTCGGCGATTACTTCAAGAAGGAAGCGATCGCCTGGGCGTGGGAGCTGCTCACCGAAGTTTGGAAGCTCGACAAGACCCGCCTGCATGTCACCGTCTTCGAAGGCGATCCGGCCAACAACGTCCCGCGCGATGAAGAGGCGGCTCAATATTGGCGCGAAGTGGGCGTGCTCGAAGGGCACATCCATCTGGGGAACAAGAAGGACAACTTCTGGGAAATGGGCAACACCGGCCCCTGCGGCCCCTGCACCGAAATCCACATCGACCGCACCCCAGACAAAAGCGGCGGCCCGCTCGTCAACAAGGGGACGCCGGACGTCATCGAGATTTGGAACCTCGTCTTCATCCAGTTCAATCGCAATGAGGACCAAAGCCTCACCCCGTTGCCGGCCCAACATGTCGATACCGGCATGGGCTTCGAACGCATCGCGTCGGTGATTCAGAACAAGCCGAGCAACTACGACACCGACGTGTTCAC
>JAXMAT010000012.1:0-102653 GCA_046350235.1 Gemmataceae bacterium | reverse complement strand
TCGCGGGGGGACATCCAGCGGATGCGAATCTTTTCGCGATCGGCGACGACGACGATCTGCCGAGCACTGCCGCCTCGCGGGGTGCGCAAACATCCGGCTACGCCATCGAAGCGGACTTCGAGCCTCATCGTCTTTTGCCGCATGCGGCGAAATGCGGTGGCGACGAAGGGTTCGTCCGAAGATCGAGCGAATTCCAAGGCAAGGCGATGGCGGTCGCTCAGCATGCCGAGATGCCGTGTCGTTTCGGTTTCGTCCCACCAATCCTGATTTTCGCCTTTATCAATCAATTCGTTCAGCTTCAGCGTCCGCTTGGGCGGTGGCGGCAGGTCGAATGTCACCCAACCTGTCGGCAGTCGTGTGGATTGTCGAAGGTCCAGAATCGCCTTCGGCCGAAGCGTGTGCGGAAGTTCGACATTCCACTCGGAGAGCAGCGAACCGGACTGCATGGGCCGCAGATATTCCTGCACTCCGATGACGAAGACGCGGGGCCGACTCTGCGGAACGAAGTGGCAAGCATCAACGAGAATCACATCCAGCCAGTAGCCGAGATCCGCAAGATGCTGGGTGGCAGCGACGAAATCCTTGCCGCCCCGCGCGGTGAGAAAGCCGACGACATTCTCCAGCATCACCACCTGTGGCTTCCGTTGGCCGAGCGAAGCAAGGACCTGCGCGAAGCCGAAGAAGGTGGAGGAATGTTCCCCCTCGAAGCCGCGATAGTGACCGGCAAGCGACAGATCGACGCAGGGAAACGAAGCCGTGGCAAGAAACGACGGTTCGGCAAGTTGTTCGAGAATCGCATCGGTGTTGCCGACGTCTTCCAGATGAAACGGCTCGCTCCCGCCATGTCGAGCCGTGTGCATGGCATGCTTCTTTGGATCGATGTCGTTGGCGTAGACGCAACGCCAACCGGAAGGGCGTAGGCCTTCTCCGACCAGACCGATGCCCGCGAAGAACTCAGCGAAGTTTTTTGCGCTCACGTCGGTGGACTCACGCCATCGGATATGGCCGCGGTTGCCTCAGCCGCGGGTTCTGGTGTGGGAGGAGCCAGCCGCACGACGATGTCGCCGAAGGCTTCCGACTGTTCCGCAAGAATCTGCCGCCAGCGGATCAATTCGAGGATGGCAAGGAAAATTCCCAGCATCCGGCCGCGCGTGTGCGGGGGGACGAACAGCTCGCGGAAGGTCGTCGTTTCCTGCTGCGACAGTCGCTCAAGGATGCGGTCCATGTGGACTTGTTGCGGCGTGTCGTCGATGGAGATCTGCTTTGGAGCCGTCGCCTGCGTTTCGCGGACGAGTCGGCCGAACGCGCTGACGAGATCCCACAACTCCACGCGACGCAACGGCTGTTGCGAAAGGTCCGGCGTTTCGGGCCGTTCGATGGCTTGGCGCGACACGCGCGTGAGTTGCTTCTCCGCCTTCTCTTCGAGGAGCACCGCCGCTTCCTTGTATTTCTTGTACTCGATGAGTTGTTTGACGAGTTCGAGCCTTGGATCGTCCTCCGCTTGCTCCGCTTCCTCCTGCCGAGGCAGCAGCAATCGGCTTTTGATTTCCATCAAGGTGGCGGCCATCAGGAGAAACTCGCCAGCCCATTCGATATCCACGAGTTGGAGAAGGTTCAAATACTCCTGAAATTGCTGAGCGATGCGAGCGATCGGAATATCGCAGATATCCACCTCCTCCCTCTTCACGAGATAAAGAAGGAGGTCGAGCGGCCCGCGGAAGGTTTCAAGCTCGATCTTGTACTCCATGACAGGCATTCTATGCGGTACGTTCCGCATGCATTGCCAAGCCCGACCGCAAGCGCATCTCACGGTGGGGATGGAATGCTCGGCAACTCCATCCCCACCGTGCGTTGCGTTTGCGGTAAGGGTTCGGTTGGGTCAGAAGTTTCCCGTGGGGATTTGCCGCCCGCACCCGGTTACAATGTCCGCTCGATTCCTGTTCCGCCTTCGGAGACTACTCACCATGATTCGGCTGATCGCATCGTTCGCACTCGCCATCGCCTTCGCCCTGCCGGCTTTTGCCGACGAACCGCCGGCGGGGTTCATCTCGCTCTTCAACGGCAAGGACCTCACCGGTTGGAAATCGACCGGCAAGAAGGACGTGTGGGGCGCGGAAAACGGCGTCCTCTATGTCGCCGGTGGCGGCGGCGGGTATCTGTTCACCGAGAAGGAATACGCCAACTTCGAATTCCGTTGCGAATACAAGATGCCGAAGATGGGCAACAGCGGCGTCGGAATTCGCGCTCCCCTTCAAGGGGATCCGGCTTATGTCGGCATGGAAATCCAACTGCTCGACGACGCCAACTGGAAGGGGCTTCAAGTATGGCAGCACACGGGGTCCATCTACAATGTCGTCCCCGCCAAGAAAGTGAACTCGAAAGCGTTCGGCGAATGGAACGCGATTCGCATCGTCGCGGACAAACGCAAGGTGATGGTCGAACATAACGGCGAAACCCTGGTGGATGCCAATCTCGACGAATACGTGAAGGAGCACGGAAAGAAGCACCCAGGGATCACGCGCGAGCGAGGGCACGTCGGTTTCCAAAGCTACAATTTCCGCGTTGAATTTCGGAATATCTACCTGAAGAACCTCGATCGCGCGGAATAAGTCGGATGCACCGCACTAGGTAGCCCTCTCGCGGAGCGAGAGGGCTACGCGAAACTTAGGAGGAACCTCGGACATGGAACCGTCGCCTGCTCCGCAGAAATCGTTCGAAAGCATCCACAATCACGACCCGCGGACGGAAGACGAAAATCGTCTGGAAGGGATCGATTTCTACGTCCAGCAGATCAAGGAAACGGCCGACAAACTGGTTCGCGACAAAGCGAATCGCGGCGATGTGAAGATGCTGTGGACCGCGTTACGCGAACTGCGATACGCCTTCAAAATTCTTGCCCCATACGACCATGTTCGCAAAGCGACGGTCTTCGGCTCCGCCCGACTGCCGTTGTCGCATCCTTCCTGCATTCAAGCGGTCGAGTTCGGCAAACGCCTCGCCGACGCGGATTGGATGGTCATCACCGGCGCCGGCAATGGCATCATGGAGGCAGGCCACGTCGGCGCGGGGCGCGACAATTCGATTGGCATCAACATCCTGCTCCCGTTCGAGCAGGCTCCCAATTCCACGATCAACGGAGACAGTAAGCTCCTGCATCTCAAGTACTTCTTCACACGCAAGCTGCTGTTCGTCAAGGAAGCCGATGCCGTCGTGCTCTTCACGGGCGGCTTCGGCACGCTCGATGAAGCCTTCGAAGTGCTGACGTTGATTCAGACGGGGAAAAGTCATCTTTTCCCGATCGTGATGGTCGATGTTCCGGGCAGCGATTTCTGGAAGCATTTCCTGCGTTTCGTCGAAGGCGTGATGCTCCCCGCAAAGCTGATCAGTCCCGATGACCTCAACCTTTTCCGCGTCGTCGATTCCGTCGACGATGCGGTAAAGGAAACGCTTGGCTTTTACCGCGTCTACCACAGCATGCGTTATGTGAAGGGCAATTTGGTGCTGCGGTTGCAAAAGAAGCTCAGCGACGCGACGCTCGAAACGATCCGCGAGGAATTCCAAGGACTCTTGAAAGGCGGCACCTTCGATCAGGTGGCCGCATTGCCGGAAGAGGCGAACGAGGCCTCGATTCGCGATTTGCCAAGACTGAAGTTTCGCTTCGATCGGCACCAATTCGGGAGGCTGAGGAAACTGATCGACTTCATCAACGAGCAGTGACAACGGTTGTGGCCAGTAAACGTTGTGGCACGGTCTCCGGCCGTGCCACAAGGCCCGACCGAAGGTCTCCATGAAGCGCCTGCGAGCCTCGGTCGCAGACAATGTGGAAGAAGGCTGTCGCAGACGTGACGCCCTCCAATCGGTGAAGTGTCCAAAAGCCCCCCCCCTCGCCCACTCTCTCCCTCCGCCCAATCACTTCGCGGATGGATTGCTGCATTCGTCGGCGAGGGAAGAGGGGGCGATCACGGATGCGTCAGCTGGCAGATGAGGTCGGCTTGCTGCGGATACGTGCGAAGCATCTCTTCGCGGGATGCGTGTTCGTAGTCCGCGTAGTCGAAACCTGGGGCGACGGTGCAGCCCAGGAGGGCGAAGTCGCTGCCGGGTTCGAGCAGCGTGCCTTGCCAGACGTTGCGGGGGACGACGACCTGCACGTGTTGCCCCGCGGTCAGATCCGGGCCGATGACAATCGTTTCGCTGCGGCCGTCGGGAAAAAGCTGGAGCATGCGAACGGGACCGCCGAGGTAGAAGTGGAAGACCTCGTCGCTCCTCAGCCTGTGCAGCGCGGAGAAGGTGCCGGGCTTCAGCAGATAGTAGATCGCGGTGCTGACGGAGCGTGGGCCGAAGTAGCGGGCGCCGATCGCTTCCGGCGCCAGCGATTCTTCGCTGCGGTAAGTCTCGCGGAAGAAGCCGCCTTCTTTCGGGTGCGGCTGCAACCCTAATCGCTCGATCAACGCATCGGCTTGCGACATGGCATCTTCTCCTCGCGTCACTCTTCGTCGTCCGCCTCAAAGAAATTGTCGTCCGGCTCTTCGTCCTCGCCCGTGGATGCGGGAGCGCTGGCGACGTCGGCGTTTGTGAAGATCAGGTAGCCACGATGCTCCATGATCTCAACGTGGCCGAAGACCTGCTCGAGGTCGCCGTAGATCAGGTCGATCTGCTTCGACACCATGTAGAATCGGCCGTCCGGTTTCAGCAGCGCCTTGGCTCGATCCATAAAAAGACGGGCGATCGACGCATTCGCGTAGTAGGGAGGATTCGCCAGGATGACGTCGAACGATCGCTCCTCCGGGCCTTCGACGCGTGCGGAGCCGTAGGTGCGGAAATCGGTGAGGCCCGCCGCCTTCGCGTTCATTTCGGTGAGTTGCAGCGCGCGGACGTTGGAATCGACGAACGCGATATGCGCGTCCGCCCCAGCCCGGCGCGAAGCGAGGATGCCGTTGGTTCCGCAGCCGCAACCGATATCGAGGATGCGGTCGCCGGCATCGATCTGCGCGGCTTCCACGAGAGCCCGAGCGCCGTTGTCGAATCGGCCGTAGGAGAAGGTGCCGGGGCGAGAGACGAACCGCAGCGAGCCTTCGTCGGTCCGCACTTGAAACGTCACCTCATGCCGTCGCTGAGGCCGATCGCCTGATCGCTGGCACCAGAAGAGCGAGTTGTTCGATTCCATCGGCACATGGACTTTGCCGAAGATTTTCTTGAGCACGGGTTGGTAGAAGTCGTCCTTGTCGTGAGGCGCCAGGAGGACGAATGTGCCGCCCGGTTGCAATGCGTGGAAGGCCTGTTCGAGTACATCCAGCTTCAGCTCACGTTCGCCCCCGCGCGGGGAGGCGTAGACCAGCGTCTGCACCGCAGGCAGATCCCACAGGTCGGGCAGCACGGTCACCTCGGCACGCGTCCCCTGAGCCGACAATTCCTGCCGCAGACGATCGGCCTGGAAGAAATCCATCTGCCAGCAGGCAATGTCTCCCGCGGGCAGAAACTCGGCGATCTCGGCGGCCTCGCGGGGCGAACCGAGGGCGATGCCGAACGGCGGCTTGAGCCGCGACTCGACGAGTTTCAGGAATTCGGAATGGGACGGTACCTTCTTGGATGCCATGACCTGCTCGGCGGAAAACGGTTCGTTCGCAACCTTCAGCTTATCGCTTCGCGTGGATTCGGACGAATGCGGAAGCGGGCTCATAGAATGAGGCCTTCTTCGCGAGGCGTGCCCTTCATGTTGCTCAGCGTGTTCGATCTGTTCAAAATCGGCATCGGCCCGTCGAGTTCGCACACGGTCGGCCCGATGTGGGCGGCGCTGCGGTTCGTCCATCAACTGCAAAATCGAGGGCTGCTCGAGCGAACGCAGAATGTGGGAACGGATCTCTACGGTTCGCTCGCACTGACCGGCCGCGGGCATGCGACCGACAAGGCGGTGCTCCTCGGTCTCTCCGGCGAACGTCCGGATACGATCGATGTGGACCGCATCGAGCCGATCGTGCAAGAAGCGATGGAAAAGCACACGCTGCTCCTTTGCGGACAGCGATCCATTCCGTTCGATGCCACGCGCGATTTGCGATTTCATTTCGACGAATCGCTGCCTCGCCATCCCAATGGAATGCGGATCACGGCGGCAGATGATGCGGGCCAGACGCTGCTGCAAGATACCTATTATTCAGTGGGCGGCGGATTCGTCGTATCCGAAGCCGAGGCTGATGCTGGTCAGGCTGGCGGGTCGTTGCCGGCGGGCGAGTTGGCATTCGAGTTCGCGAGCGCGGAAGAACTGCTCGCCATCGGCCGCCGTACGGGCCTTTCGATCGCCGACATCGTTCGGAAAAATGAGACCGCCTGGCGTTCGGCCGCCGAGACGGACGCGAAGCTGGATCGCATTTGGCAGGTGATGGACGAATGCATCCAGCGTGGCTGTCGCGGCGAGGGCGTGTTGCCGGGTGGCCTGAATGTGCCGCGGCGTGCAGGGAAGTTGTTTCGCGATCTGGAGCGCCGGCCGATCGGTCCCGATCCGCTTACGGTGCTCGACTGGGTCAGCCTGTTCGCCCTCGCGGTGAATGAGGAAAACGCCGCCGGCGGCTGTGTCGTCACGGCGCCGACCAACGGTGCGGCAGGCATCATTCCGGCCGTGCTCGGCTACTATGTGCGATTCCTGAAAGGCGATGCCGGGGGCATTCGCACCTTCCTGCTCACCGCCGCCGCCATCGGCATGCTATACAAGCGAAACGCATCGCTCTCCGCGGCGGAAATGGGGTGCCAGGGCGAAGTCGGCGTCGCCTGTTCGATGGCAGCCGCGGGGTTGGCGGCCGTCATGGGCGGAACGAATGAGCAAATCGAGAACGCGGCTGAGATCGGCATGGAACACAACCTCGGCCTCACCTGCGACCCAATCGCCGGTCTTGTTCAAGTTCCGTGCATCGAACGCAACACGATGGGTGCCGCCAAGGCCATCAACGCCGCCCGCCTTGCCGTGCTTCATGGCGACGGCAGCCATCGCGTACCCCTCGATCGCGTCATCGAAACCATGCGGCAGACCGGGCACGACATGATGGACAAGTACAAGGAAACGTCGAAAGGCGGCCTCGCCCTCAATGTCGTCAACTGCTGACGAATTCGCCTCGTCCTGCGTATCCTCTGCGATTGACGCCTTTATCCTGCTCGCGCTATAATCCGCCCGTCCCAAGACCTTTACGAGAAAGCTCATGAGTTTCGGCGGCGAAGACGACATCGACCTGGCTACCATGCGAGGCCGCGACTATCCGAGCGTTCGACAGTTCAACGTCTTCCTCGAGAATCGCCTTGGCGGATTGCTCGACGTCGTTCGCCGATTCGAGTCCACTGACATCCGCATCATCTCGCTGACAGTCGTGGATTCCGCCGACTGCGCCATCATCCGATTGGTCCTGAGCGATCCGGAGCGCGCTCTGGAAATCTTCCATCAAGCTCGTTTGCCGATCACCGAAAGCGATCTGTTGGTGGTGAAGCTCCCCGACAGCAATCAACCGCTCGTCGACATTTCGAAAACGCTGCTGACGGCTGAGATCGACATTCACTACGCCTACCCGATCCTGGTCGGACCGATGGGAAACGCCGCGCTTGCCATGTACGTTCGCGACATCGAACTCGCATCACGAACCTTGGAGCGTCAGGGCTTCACGCTCTATTCGGAGCACGACTTCAATTTCTGACGCACGCCTTTCGGCGTCTAGTTGAACAAGAAGTGGCAGATGTCGCCGTCTTGCATGATGTAGGCCTTGCCTTCGACTCGCATCTTGCCGGCGGCGCGGATTTCCTTTTCGCTCTTGTACTTCTCGAGGTCGTCCAGGCTGTAAATCTCGGCCCGGATAAAACCCTTCTCGAAATCGGTGTGGATGACGCCGGCGGCTTGCGGAGCGGTAGCGCCGACGGGGACCGTCCACGCTCGCACTTCTTTTTCGCCGGCGGTGAAGTAGCTCTGCAGACCGAGCGTCTTGTACGCTTCGCGCGTCAGGACCGCGAGGGCGGGTTCGGTGAGGCCGCTGCTGGCGAGCATCTCCTTACGATCCGCTTCGTCCAATTCCGCGATTTCCGCTTCGAGCTTCGCGCACACCGGGACAACGCCCGCGCCGACTTTGGCGGCGAACTCGCGCACCGCTTGCACGAGCGGCCCTTTGCCTTGCAGGTCCGATTCATCGACATTGGCGACGTAGAGGATCGGCTTCGCGCTGAGCAGGCCGTAGGATGCGACGATGCGTTTCTCGTCCTTCGTCCACTTCACCTTGCGGAGCGGTTCGTTGTTCGCGATTTGCTCCTTGCACTTCTTGAGCACTTCGACCTTGGCGATCAGTTCCTTATCGCCGCTCTTGGCTGCTCGCTCGGCCTTCGAGAGTGTGCCGTCGATAGTCTGCTCATCCGCGAGGATCAGTTCGATCTCAACGGTCTCGATGTCGGAAACCGGATCGACCTTCCCCGTGACGTGGACGATATCCGGGTCCTCGAAGCATCGGCACACTTGCAGGATGGCATCGACTTCGCGGATATGGCTCAGAAACTTGTTGCCGAGCCCCTGGCCTTCGCTCGCTCCTTTGACGATGCCCGCGATATCGACAAGTTTGAGGGCCGTCGGAACCAGTTTCTTGGGGACGATGTAACGGCTAATGCGTTCGAGCCGATCGTCCGGCACCGGGACGATGCCTTCGTTGGGCTCGATGGTGCAGAAGGGATAATTGGCGCTCTGCGCCTGCTTGGATTGCGTGAGGGCGTTGAAGAGCGTGCTCTTGCCGACGTTGGGCAACCCGACGATGCCTGCTTCCATGTTCGTATCGATCCGCGAAAGAGAACGCTAAAAACACAAGGATATAGGCTGAGCAGGGGATAGTCAGCCGTGACTTTGCTGCGGCATGAAGGAGCCGCACACGCAGTAAGCGGATTTGGCGTGTTATTGCGAGATCCGCTTACTGCGTGCGCGGCTCTTTGGGTCAGCTTTTCGGCAGAGGCGGAGGCGGTGCAATGGCGGGTTCGTGAGTAGGTAGCGTCAAGGGCAATGTGGGGGGCGTAGGCCGGATCGTCGGCGGATTCGCCAACGGCGGAGGTGGGGCGACTGGAGCTTCGGCTTCTTCTTTGGTTGTCGGAATTGGCGGAAGGTCGATGGGTGGGCGCGGCGCGAATTCCTTCAGTTCCGGCGGTGGGGCGACGGCGGCGATATCGGACATGCCGATGGCGAACGAAAAGGTCGCGTTCTTCGCGTTGGTGACCATCGTCGTCTCCAACTTGGCGGCTTTCGCGGCGTCGGCTTCGGCTTTCTTCGTCTCGCCCAGGGCCTGATAGATCGTTGCGCGATTCGCGTACGCCTGCCTCGCATTCGGCGCGCGGCGGAGGTATTCGTTCGCGTCCGACAGCGCTTCCTTGAGGTTCCCCTTTTGGAAGTGGGCCATGCAGCGGACGCTCCAGATGTTGGTTTCCGCCGCATCCAGGGCGATCGCTCGCGTGCAATCTTCGATGGCCTTATCCCGGTTTTCGAGCGACAGCCAGCACAAGGCGCGATTGCCGAGGGCGGCCACGTCGTTGGGTTCGAGCTTCAGACATTCGTCGCAATCCTCCAACGCCTTTTTCCACGCGCCTTGCTTGATGTAAATCGAAGCTCGCTGCGAACGCCAAAAGGATCGGCCGGGTTCGTCCTGAATCGCTTGATCGAGCACCTTCAGCGCCTCGTCGAGCCCCGTGTCGGCAAGAACCGCGTGCATGAGGTGAGCGGTCGGATCGTTGCGATTGAGCTTCTTGACCTCGGCATAGTCCGCCAGCGCGTTCGTCTTGTCGCCGAGCATCAGCCGACAATGAGCACGCAACGCGAAGACATCCGCATCGTTGGGCGTCTGCTTGAGTGCGACCTCGATGTCGGCAATCGCCTCGCGAAATTTCCCGAGCCGACTTCGCACCTGGGCTCGCTCGAAATGGATGCCCTTGAACTCCGGGTCGATCGCCAGTCCCGCGCTGAAGTCGCGTTCGGAAGCATCCCATTCCTCGAGGTACTTGCGAAGCATGCCGCGAAGAAACACGTAGCGAACCTCTTTCGGCTCCAGCTTGGCGCATTGATCCGCGTCTTCCGCCGCCTCCTTGCCGCGATTCATGTACATGTTGACGATGCAGCGATTTCGGTAACTCTGAAAGTTGTCCGGCGCGATACGGATGCTCGCGGTCAGATCGACGAGGGCTTCGGGATAGCGTTCGCAAAACGCATGCGCCACGCCGCGATAGAAGAACGCCTCGCCGATGTCGCGACCCGTTTGCTTGAGGCATTCGGTGCAATCGCGGACGACGGCTTCGTGTTCGTTCACGTCGTAATGCATCTTCGCCCGGCATAGAAGCAACGGAGCGGCCGCCTTCAAATCGTCGGCAAGGGCTTCCTCGATGACGGTTTTCGCTTCTTCCCTTCGCATTTGCATGTTGAGCAGATGCACGAGGCCGAATCGCCCTTTCATGCGACGGACGACGCGGTCGCTTCGGCGAAGGCCTTCGAGCAAGCGTCGCGCCTCATCGAGTTCGCCGTCCGCGAGCGAAACCATGGCGATGTCGAAATCGCCTTCGTGCAAATCGGGCCCCAGACGGCGTGCTTCGAGAAACGAAGCTTTCGCGCCTTTGAAGTCCCCCTTGGAACACCGGTAGTGCCCCAGCACGACGAAATAGCGCACATCGAGCGGATCGAGCGGATAGTAGCGATCCAGGTCCTGACGCCCAAGCTCAAGCAAGTTCGGGTCGGGTGCGGCGATGCGAGCGGCGGCCCGTTGATAGAGCGCTTCAGGATGATTCGGTGCCGCTTTCAGTGCCGCATCGCACGCCGCAAGGGCCCCCGTCAGGTCGCCTCCAGATCGCCGAAGCACGCGGGCTCGTGCGACGAGGGCGCCTAGATGGTTCCGCGTTTTGCGGGTGATCGCTTCCAAATCCGCGAGGGCCGGAGGGGCATCTTCGCATGCCTCGTGCGCTAGGCTTCGGCCGAGCAAGGCTTCGACGTGATCCGGTTGTTGAGCGAGGACGCGCGAATAGAGAGCGATGGCGTCCTTGGACCGCTTTTCGCAGTTCGCCTCGTTTGCCTGGGCCAGCAAATCGCCGATCGATTCGCCGGCGCCGGAGGTGCAGAACGTCAGAGTCAGGATGAGCCGCAACATGCCCAATCTCCGTGTCGGAACCGCGGAGATAGCAGAAACTCCGCATCCCGGTCAATGGCGGAGATTGCGGACGCTTGATGGCCGCGCAGGCAGGCGGTACAATCGCGTGCTTCCTTGATTAAAGTTGCGAAAGATCGGGTGGCGATGCGGTTCATCATGAATGCGGGCAGGACCAGCAAGCAAGGCGTGCAGATCAACGTGGGCAAGGACCACGACGATTACATCACGATGACGAACACGCTCACCCTCAATTCCGACGACCTCAAGGAACTCGGCGTTGCTCCCGGGGGATCGGTGCATGTAACGTCCGAGTTCGGCGGCGAAGGGGTGTTTCGCTGCCAAGAGGGTAAGGTGCCGCGCGGGATCATCTTCGTCCCCTACGGTCCGCCGACATGTAAGCTGATGGGGAGCGAGACGGATGGGACCGGCATGCCGACGTCGAAGAATTGGGAAGTGGAACTGAAGGCGATTGAAAGTTAGCGGGATCGGTTAGCCGGGCTAAATACGAGGAGACGCAACATGGATGCAAAAGAACACAACGACATCCCTGCCCACTTCACGGTCGAGCCGGCGGGGCCGGAGACGAAGGCGTGGGAGGAAGTGGAGGCGGGCCGGTACATGCCGCGGCGGACGCGCGGAAGTTTCAAGGGCCGGGCCCTCGGCTGAGCATTCGCGATTCCGTCCGGTTCGGACGGCCAGATCAGCCGATAGTGTTGGAACACGGCAGGAGCACGGCATGGAACTGACGATCACCAAAAACGCGACCTGCACCTTCTGCGGTTGCGTGTGCGACGACATCGAACTCCACTCCGACGGCGAGCGGATCACGCACACCAAGGCGGCCTGCGTCCTCGGCACGAGCTGGTTCAAAAATCACACGGCCGAGCGGCACTATCCCGATGCCTTGATCGACGGCAAGCCCGCCACGGTGGACGAAGCGATCGATGTCGCGGCCGACATCCTTTACGACGCGGACCTGCCTCTCGTCTACGGCCTCAGCAACGTGACCTGCGAAGCGCAGCGCGAGTCGGTTGGGCTCGCCGAGATGGTGGGAGGCATCATCGACAGTCATACGTCGCTTTGACACGGTCCTACCGAAATCGCCGCCCAGTTGGGCGGTAAAGTCACCTGCACGCTCGGCGAAGTGAAGAATCGGGCCGACTTCATAATCTACTGGGGCGGCAATCCCGCCGAATGCCATCCGCGGCATTTCACGAAATACGCATTGATGCCGAAGGGGAAGTTCGTCCCCAATGGCCGCAAGGACCGCACGATGGTCCTCGTGGATATTCGCGAGACCGCAAGCGCCAAGGCGGCGGACATCTTTCTGCAAATTCGGCCCACCAAAGATTTCGAGATGATCACCGCGCTGCGGGCGATCATCAAGGATCAACCGGTCGATCCCGCTTTGGTCGCTGAGACGGGGCTGACGCTGCAGCAGTTGCAGGATCTCGTCGATCGGATGAAGAAGGCGAAGTTCGGCGTCATGTTCTTTGGCATGGGCCTCTCGATGACGCGCGGCAAGCACATGAATTCGGCCGCGCTGCTCACGCTTGGTGCGGAAATGAACGCGTTCACCAAGTTCGTCGCGATGCCGATGCGTGGACATGGCAACGTCACTGGCGGCGACGTCATCATGCGGTGGATGACGGGTTATCCATTCGGCGTCAACCTCGCCCGCGGCTATCCGAGGTTTAATCCCGGCGAGTTTTCGACCATCGACATGCTGATCCGCGGCGATTGCGACGCTGCCCTCGTCCTCGGCGCCGACCCGGGAGCGACGATGCCGCAACCCGCGATCGATCACCTGACGCGGATTCCGACGATCACGCTCGATCCGAAGGTGACGCACACCAGCAAGATTTCGAAGGTGCATATCACGACCGCCGTCACCGGCATCAGCGCTCCGGGAACCGCGTATCGCATGGATGAAATCCCACTGCCGCTGCGGCCCGCACTGAAGTCGCCCTATCCGACGGATGAGGAAATCGTCCGCAGGATTCGGCAAAAGATCGCCTGCAAGCCGTTGCAACTTCCGCCCACCGTCCCCATGATGACGCAAGTCGGATGATCGACGACCGGTTTGGGTGGCACGCCCTGAACAACGTGAAGGGCGTGCCACCCCCCGGGCGCTCTCGACCGTCGTAAGAGGATCGTTCTTTGCGCGGAAATTCCATGTTGCGGATCGTCGGCGGCAAGGTCTATGACCCGGCCAACGGCATTAACGGCGTCGTTCGGGACGTGTGCATTTGCGACGGCAAGATCGTCGCCGACGTCGAAGCGGGCCGCACCATCGATGCGACGGGGATGATCGTCTTCCCGGGGGGCGTCGATGTGCACACGCATGTCGCCGGCGCCGCGCTCAACTTCGCGCGGGCGATGATTCCCGAGGATCACCGCCGCAGCAAGCCGTTTCTCCGCGACCGCGTTCGCCATGGCGGCATCGGCGGATCGACGCCTACCACCTTCATCACGGGCTACCTTTACGCGGGCCAAGGTTACACGACCGTCAACGAAGCGGCCGTCCCGATACTTACCGCACGCCACACGCACGAGGAGCTGCGCGATACGCCGATCGTCGATAAGTCCACCTGCGTGCTGATGGCGAACAACGAGATCGTGCTCGATCTGCTGGAGGCAGGGGAGTACGAGCGAGCGAAGGAAGTCGTTGGTTGGAACATCTGGGCGGCGAAAGCCTACGGCGTGAAGGCCGTCAATCCAGGCGGCGTCACGGCGTGGAAGTGGGGCAAAGACGTCAAAGGCTTCCGCGAACCAGTCCCCGGCTACTCGAAAGTGACGCCCGCGGACATCGTGGCCAATTTGGCGAAGATCTGCGACGATCTCGCCCTGCCGCACCCCGTCCATTTGCATTGCAACAACCTCGGCGCCCCCGGCAATGTGGCGACGACGCTCGAGACGATGAAGGCGCTCGAAGGCAGCCGGGCTCATCTCGCCCACATGCAGTACCACGCATACGGCGGGGACGATTGGACCAACTTCCGCTCCGAATCCATTCGCGTCGCGGAGGAGTTCAATCGTCGGCCCAACCTCACCACCGACGTCGGCGCCGTCCTCTTCGGCGACACCGTCACCATCACCGCCGACGGTCCATGGCAGCACCTGCTTTACAAGTTGACGGGCCGCAAGTGGGGCAACATCGATGTCGAAAACGAAACCGGCTGCGGCGTCGTGCCGTACGTCTACAAGGAAAAGAATCTGGTCAACGCCGTGCAGTGGGCAGTCGGCCTGGAATTGATGCTGCTGATCGACGATCCGTGGCGGATCTATCTGACGACCGATCACCCCAACGGCGCCGCGTTTTGGCGCTATCCGGAAATCATCCAGCTCTTGATGGATCTCGATTTCCGCCGCGAGCAAATCAAGAAGCTCGCCCCTGCCGCTCTGAATCGCATCGTGTTGCCTGAACTCGATCGTTGCTACACGCTCAACGACATCGCGATCATCACCTCGGCCGGTCCGGCCCGCGCGTTGGGTTTGACGCAGAAAGGCCATCTCGGCATCGGCGCCGATGCGGACATCGCCATCTTCAACGAAGGCAAGGATGCGGCGAAGATGTTTTCGTATCCTCGCTACGTCATCAAGGCGGGCGAAGTGGTAGTCGAGGAAGGCGAGATTCGCAACGTCGTCGAAGGGAAGGGCCTGCTCGTCCGCCCGCATTACGAACCGAAGGTCGAAGACTACATCCGCCCGCTCTTTGAGAAGTACTACACGATGTCGTTCGACAACTACCCCGTCGAACTCGAGCGTGTCGAGCACGCGGAGATTCGTCCGTGCCAATGACCGCATCCCCTGTGAAGACCGTGCTCCGCCTGAAGCAGCGCCCGCATGTTCCGCTCGAAGCGGAGATGCTGAACCCGGACATGCTGGCGACCAAAACGCGCGACGAGATTGCCGCGTTGCCGTTGATCCTCGGCAAACGCCAGGTCCGCGTGGACGATTACTTCGACGTTGAAGGGGACGGCAGCGAAGCCATCGAAATCCATGGCGATGTGGGACGCGTGAAGTGGATCGGCCGAGGCATGACGCGGGGCAGCATCACAATCCACGGCGATGCCGGCATGCATCTTGGCGCTTACATGTCGGGCGGTTCGATCGAAGTGGCAGGCAACGGCTCCGACTGGATCGGCGCCGAGATGAAGGGCGGCCTGATCCGCGTTCGCGGCAATGCGGGTGGACAAATCGGAGCGGCCTACCGCGGCAGCATGAGCGGCATGCGCGACGGCGTCATCCTCATCGGCGGCGCCGCTGGGCTCGAAGTCGGCATGCGCATGCGGCGCGGCATCATCGTCGTCGGCGGCAAGGTGAAGGATTTCGCGGGCCTGCAAATGAAAGGCGGCACGCTCGTGCTGCTGAGCGGAGCCGAGATCCGCACTGGAGCCTGGATGACGCGCGGCACCATCCTCTCGCTCGCCCCGCTAAGGTTGCTGCCCACCTTCGCCCCCGCCGCGACCTACGACCCCACCTTCCTCCGCCTCTACGCCAAATTCCTCCGCCCCCACGGCATCGAACTCCCCGCCACCGGAACCTATCGCCGGTACCTCGGCGACACTGCAGTCCCGGGGAAAGGCGAGATCTTGGTGTGGCAGCAGCAATAACACACTGCGAAGCATGAAATGCGAAGGCAGGCGGTAGCAATACGTCCGGCAGGAAGCGAACGGCATCGCGGGTACGCAAATCATCGTCTGAGCGGTTCGAGAGATCGGTAGTTGAATCCAAGTATGTCCACTGCGAATGCTTCCGGCATGCATGCTTCCATTGCGGGCAGTGCTTGACAGATTGCAGCTTCATGTTAAGATCCTGGCTGCAAACGCAAATCTCGCGATAGTTGTAACTTGGAATCTGTTTGCGAATCCCAGTCACGCATGGCGCCGAGATTGCGTCTGTAAGTGTTTGAGGTTCGATCGCCCGTCGTTTCCGTGAGGCTCCGTGCCCTCGTTGCGAATTTGCGTATTTCACGCGATTCGCACTGGTTCGTCTGCTTCGTTCCCATCTTTCTTTGGAGCAAACCATGGTTTCCGCACGTCTGAGGTCCAGACAGGGGTTCACGTTGATCGAACTCCTCGTCGTCATCGCCATCATCGCCGTATTGATTGCGTTGCTTGTCCCTGCGGTGCAAAAAGTCCGCGAGGCGGCGGCACGGGCACAGTGCCAGAACAACCTCAAGCAGATCGGCCTCGCGCTGCACGGCTACCATGATGTTTACAAAAGGTTCCCGATGGGGCAGCGTGGTCCAAGCGTCGCCAATGCCAATTGGCGAGTCGAAGTGTTCCCGTATCTCGAACAGGGGCCGCTGTATGCGACCATCAACAAAAACGACGTGTACAACTCGGCCGCACTCAAAAACCTCGTCCTATCCGTTTACAAGTGCCCCTCGAGCGCATTGCCTGATACACAGCCGGCTTCGTGGGTGACTTGGTGGGCGAACAACAATCACCAGGTGCCGTCGTATCAGGGAATCATGGGTGCCCAACCCGACCCGACAGGTACGACAAGCCCGATCTATCCCTCGAATTACGGGGGTTGGTGGTCGAATAACGGCATGCTGGTCATGAATCAGCAATTTGGTTTCAAGGACTGCACCGACGGCTCCTCGAACACGATCATCGTGGCCGAACAATCGGCCGCGGTCGGCACGAACGATTATCGCAACGGCTATTACTCGCCCTGGGGAAGCTGCACGCAGGGGCAACCCGTCGGATCGCTGGCGGCCAACCAGGACATGTGGGGTATGAGCCTTTCGTGCGTAGCATACGCCAGCAACTCCAAAACCGCAGGCGCGGGCGCGAGCATGAGCTATGGCGGCAATACGATCCTCAACTCGTATCACACCGGAGGCATCAATGTCGCGTTTCTTGACGGGTCGATTCGCTTCATCACGGATTCCATCGCGTTTCCCGATTTTCAGCGGCTCTGCGTCCGCAACGATGGCCAGATCGTGACGGCCAACTATTAGGCGAAAGGCGATATCGCTCACCTCACCAATCCGAGAACCGAGGAAGTGGCCGATGATTCGCATCAAGCTTTTCCTCCCTACCGTCCTCACCTTCGGCCTGCTCGCACTCGGGTGCGGCGGGCCGACATCGGGAAGGCTCAAGGGAAAGGTCGAATACAAGCAAGAGCCTGTCGCAGGAGGGCTTCTCTACATCACGATGAAAGAGAAGGGAATATCCGACCAGACGAAAATCACGAACGGCAGTTTCGAGTTTGCGAGCGACGTGCCTACTGGAACCTACGAGGTCCATGTGGGGCAACCGCTCCCCGAACCTGGTGATCCAACGAAGCCTCGTCTCGCAACCGCAGCCGTCAAACTGCCCAAGAAAGCTCTCGACGTAACCACGAGCGGCATCAAAGTGGAAGTGAAGCCGGGGGTCACCGCGACAACGATCGAGTTGAAGGATTGAAGCGAGAGATCGGTTCGACAATAAAAATGGGCGGATACATGCTGTTGGGCAGTCGCACGCGACGGTGGCCAAGCTAGCAGTCCGCCTTACTTCGCTTCGATTCAGCGAACGGAATTGCACTTCGATTCGCCAATGAAGCTGTTCATTCTGATTTCGGGCCGATGTATTTCGTGGCGACGATCACATCGTCATACCAAACGGTGCGAGTCGTACCTCCCCCGTGGCGCACGTAGCTGCCTGGTTCGAGCCAAAGCGATAGTTGCACCTTGTTGATCTTGAGCGAATCGTTCGATCGCCAGTTGATGTCGCGGAAGATTCCGCAATGTTTGCCGTCGATCCAGCAGTCGAGTTCGCCGTTGTCTTTGCCTGCCGAGTTCGCCTTCACACGCCATTCGACGCAAACCCAAGTTTCTCGCTTCGGCACCTGGTCCGGCTTGGGCTGGAACCAATTGCCCCAGTGATTGCCGCGGCCATCGGGCTTCATTTTCCACCAGTAGGCGTAGAAGATGAGGGCGCCGGGCGGATCCCATTCGCGGGGGCCGATCGGTTCGAGGGTCGCCCAGAAGAATCGATCCCCATCCGGGGCTTTGCCTGCTCCCTTGAATCCGCCCTTACCGGCATCCGCCATGAAGCCGCTGCCGCCGTGTCCGTGGTAGCCATAGTCGCTGCCGTAGCGAACATAGTAGCGCATGAATAGCTCATCCTGGCCTGGCTTGAGCCATTTCACGAAGGTGACATCCTCATGGCCGGCCTTGCGAAGTTGCACCCGTGCCGAGCGCTTGCCGCGAGCGATTGCTGGCGTCGTTTCCGCTTCTACGGGATCGGAGTTGTCGGAGGCGCCTCGGACTTTGCGGCGGTTGACCTCGTCCCAGGCGCCGCCGATCTTTCCTTCTTCAAAGTCGTCGTGAAGCAACACGGCCTTGTCGCGTGCGATGCCGACGTCTTTCGGGTATTTCGCGGCAAGGCCTACATCTTGAGCATGTGCCGAACTGGAGATGAGGAAAAGAATCGACGCAAAGGAAAATGATGCAGCCATCGGTTTCACCGAAGGACTCCTCACGCGGTCAAGGGGACGAAAGAACCGCGATCATGCGAGGATGGATTGGATGACGCGGCCGCGATAAAGCGATTGAGGCCGGCCTTCGACGTCGTGATAGTGCGTATCGCTGGGGAATCCCATCAAGTGGTAGATCGTTGCTAGGTAGTCGGCCGGACGCACCGCGTCGCTGCGTGGTTCCGCCGCGAGGCGGTCGCTGATCCCATGTACCACGCCGCCACGGATGCCGCCGCCCGCCATGGCGATCGAGAAGACGTGCCCCCAATGGTCGCGGCCTTGCTTCGCATTGAACCGGGGCGTGTGGCCGAATTCCGCGGCCCAACAAACGAGCGTCTCGTCCAACATGCCGCGTTGGTCGAGGTCCTCGATGAGAGCGGAGAACGTCTGATCCATGGGCGGGATCAGCCAGCCTTTGATGCTGTCGTTGTGGACTTCATGCGTATCCCAACCGCCGCCGTTCGGGAGCGTCTTGTCTTCGGAGATCCAGTTGACCTGAACCATCGAGACGCCCGATTCCACCAGCCGGCGAGCGAGCAGAGCGGATTGGCCGAACTTCGTCCGGCCATAGCGGTCGCGCATGCGGTTCGATTCGCGACGAAGGTCGAAGGCGACGCGAGCGCGATCGCCGGCAATCAAATCCCAAGCGGCTTGCTTATGGCGCTCGAACTCGCCGGCATGCGGGCCTCTGCGAAACGGCGAGTCCACTTGATCCAACAGCGAACGCCGTTGGTCGATGCGAGACGATGTCATGTCGTCCGCCAACGCACAGCCTGGAGCGGCGAAATTCGGCTCCGCGGGATCGCAAACCAAAAGCCAAGGATGGTGTCGGCTTCCGAGCAATCCCGCATCCGTTCCCGGCCAGGGGTAGAGTCCATCGAAGTTCGCAAGTCGCCTGGGAAGCACGATGGAGGAGGGGAGTCCGCCTACACTGGGGCGCAGCGAGCGAACTAACGCGTTGACCGAGGGCCAATCGTTGGGTTTGCCAGGTGTGGCGTTTTCCCTGCCGATGGGAATATGCGGGACGCCGGTATGCATCTGGTAGCCGGAAGTCGAATGGGCGTTGTCTCCCGTGACCATCGTGCGAATGACGGCAATCTTGTCTGTGATGTCGGCGGTTCGCGGCATCAGCTCGCCGACCATCAACCCCGGCGTGCGCGTTCGGATCGCTCCGAAAGGTCCGCGTATTTCGAGCGGAGCGTCGGGCTTCGGGTCCCACGTCTCGTGATGCGCGATGCCGCCCGACGTGAAAAGGATGATGACCGACTTCGCTCGAACCTTCGACAAAGGCTCGTTTGCCGCGATGGATGTCCTCAACGAGTCGAAGGCGGCCGCGCCCGTAATGCCAGCAGCCCCCATCTTTAGCCACTGGCGACGAGAAGGCAGGTTGAGCATTTGCGCATCCCTGGAGGTAGGCAGGCGACGGAAGGTGAGCAGCGTGGAGTGAAGACGCCATTCTAACACGAAGGCGTTCGTGCAACATGATAGAACTTGATGTTGCTCGCGAACTACTCCGGCCACCCCTGTCGCGTGACGATCGGCACATAACCTACTTCCAGGCCCTTCGGCGGAGTGACGAGCACCGCGGGGTCGAGGTCCGCGAGTTTGCCGATGCTGGGGGGCGGGAGGTAGTTGCGGTCTTTGGTCCACTGGCGATGCAGCATCTCGACGCGTTTTTGCAGCGTCTCGCGCTCAGCATCCGTGAGGTCCGCGTTCAGCAACGCGGGTTGATCGGCGAAGCGATACCAATAATAGGTTGCCACGCTGCCGTCGCCGAGTTTCGCCTGGAATGGACCCGCGACGGGGCCCGGCTTTTTCCAACTGCTGTCCGGTTCGTCGGGTGTCACATAGGGCTTCGACTTCACCGATCGCCGCCGCGGGAATTCGACTTTGGATAATCCAGTCGCGGTAGGCACTTCTTTCGCGCTCACGACGGTCCAGCGTTCCTTGTCCTTCTTGTCCTTGTCGAGCCGATAGTATTCGGGAAGCGTAATGAGCGAATCGCTCTTCGTCACCGCTTCGCTTGCCCACTTGTAGCCATAGGTGGTGCTGTCGAGTGCCGTCGGCGTAGCGAACGAATTCCAGGCTACGGGCGCCTTCTTGTCCTTTGCCGCGTTCGGAGGATAGATTCGCCAAGTCGCCCCTCCCTTTCCGTCGAAGGTGTGGACGACCGACGTCTTTGCATCGATTTCGCCGGACACCGCTTTACCGCCGGCAAACCATGCCTGAACGCCATCCCACAGAGCGGATTTCTTGTACGCAGTGATGCGGTGGACCAACGGCGCGTCCCCCTCTTTCGTCGCCGGGAACAGCACCGGAGCGACGCGTGCATACGTGTCCCCCTTCGCGTCCTTGGCGAGATAGGCCGGGATGTGTTGCGTCTCCATTTGCAATGCTTTGTTCGGATCGGAAGGCCGGCTATCGAGAAACAGGCCGCTCAGCTTCGGATCGTTGACCGAGGGCTTCGACCAGAAATAGGGCGTGAAAAACGCGACCGGGCCTTTGAAGTTGCCGGTATTAAGAAATAGCGTCCAGCTATGGTTGCCCGTAACCACATCCTTGCCGGCCGTCGTCTTCTTGGGCGAAGTGAGCGGCAGCGGAAGATAGCCGTAGCCGAACAATTCCCCCGACGTGCCCTGCTTGAGGTTGAGTCCGTCCGGCGGCCAGAGCACCCAAGGGCTGAGCTGGGCGATGCCGTAATGCCCCGCCGGCTTCTTCCAATCGCGACCCTTCCCGGCGCCTGGGCCATTCGCCCACTCGACGAAATTGAGCGCGACCCCGCCCATGATGAACTTCGGCGTTTCCGTGGCGAATCGCGTATCCCGCCACCAACCAAGCCCGCCCTCAATATCGGAATAGTGCTTCTCCGGCTTCTGACCTTCGGGAAACTGGGCGAACATCCATGTGCCGAACAGTCCGCTCTGGAACTCCTGCCCCGGATAATTCTTCAACAGCGGCCACGCCGCGACATACATGGAGAACCCGGCATCGAAACTTTTGTCCACCCGCGAGTGCGGGACCAGTAGATATCCCGCCATCTCCGCCCGCTGCGGTTCATCTGCATGAGATGAGTGGAGACCGAACGCGAGGAATGCGAGCGTGAGAGCTGGGGCGCGGAGACAAAGGATTCTCTTCATGCGTGAGCCTTATTCCAGTGCAAATAAAGGTCGAGTGATGCATGGTAGTGTGCATGAAATGTGGTTTCTACCTGAGTCGCCCCAGCTTATTCTCGCTGGACGGTCGATTGCAGGCTGCACGCCAAGCCTATTTCGTTGCCGACTTGCTTCCAGACAACTTCATCATCGCCGTCCCCATTGCTTCGCCGATGAGGTAATACGTTTCCGCATTCGTGTTCCAGTGGAAGCCTTGCCCGGTGGGGCTGACTTCTTTTTCGCGCCAGAAGGTTTTGGTGCCGACGAAGGCAACGTTGCCTTGAAACTCCTTGTAGACGGCCACGGCAGCTTGAGCCTTCATTAGAGAGAGGGCGCGGGGGTGTTTGTCCTCGGGGCCTGTCATGCCTGTTTCGGCGATCACGAAGGGCAGGTTCTTGACGCCGAGATCCCTCCGGATGTCGCGGATGAAGTTGGCGAGGTTTTTCTCGTACTCGTCATTGAAGGTCTGATTGACGCGGTCGTTCCAGCCTTGGTGCCAACCGAAACCGGCGATTTCGTAGCCCCGGCCCTTGAGGTCAGGAAATTCCTTGGCAAGCGAAGCGAGCAAGTCTTTGGTCCGCTGCACGATTTCCTTGTAGTAGGGGCCGACTTCGCCGCCGGAACTGGGCGGGCGGAAATCCTTCGCCAAACTCTTTCCGCCCCACGCCAGCTTGATGAGAAGCACGGGCTCTTCAATAGCATTGCCGACGACAACGCCGAAACCCAACTCGGGACCAATCTGATCGGTGCCCGCATAGCCGACGGTCAGTTTGCCTTTTCGGTCGAGGTAGTGGATCCACACATCGTCGCGGACGACCCATTTGCCGTCCTTATCGACGAGATGCTTGAACTTATCGGCGGTTGCGGGTTCTTTGACGAGGTATTCAAGGCTGCCTTTCCCGCCGTTCCGCTTCGGGTCCGCTTTCACGAAGCCAGTTCCGACCATGTTCGACTGTCCTGCGAGGATGAAGACTTTGACCGGTTTCTCTTCGGCGCGTGCAGTTGCGGCGAAGGACAGCGAAAGACCCAAAGCAAGGAACGCCGAGAGTTTCATGGAAATCTCACATGTAATGATGAAGTCTTCGCATTAGACCGTCTCAGATCGCAAAAGTCCTTCTGAATCTCGCAAAAGTCGGATCATTACGCCACGCTTACTCAATGCCGGAACGAGTGCGTTGCTTCCGCTTGGTGACACCTGCGCACGCATTCAGGCGACTCAGGCATGGATTTCCGAAGCGATGGAGCAAGATATCGAGCGACGAGACATGCGTCTTGGTTACGCCCCGATGTCTTCATTCCAGAGCGAGGGATGCTGGCTGATGAACTCCCGCATCAGTTCGATGCAACGAGTGTCTTGGGCTACCTCCACGCGAACGCCTCGGCTGCGAAGCAACGCTTCCTCGCCCATGAAGGTGACGTTTTCGCCGACGATCACGTGGGGAATGCGGTAAAGCAGAATAGCGCCGGAGCACATCGCACAAGGCGATAGCGTCGTGTAAAGCACGCATTCGGCGTAGACGCTTGCGGGCAATCGACCGCTGTTCTCAAGAGCGTCCATTTCCCCATGGAGGATAGCGCTCCCTTTCTGAACTCGGCGATTGTGGCCGCGGCCAAGGATCTTTCCCTGATGGACAAGTACGGACCCGATCGGAATTCCCCCTTCGGCGAGACCTTGCCGTGCTTCGGCAATCGCTAAATCCATGAACGGGTCCATTTCATGCTCCTCGAGTGACATATCACCTAGACTGGGTTTCCGCTTGGTGCGGCGGGATCAAACTCCGCCGCCTGTCGAATCAAGTCGGCGACCTCGGGCAGATCGATCATCGCACGGTTTTCGATGAGGACGTAACGCTTCGACGTTTGCCGCCCGCGCAGCAAAGATGCTGGATCGGCAAGCCGAACGCCATGAATGAAGTCGAGCCGTACTTCACCCTTTTTCGCCACGATGAGGCAGAGCGATCCTTTCACTCGACCCCCGACGTTGGGCCGGTGATAGGAAAGGCTCCCCCAAACCATGGACTCTTCCGCTTCGGGCGCCGTCCGTCGAACGAGTTTCCGTAGTGCGGAAACCAATCGTCGCATGTCGGGAGGCAGGCCGGCGATGAACTCGCTGATGTCGGCATCCATCAATCCGGTCCTCACCGAAGTGACGCGTTCTTGAAGCAAGCATGCCGTCGTCGAAGGGAGTTGTGAAGCAAAAAGCAATTCCTTGCGGCCGTTCGTCGCCTATGGGGACATTCTCTTTCCCTCGATGAAACTCCACGTTACGCTTAAGCACTGAACTTGCGGATGGGAATCAGGAGGCTGCCATGGATGTCCCGCGTTCGTTCTTGACGGAACCGAACCGGTTTCGCGATGTGAGCCGAGGCAATCCGAGGCCGAATTCGTTGCGGGGCGAGGCTCTCGTTCAGGCACGGCTTACTCAAGAATCGTGGCGGCTGGAGATTGTCGGCGAAGGGGGTGCGCGCGTCGAGACGCCGCGGACGATCGAAGCGAAGAATGCGATCACCTTCGACGACCTCGAACGCATCGGCAGGCAGCATGCGAAGAAGTACTTCAAGGCCATGCAATGCCTCAACATCGCCCAACCGCTGGGTCAGGGCCTATGGGAAGGCGTGCCGCTACGTGAGGTGTTGAAGCTCGCGGGCCGAATCTCGGAGTTGCGTCGCATCTATTACTGGGGATTTCACAATAACGACCCAAAGCAGGTCTTCCGCTCGTCGTTGAGCTACACCCAGGTGATGGATTCGCCTCCGGGCGAACTCCCCCCTCTGGTTGCCTACAAGCTCAACGGGCAACCCATTTCGCTGGAACGCGGCGGCCCGGTGCGGATGATCGTGCCGTGGGCGTATGGGTTCAAATCGATCAAATGGCTGCAACGCATCACGCTGACGAACGAATTCCGCGCCAACGACACGTACGCCGATGCCAACAACGATCCGGAATCGCATCTCAAAACCGCCGCCTACATCGACGACGCCCCCGCGATGATGCCGGGGGGCCGACCGGTGACGATCACCGGATCGGCTATGGTGGGTCTGCCGGGCCTCAAACGCATCGAGTATTGGCTTCGGCCCGACGCGGGGACGCACGGCAATTTGCCTGAAGGCGACCCCGCCTGGCGCACCGCACGCTGGCTGCCGTGCGAGATTCAGGAAGCCCCCAAAGATTGGGGCGGCGCGTTGCCGCAAGGGACGTTGCCGAGAGAGGTGTGGGGCATCGATGCCCGTTCCGGGCAACCTCGCGAGTGGCCGATGCGTTACAGCTGGGTGCTCTGGTCCGCCCCGCTCGGCATGATGAAGCCCGGCACCTACGAATTCCGCGTCCGCACCGTAGACCAAAACGACTTCGCCCAACCGGAACCTCGGCCCTACCCGAAATCAGGGCGGAACGAAGTGCAGTACAAGCAGATCATCATTCCGTGATTGGAATGAGCGCGAATCTCAAGGAATGAGTGAAAGCAGTTGGGAGGACAACCGCCTTGCAGCATCCATAAACGGGTCTGAGATGGTAGATGAAGGCCAATCTCGAACATCTATTTTTTGGAGTTCCTCCTCGAGCGGGAATAGCGTTTGCCGAATCGATAAGTCTATTTCCGCGTCATCATTCATCATCGCAAGAGTCAGGCCGCTGTCCGTGTAAAGTTGCTCGACTGCTTCCCTGAATGAAGAAGCGTACCGCCCACCACCCCCGTCAGACAGCCGGAGCTTGCGCTGCATGGCGACATCGCTCAGTTCAATCAGTGAGGTCCGCACAGTCGGCCAATCGACTTCGCTCATGAAGCACCCTTGATCAAAGATCAGTGTCGACAGGTTGAAGTGCTCATTTGATCTGGGCACTCAGCACCGAACTAATTCTGCTTCATTTCGACGAAATCGACGGTGATGGAGTTGGGAGAAACTCCCGAGAGACTGCGTTGCGTTCGGTGGTCCTTGTAATAGAAGCGAACGGTCGCGTTCTTCTTGAGGATAGCCGTGACGGCAAACTCACCATTCTTGTCCGTGTAGCAAAACGCCTTGCCCTCCACCACGGTGACGTATGCCGATAGAGCGGCGTCGATCGAATCAAACAGGTAAATATGATCCTCAATCCAATCGAACTCGAATTGATTTACGTTGCCCTTTTGTGGATTGAATTCGCCAGGCCTAGGGTGAACGTCGGACCAGTAGGTGAATGAGTGATCTTCGTCTTTCGGCCAACGGATCACCAATTGCTGCTTTTTTCGCAGCGAGATGTTGGGTCGGCTTGCAATGGATGCGACGGTGATTTCAATGGGAGTCTTGGCGTCCATCGGCGCCAGCACTGCATCAGCATTGTGGATGACGACGAGGATGTTCTCACGAGGTTTTCCGTTGACGGTTGCTTTGCCTGAGATCGTGACCGGCTGATCCGCAGCCCAGATTTCCGCGGAATCACTCGCTCGTTCAAGCGTCGCCTCTTTCTTAAGTGCTCGGCGATAGGCCATTTCACCGCCTGCTTCATCCGCTAGTTTCATGAAGAGCATGAATCGAAACAGCCCGAGGGCCAACAACAGCGCTCCCGCGATGGAATACGCGATCTTTGCGTTCATTGCGGTTTCCCTTGCCGGATGCCGACAGATGGATGCTTTTGGGGCGCACTTGTAGAGTAGACGAATTTCGACCCCTGATCGACCGCATGCGACGTATCGCGGCGAAGACACGCGCCATCGTTTTCATCACGCATCGACTTTGGTCACGGAACCAGGAAATCGCTCGCTGCTTGACAATTCCCGCCATTCCGCCGACGTTGCGCGATTCGCGCCGCGATCGGCGAGACGATTGCATTGACGTGGGTCCAGAGTGGTCCCCGATTGTCAGCACGCTGCGCAAGCGAGTGCTCACAGGTTCCCGCAGTTGGGTGCATCCTCCTCGAGGAACCTGTCGCCGGCACTTGCTTGCGCAGCGTGCCAATGGAGTTTTTTGAAGGACGCCCACGTATGTCATCCTCCATCGTCCACATCCAAAATCTCCGCAAAGTCTACGGCAACTTCGAAGCGGTCGCGGGGATAAACCTTGATGTTCCGGCCGGGTCGCTGTTCGCCCTGCTGGGGCCCAACGGCGCCGGCAAAACTACCACGATTCGCATGTTGATGGGCATCCTTCAGCCGTCCGCGGGGCTCGCCCGGATCGGCGGGCGCGATTGCTTTCGCGAGCGGGTCGAAGTCATGCGGCTCGTTGGATATGTCCCTGACGAACCCGTCTTCTACGACTATTTGCGTGGAGCCGAGATCATCCGCTTCGTCGGCGAAATGCACGGCCTGAGCCGCGGCGTCATCGAAGAGCGATCGGCTCCGCTCGTCGAACGGCTGCAGTTGGGGGATGCGACCAACGAGTATGCGGTCAACTATTCGCGCGGCATGAAAAAGAAGCTCGCCCTCATCGCGGCCATGATTCATGAGCCGCAATTGCTGATTCTCGATGAGCCGACCAATGGGCTCGACCCATTCGCGACGCGGACGCTTCACGAACTCATGCAGGAGCAGGTGAAATCCGGGAAGACCGTATTCTTCAGCACCCACTTGCTCGACCAGGCCGAGAAAATCTGCGATCGCATCGCCATCGTTGCTCGCGGCAAACTCGCGGCCGAGGGTACGCTCGAAGAACTCCGCGGCCAACGGTCGCAGGACGCTTCGCTCGAATCGATTTTCTTCTCCGTCGCTGCTCAAGCCGCCTCGCCTTCGGCGGGCCACGAAGGGACGGTGACGTCGTGAGTGCTCCGCTCCCCAACGACCTCGATCGAACGCATGCGTTGCCGAAACCACCGTCGTTTTTTCGAGTCCTCCGCATTCTTGCCGGCGTTGCATTCACGCGGTTCGGCAACTGCATGACGGCGATGAGCGCGAAGAAGCCCAATCCGAACGCCGCCGCGGACAAGCCCGCTCCACGCGAAGCGACGGCGCCGAAACGCGCAGGTCGAATCCTGGGTTGGATCGGCACGGGGTTCATGTTCTTCTCGTTCCTGCTGATGAGCGTTCAATTCGTCGAGCGCGCCTCGCATTACGTCGATCCCTTGTCCCATGGCGAGCCGATCGTCGAAGAGTCGGCGATCAAGGAATCTGCTGAGCCGAAAAAAGACGCTACCGCCGAAACGAAAACGACGCGGTATCAGAACGGCAGGATGTGGCCGAACGCGGGCAATGATGCGTCGATGGTCTCGCTGCTAGGCCTAGTGGGGACGATGTTCTCCATCTGTCTGCTGATCTTCGCGAGTTGCGGCAATCAGGAAGTCGGCAAGATCGACTGGGATTTGGAATGGCTCTTCACGATGCCCGTATCCTCGCGCGCGTTGCTGGTCGCGCGGGCGGTGCCGTTGATGCTGGTCGGGGCACTCGGGCTTTCGCCGTTGCTGCTCGCTGCCTACTGCTGCAGCGGTTACGGCATGTGGGGCATATTCGTGGCGATCGGAGCCGCGGCGTATATCGGCCTGCTGTTCGGATTTCTCTGCCTCACGATCGACATCTGGATGCATAAGAGCCTCAGCCCCGCGGTACGGAAAAACCTGCAGGCCGTTTCCGGCATCGTCGCGGGCGTTCTCATGCTTCTCTATGTCCTCGTCATGGCGACTGCCGGCGAATGGCTGCTCCCTTACTTCGTCCGCACCGCCGATGCTGCTTCCTGGATTTTCTCATGGAACCCGTTCGGGGCCCCGCTGACTCTGGCCGGAAGAGGGATGCTGCCGGTTGCCGGTTCGCTCGCCATGGTCGCCTTCGGCATCGCGATTCCCGTCGGTTGCCTCGAATTGACGAATCGCATGGTCCGCGCTGGCCTAACTTCGGAGACGGGCGCCTATCAAGGAACCCATGCGCCCGCGCCGACCGTGGGCCGATGGAAGTTCGGAACCGGCATCATCGGCAAGGAACTGTTGCTGCTCTGGCGCGACAAAAACTACCTGGTGCAGACGCTGCTCATGCCGGTGCTGCTCTACGCGTTCAACGTCGCCATGATGGGCAACGTCTGGCACAACGCCACGACCAACGCGAAGCATGGCGCCGCCCTCTCCTTCGGTCTCGGCGTCTACCTGCTGCTCATGAGTTCGAGCCGGGTTCTGTCCGCGGAAGGAAACACGTTTTGGCTGCTGTACACGTTCCCGCAACAACTGCATTCGATGCTGCTGAAGAAGACGCGCATGTGGTGCGGGTTCGCGATCGCTTATGCCCTCGCGTCGATGGTGCTTGTCGGATCCTTCGGCCTCGCGAGCGATCCGGCGTTTTGGCTGGAGGCCATCACCGTGGTCGTCGGGGTGGCGATCTTCGCCTTCGTTTTTTCGGGCATCGGCGTTTTGGGCACGGAGCCGAACGAAAACGGCGTGTGGCGTCAGCGGAAGGAGTTAGCATACCTGAACCTGCTCCTTGTCGCGTTGTTCGCCAGCGCGATTTATTCGCCGACGATCTGGGGCAAGGTCGTGCAATGCGTCCTTTCCGCTTCGCTCGCCGTCGCGATTTGGCAACGCGTGCAGGATCAGCTTCCCTACTTGCTCGATCCCAGCGAAACCTCGTCGCCACGCATCACGTTGATCGATGGCCTGGTGGCAGTGCTGATGTTTTTCACAGTGCAGACGATTGCGAATCGACTGCTGATGCTGGCCGACCTGACGATGCCCGAGGCCATGACGATCGCGTTCGCCATTGCCGGAAGCGTCGTCGTCCTTGTGTTCGTCGCGTGGTTGCGGCAGAAGAAGGTGGCGAACCTGAAGCAGACGCTTCGCCTCGCGATTCCTCAAGGCGAAGCCCGCAAACGAGTACTGCCGGAACTCGCTCTCGCCGCATTCGTCGGCATCGGCCTGGCGACCGTCGCAACGGCGTATCTCTGGGTCGCTATGCGATTCGATCCGATCCGCGACGAGATCCATGCCACGCCGCTGTACGCGGTTTCGTCCTCCAGCACGGATTTCTGGTGGCTCGCCGTCCTCTTCGTTGTCGCTGCACCTCTCTTCGAGGAATTTATCTTCCGCGGGATGATTCACACGAGCTTGAGCGACACCTATCGGCCCACGACGGCGATGCTGATGAGCGCGACACTCTTCGCGATCGTCCACCCGCCGATCTCCGTCGCCCCGGTGTTCCTGTTGGGCCTGGGAACCGCATGGAGCTTGAATCGCTCGGCTTTCTTGGGAGCACCCGCGATCATGCACCTGGTTTACAACGCCGCCATTGTCGCCGCGAACCGCTTGTTGCTGTGAACAGGGGGCCAACGTGTCGGTATGTCCCGTTTGTTCCTGACTCTACATTTCCGTGTTCTTTCTCTGCTTTGCTAGTGCCGTGCTATCTGCCCTTCCCGCGACGGGCATCGCTGCCCCATTCCCACCCGCCTAGCTCCATCTTTTCGTCCAAACTCGAAAACACCTCGGCATACGCCGTACGAATGCCGTCATTCGTTTGGACGTCCAAGGTCAGTTCGAAATGTTCGCCTGCGGCTAACCCGCTCGCGGCTTGCAGGACCTTCACCAACACCGCCTTCTCTTTCTTGGAGATTTCTCCCACCGCGAAGTTCGCCACCTGGACCACGCGCGGGGAATTGGTTGCTCTCATGGAAGAACCGCCCGGATTCTCGTTCTTGGCAGGCGCCAGGGGGGCCCTTCTGGACGCCAGTTCGAAGTGGATATTCTTCCCGTCCTTGAGCGGAATTTGAACAAGGGGGGCGCCTCTCCCCCATGGGTTGAGGGGGGCTGTTTTCGCAACAATCACGTCAAGGGCCATTCCGCTATGCCTGGCCTTGATGACGTATTGGTTACCTCGTTTTCCGAGCGACCATTGCTGGTTTTCGCTGTCGTTGTCCTTGGCGTCCCACTGAATGACGCCGCTTCCTGCTTCTTTCGATCCATTCGCCACGTTCAGTGCTTTGCCGGTCTTGACGTTGACGATGTTGTAAAAATCGCCGATCTTCGCGAACTTCCATAGTTGGATTTCGTTGGTTTCGGGGATGGTCTGGACGATCCGGTCGGCTCCTTCCCTTCTTTCTCGACGGTCAAGACCAGCTTGGTGTTGACGTTTCTTACCCGGTAGTAAAAGCCTTCTTGGGGTTGTGCTGTTGCCTCTTGGCAGACGAACTGAAATGCGGTTGCGACAACGATGCTCGCCATGCTCCGACTCATCGCGGACCTCCGAAGTTGGGAACCAGCCATTACTCTGCGTTTCTCGCCGATCGATCACTCCGCGGCACGGCATCCTCTTTCGCCGCACTGCGGCACGAGACGCTATTTTCGCGTTCCCTTCGTCGCCAGCGCGGGAAGCTCGTAGACGCGAATCCGATTATCCAAGCAGCCGACGATCTTCGAATCGCGGTCGGCGGATACGGCACGCTTGCCGCCGAGTGCGAACTTCACGCTCGTGAACGGCTTGCCGTTTCCTTTGCATTGGGCGATTTCTCTGGCATTCGCGTCGGCGGCGACGAGTTCCCATAGCTCGTTGTCGGCATCTGCCGCAGGCCACTGGATGATCGCCCCTCCGGCTTCTCGCGACGCACCTTGAACATTCAGTAGCTGGCCGCTCAATCGGTTCCTGATCGCGAAATGTTTGCCTCGCTTCTCGAAAGCCCATTGCTGGCTTTTGGCCTTGCTTGCGGCGTTCTGGACGATGCGGGCCCCCTGCTCCTGCGACGAATCCGCGACATCGAGCACTTTGCCGGTGGCGCGGTTGACGATCTGAAACGATCCCTGGAACTCGATCAGTTTCCATTGCTGAAGCGGATGCTGCTGCCATTCGACTTGATGGATCTTGGCCCCGGTTTCCGCCGGGTTTCCCTCGACCGACAGCACCATTCCGCTATCGACGCTTCGGATGCGGTAGGCGGTTTTCTCTTGCTGCCCCCATGCGATCGGAGCGAGGCCAAGCAGGATCGTCGTCGCAGCGACGAAGGAAAAAACGCGATGCATGTCTGCCGTCCGATCCGATGTTGCCGTGTTTCCTGCGGGAGTTGGAACCGATGAATCCGCATTCCGAAGCATCTGCGGAACTCCCCGCATGCGCTTCGGAATCGGCAGGCCGAGCGAGAGAGTATCCGTTACTTGTTGACCGGTTCCAGCAAGAAGAACTGGTTCCCGCTGTTTTGCGGCGAGTACTGGATCAGCGGAGCCTTGCGTTTTTTCGTTCCGTCGGCCACGTCGAGGACCAGGCCGCTATGGCGAGCCTTGATGACGTAATGGTCGCCGTTCTTCTCGAGCGACCACTGTTGATTCTGCGATTTGACGCTGGCGTCCCACGGGATGATGGCCGCGCCTTCTTCTTTCGATTCGTTGATGACGTTGAGTGCTTGTCCAGTCTTGCGATTGATGATGTAGAAGTGCTTCGGCGCTTTCTCGGCCGCCACGAACTTCCACTGTTCGCGTTCGTTCGGCCCGGCGATTCGCTGAATGATCTGGCCTTCCTTGTCGTCGCCGATCGAAAGAACCTTCTTGCTTCGGACGTTCTTGATGCGATACCACTGGTCCGGCTCAGGCTGCGCGAGCGAAATTTGGCCGATCGCCAGCATCAGGCCAGCGAACAAAGCGACTGCGACAAGTCGGCGATTCATGACAGACCTTTCGTGGGTTGGTTCGAAGGGGGATTCGCGAGGCGCAAATCCGCATGAGTTCATGGCGCGGACCTTACACGAAATTCGGCGGTCGGATTAACTCCACCAAGGCGCCGCCATGGACGCCTCACTTCAGAACCTCCGCCACAGGTTTGCCGTTGATTTGTTCGAGGGACCGAATCGAGCGCAGCAATCGCCCGTCGCGCTGGGGCCGGTAATCGCATCGGAGGATCTTGAGCGGTATTTCTCGAAGAGGGGAAAGATCCCTGATCTTCGGGCACCCTTCGATCTCCAATTGCAATAGCGGCATCCCTTGCAACGGCGAAAGATCGGAGACATTCGGCATTCGGTTGGCTTCCAAGAACTCCAGCGGCATGCCGCGCAGCGGCTTAAGGTCCGCTGCCTTGACGTCGTTGATCCAGAGTTTCTTGAGCTTCATGCCTTGAAGCGGGGTCAAGTCCGCAACCTCGGCCATTTGCGTGCAATCAAGCGAAATGAGCGGCATACCGCGAAGCGGCGAAAGATCGACGGCGGAAGTCGAACGAAGATTGAGTTCCGTCAACTTCATCCCCTGCAAAGGCGATAGGTCGGACGCTTTGGTCAGCCAAATGTTCAACTGAGTCAGCGGCATGCCTTTCAGCGGCGAGAGATCGGAAAGTCCTCGATGGCCCTGGATGTTCAGGCTGGTGAGACGCATCCCTTGCAGCGGCGAAAGATCGACGAGTTCGCCGTTGTAGTCGTCGCCGGTATTGGCGACGACGAGTTTTCGAAGGCCGCCGAGGGCTCGAAATGGGGAAATGTCGCTGATCTTGTTCGAGAAGACTTGAATCTCCGTCACCTGTTGATTCACGATCGTTGCCGGTTCGTCGTCCTTCAATCCAATCTTCCCGTCGAAGCCCGGATTGAGTTCTTTGAGTTTCTTGGCAACGGCTTCGGCTTGCTTGCCGACGGGCAGGGCAGCAACGCTTCTCGACCACGCATCGAAGGCCGCAGATTGCCAACGACTCTTTCCGACCTGAATCTGGTCAGGGCTCTCGACGAGGATCGACATGAGCGGCTTCAGTTTGTTCTTGTCGTTCTTGACTAATGCGCTGGCACGGATGACGCCCTCGACATGGATCGTCTTGCCGGAGAAATGGCTCACCGCATCCTTGATGCCTGCCTTCTGATATGCATCCAGTACGGCGGGGGATAAAATGACCCAAAAGCTTTTCGGATTGTCCCATTCCTTCATCGAATGAAGGTTGACGGTCCCTCCGCCGGTCGCCGCCGCGAATTCGACTTTGAACGTCACTCGAACTCGTTCCCCCAGATGCTTCGGTGCAACGGGGAGCTTGATCTCTTTCGGCTCCTGAGAATGGACCGGACCAATTGAACAGAAAAGGGCTGCCATCGATACAAGGGCTTGAACATAAGCGAACCGATTCGACATCGAACATCTCCTCGTCTAAAACTCGTCCAAGAGATCATGGCGCTAGGCTTACACGATTCTCGAGCGAAGCGCTCGGGGCATTCGATTTCACACGATCAGCGTTTGAGCATTTCGTTCGTGGGCCGGCCGTTGACGATCTCCAACGACTTGATCGATCGAAGAACCGTGAGGTCGCGTTCGCCTTGGATGTCGCAACCGATTTCGATCAAAGGAAGATCCTTGAGCGGCGTCAAGTCCACGACGTTTGGGCAGTTGCGAACCCAGAGAAAGGCCAGGGGCATCCCCTTCAACGGTTTCAGGTCGACAACCTTCAGGTCGTTTGCCTCAAGGCGTTCCAGCGGTTGCCCTTTGAGCTTGGAAAGGTCAGCCAAGTCCATCCGATTGATCAACAACCGCTTCAGGTTCATGCCCTCGATGAACGACAAATCGTCCACGCCGAAAACGTCCGTAAGGTCGAGCGAAGTCAAGGGCATGCCGCGAAGCGCGGAAAAGTCTTTAAGGCGGGTGGTGCGGCAGATCAGGGATTCAAGTTGCAGGCCTTGGAGCGGTGCGAGATCGACGACGCCCGTCATCCATAAGTTCAATTCTTTAAGCGGCATGCCGCGGAGGGGCGAGAGGTCCTTGACCTTGGGATTCGCATTCAGCCAGAGCGTTTGGATCGGCATCCCTTCCAGCGGAGAAATATCTTCCAAGATGCCGCCATGGGGAGATCGGCCTGAGAAACTGCACTTGAGAATCTTGAGATTCGGAAATGCCCGCACCGGAGAAAGATCGAAAACGTCGTCCGTGAAAATCTGGAGGGTCGTCACCTTTCCCCCCGTGACCTTCGGCATTTCCTCGGGGAGATTCAGACCAAGAATGCCGTTGAATTCCGGATTGCATTCGACGAGTTTTTTCGCGACCGCATCCAACTGCGCCTGGGGGGGCAACGCGGCCACCGCATCAAGCCAAGTTCGAAAGGCAAGCGTCTCCCATCGGCGAGCGGTGGGAGTCTCGGCGATGCCGGCAGGGACCTGGGTGTTCTTTGCCGCGGCTAGAGAGATTTCGCTCGGAAGACTGATGGGGGGCGGTGGCCAATACGCGAGAATCGATAGAGTCGCAACGAGACAGACCATGAGTCCAATCACGGCCGAACGGACGAGGCGTCGCGACCGATGTTGCCGCGTGCGGTGCGTCCCGCTGAGCGAAGCGATGACGGCCTCCGCCGACGGGAAGCGGTTCGTCGGATTCTTTTCGAGAAGCGTCATCACTGTCGCGGACAGCGACTCGGGAATCGCGGGATCGAGCGATCGCGGAGAAGTCGGCTGCGTATTCGCCAAGGCATGGAGAATCGAAAGCGTATCATGGCCCTGAAAAGGCAAAACTCCGGTCGTCATTCGATAGAGGATGCAACCGAGGCTGAAAAGATCGCTTTGAGCATTGTTTTCCGCTTGAGAAGAAGCCGCTTCGGGGGCCATATAGGCGGGAGTGCCGACCACCATGCCGTGCTGCGTCAGCCGGACTTCCTCGTTCAGCAGCCGAGCCAATCCGAAGTCGAGCAACTTGACGCGAATGCCCTGTGGAGTCTCCGTGGAGACCGGCGATTCCTCCAGAAAGATATTCGCAGGCTTGACGTCGCGGTGAATCACTCCATGTACATGTGCCTTGGCTAGAGCTTGAGCGATCTGTTTGCCTAGATCGACCACCTGTTCAATAGTAAGGCGGGGTTGCTTCTGGAGCCGATCCTCAAGGCTCTGCCCACGGATCCGTGCCATCGCGATATAGACGATATCCGCTTCTTCCCCAACATCGAACACGGTCACGATTCGGTCGTCGGTGAGGTGCGCAACTGCTTTGGCTTCGAGGAGGAATCGCTGACGAGACGACTCGCAGCGCGACCAGAAAGGCTTCAGCACCTTGAGCGCCACATGACGATCAAGTCGGGTATCGACGGCCTCGTAGACGACGCCCATCGAACCTTCGCCAAGAATGCGGAGAACGCGGTAGGGGCCGACGAGGCCAAGGTCGGTCGTGCCTGGGGCGGCTGGGCGAAGTTTCGGGCGTTCGTGCGAGAGTTTTTCGGTTGCGGCACCGGCTTGTGAAAAGGATTGAGCCCACAACTCGAGACGACGGTAACCCCTCCCTGTCGGCAGCGGCGCTGGTCGACGCTGCAAATTGCCCACCACGGTATCGTCGACATCTAGTTTCGCACGGCATTCCGCGCAGAGGGCAAGATGATCGCTCACGGCAGCGAGACGAGTATTTTCAATCAAGCCATTGCGAAAGTGGGCCAGTTCGTCATCCGCTGGACATGGACAAACGCCTTGCACGGTGACTCCTGGTACGCGGAAGCAATACTCTTCAAATCAATCCGTCGAGTTCCTCGCGAAGTCGCTTCAGAACTCGACTTTTCGCGACGTACACGGCTCCGACGCTGAGGCCGATATCCGCCGCGACGTCCGCGGGTTTGCGGCCCCCAACCACAACCGCTTCGAATGCCGCCCAGGTTCTCGCTTCGAATTCTCCTCGCACCAATTCGGAGCAGCGGTGCGTGATGGTGACTTCTGTTTCCTTGGCATCGGAACCTTGAAGCGTTTCCGGCAGTTCATGGGCAACCGCAGTCGCATCGGGCGATTGATGAAGACGGTCGAGAGCCGTCGATCCGCCCTCCGCTCTCGGTTCCCGGCCCAACTTGCGAAAGCGAAGGAGTATCTGGTTTCGGGTGATGCCGTAAAGCCACCCGCGAAAAGTTCCTGATGTCTCCGTCTTTTCGAATCGGTCGATCTGTCCGTAGACGGCTGCGAAGACTTCTTGGGAAAGGTCGGCGGCATCCGAATCCTGTAGGCCCGCTCGTGTTGCCCAGCCGTAAACCACGGGTGAAAAAACCAGGACAAGCCGATGCCACGCGTCGTCGCTTTTCGATCGTAGGCGCGCAAGCAAACTCATCGACACCGAAGCGGAGTCGATGGATTGAGAACTCTTTGCCCTATTGTCGTCGCCCATGACAGCGAATCGAATGAAGCCAAGACCAACGGTAAGCATCTCGAAATGAATCGGATCGTCCCTTGGCCGATCGTCGTCAACGGGCTTCCTTAGTGGTCTAAAGGGTTTGAAAAGCTGATTGGATCAGGGGTTCGTAGGACTTTCAAACGAATTTTTGTTTGCGATCTTTTTTGTGTCGAATGCATCGTTTGTCGCACAATACACGAATCGGGAGTCGCGCTCGTTGTGGTAGGGGAAAAGACAAAGAAACTGCGCGAGTTCACGTGTGGCGCGACCTCTCCGTCGCGACAAATGCTGCTTTGCTGCTCGTCAGCCAGCGAATGCGCGAGGCGGAGTCTTGGTTCCAGAGGAGGAATTCGCTTCGAACGATGCGATCCCCCTGGGAGCTAGGCGGTGGGGAACAAGACTCGCCTCGAGCATTCGCTGCCTGACGATCACTGCCGGGATGGTTTCGGTTCGTATCGGAATAAGACATCCCTTTTCTCTGCGTCTCGGCGCATTGGATCGCTCTGCCCACCCTTCGGTGGATGAAGCGATGGCAGGATGCTAACCCCGTCCAATCTCCGAAGTTCGATGCCTTCAGGACCAACCTACGTCGCAGTCTTTCCGTCAAGGCTGAACCGCAGACTGATGGTTGCCGAGTTGGCAGGTAGCGTTCGGGGTAGTTTCGGCTGTTCTGCCGGCGATGCGTGTGTGGCGAAGAGAAGCAAGCAAAGCGCTCTCGACGACGTCGCGGTTCCGATTGTCCCCATGACGTGTGTTTGGATGTGATTCACGATTCGCGTCCTGATAAGAAAACTGAGACAACAGTGCGTAGCAATACCAAAGGCGCTGCTGGAATCGCTTGGGAACCGCTGGATCGAATGCCGTCGACGGCAAGCTCGCGTCTGCAGTCGGGCCGACGGGGTCTTCAACCCTTACGCGTCACTCGACATGCGATGCCGCCATCGCACAGAATAATGCATAACGCGGGTATTGGAAAATCTATCGCTGCGTCGGGTTCAATAGGCCGTAAGCGTAGGCGAGCGCAGGTGACGCTCTTGCCGCTTCCTAATAAGCATTTGCGCCAATAGAAGTCGAATTGGAATGCACCCGGGGGCGAAGAGGAATGGAAATGGCGAGGCAAGATCGCGGGCGAAAATCTGTAGCGCAAATCGTTGCCGCCGGTGGGTTTGCTTGGGTATGATCGTCTGGTAGGATTGCATACCCCGCGAAAAAGCCGAAGTACCTCGCTTGTTTCAGGAACCTTGCTCATGCGTCGTTCGTTTCTGACGCTGGCGGTCCTTTTTGGGACCGTGGCTGGCGTCTCTGCCGATCCCGTTCGCTTCGCTCGCACCCCGGATATCTCGCCCGACGGTAAGCAAATCGTCTTCAGTTGGTTGGGCGATCTGTGGTTTGTCGATGCCACGGGCGGCAGAGCCCGGCTGCTCACCATGCATGAGCGGCACGACTTCAGTCCGGTCTTCAGCCCCGATGGCAAATCGGTCGCTTTCGCCTCCAATCGCCACGGCAACTACGACGTTTTCGTCATGTCCGCCGACGGTGGGCGCCCCACTCGCCTGACCTTTGATTCGGCCGACGACCTGCCCACGGGGTGGTCGCCGGACGGCAATTATGTGATCTTTTCGTCGAGCCGATCGACCGATTACCCGGCCCGCGTCGAGACCTATTCGGTGCCGAAGAGGGGAGGGCAACCTCGCTTGGTGACGGCGTATGAGGGACGCGAAGCGGTGTGGTCGTCGAAGGGGGACGTACTCGCCTACGTTCGCGGAGCGGGGACTTGGTATCGCAAGGGCTATCGCGGCTCGGCGAACGACGATATCTGGATCTGCAATGCCGACGGATCGAACAACCGAGAGGTGACGAAGTTCGATGGCCAGGATAATTTCCCGATGTTCTCGGCCGACGGCAAGTATCTCTACTACGTGTCGGAACGCTTCGGCACTCCGGCGAATGTCGTTCGCCAGGAGATGAAACCCGATCTCTCCGGCCCGCAAGGCGATCCTTCGCCGGTGACGAACCATAAGGACGAAGCCGTTCGCCGGGCGCGGATCAGCCGGGACGGCCAGTCGATCGTGTATGAGTGCGGGGCCGACCTGTGGCTGTACACGTTCGCCAACGGTCAGGATCGCAAGCTGGCGATCGAAGCGTTTGCGGACGATAAGGCGAATCCCGAAAAGACGGTCACGCTCACTTCCGGTTGCTCCGAATACGCCCTCTCGGCAGATGAAAAAAACATCGCGTTCGTGCTGCATGGCGAAGTCTTCATGATGCCGCGCACCGGCGGCAAGGCGAAGCAGCTCACGCATCACCCGGCCAACGACCACAGCATCGCGTGGTCGCCGGACAGCAAAAAGATCTACATGATTTCCGATCGCGGCGGCCAGGAAGACATCTGGGCGATCGAACCGGACGATCCGGATCATCCCGAACTTCTGAAGGCGCACCGGTTCACAGCGAAGCAAATCACCAACACGCCCGATACGGAAAGCGGCCTCGGCTTCTCGCCGGACGGCAAGCGCATCTCGTTCCTGCGCGGCGGCAAGATTCACACCATGAATCCCGACGGCAGCGACGCCAAGGTGGTGACGCCGGGCGGATCGGTGTTCGATTACGAGTGGTCGCCCGACTCGCGTTGGATCTGCTACGCAGGCAACGATGCGTCGTTCGCCAGCGAGTTGTTCATTATCCCCGCCACAGGCCCGACCGCTCAGGATCCCGTCCGCAACATCACGAAGTGGGCGACGTTCAACGGCGGCGTGACGTGGAGCCGATCCGGCGGGCACATCGCGTTCCTCAGCACACGCAAGGGTAAGCAGGCGTCGCCGTTCGTCATTGCCCTCAACAAGCCGGCGACGGCAGGCACGCCGACGCCGAAGGACCCGGATTGGGAAGGCATCCATCTTCGCGTGAAACACCCGGCCCAGCTCACGGCTTCCGAATGTGCGATCTCCGGCAATGGATCGAAGATCGCATTCCGCTCGTCGCAGGATAACGACTTGTGGGTTGCCAGCGTTGACGGCAGCCAAGTGACGCGGCTCACGCAGGGTGGCGTGAAGCCGGCGCAGATCGTGTGGTCGCGCTTCTTCGAGGGACAACTCACCTTCCGCGACGGGACCGGCGTCATCCGCACCGCGAATCTCTCCGCCGCTCCCGCGGCCCCTGGTTCGACCACGCCCTCCGCGGTGCTTGGCAGCATCAACTTCTCCGCGCGACTCACCCAGCGGCAGGATGAGGCGTTTGCCGAGGTCTTCGAGCAGGCGTGGCGCTCGCTCAACGATTCGTTCTACGACGGCGGCTTCCATGGCGCCGACTGGAAACGGGTTCGCGAGAAGTATCGTCCGCTGGTCGCACACTGCGCCCTGCGCGAGGATCTCTACGCCCTCGTTTACCTGATGCTCGGCGAACTCAACGCGTCGCACCTCGGCATTTCCGGCAATCTGCCGACGCCCGAGCAAATGACGGCGGACCTTGGGCTGATGTTCGATCGCACCTATGCGGGCCCAGGCCTGAAAATTACCGAGGTGCTGAAGGAAGGCCCTTCGGATCAGCGTGGGCTCAACATCAAGGCGGGCGAGATCATCCTGTCCATCGATGGGCAGATGATCGATGGAACCGTCGATCCCGCGAAGCTGCTCAACGATAAGGCGGGCGAATCGCTGCGGGTCGTCGTCACCACGAATCCAGGCGATGCGAAGGCGAAGCGAACCGTCGAAATCAAGCCGGCCTCGCGTCAATCCGTCGGCCAGCTTCGCTACGAACGATGGATCGAACGCAACGCGGACAAAGTTCATGAGATGAGCAAGGGGAAACTCGCGTACATCCACATTCCAAGCATGGACGATGCCGGCGTGGAGCGCTTCCTCCGCGGTCTCTATTCCGAAGCGGCAGACAAGGAAGGCATCGTGCTCGACGTCCGCTTCAATGGCGGCGGATTCACACATGAAACCATCCTCAACTACCTGCTCGGCAAGGACCATGCCCAGTTCTTCCAGCGAACCGGAGCTCATGGCTACTCGCTGAATGCAAGCGACCGCAAGTGGTCCAAGCCGGTGGTGCTGCTCATCAACAGTCGATCCTTCAGCGATGCCGAGATCTTCCCGAACGCGTTCCGCGTGCATGGCTTGGGCAAGATCGTCGGCGTTTCGACCGGGGCACATGTCATCGGCACTCGCAACATCAATCTGATCGACGGCACGACCTTCCGCCTGCCTCGCATCGGAGTTCGCACCGACAAAGGCGCGAATATGGAAAAAATCGGAGTCGATCCCGATGTGAAGATCGACAACCACCCCGACCAGCTGGCGCGCGGCGAAGATGCCCAACTTGAAAAAGCGGTCGGAGTGCTGACCCAGGATGTGGCCGCGTGGAAGAAGTCGCGGCCCAACGGAACGGCGACCTCGACTGCCGCGCCGATGCCGCAACCCACGATCCAGTCCACGCCGGAACGCAAGGAGTAGCAACGGAGTGGGACGCGAAATGGGGGCGGCGCGAAATAGAGAATGTTTCGTGCCGCCTTTTTGTTTCGTCAAATCGTCCGCATGCCGATAGGCAAAGGGGATCGCGGTTCCTAAAAATGGATCGAGGGCGATGGAGAGCCGAACCACGCGATAAGTAATTTCGAGGTACGGCCGTGCGTGAGCCGCTGATTCTGAACTACTACCGCTTCTCCGCAACGCCGCCGAACGCCCCGTCGCCGAATCCGTCCATGCTCGCCCGGACGGGATCGATCGTTTCGTGCGATCGGTGGAAGCCCGCCTAATCAGGCCACTCTCGAAAAGCTGCTTCAATCTCCTCACTCGGAAGCCCGTCAGGCCGCGACGATCGCGCTGGGACGCTTCGCCGCCATCTCCGCGAATCGCCTCGTCGCCCGCATGCTGCATGATGTGGATGCGCTGGTTCGCGATTTCGCGGTCGAAGCGTTGTGGTCGATCTGGTTCCGCGCCGACGTCGAGCATGCCGCCGAACTGCGTCGGCTGAGCGTCCTGGAGCGCGAGAAGGGCGAGGATCCGCTGCCCGGCCTCAATGAACTCGCGAAGAAAACCCCGCGATTCGCCGAAGTCTACAATCAGCGAGCGATCGTGCATTTCCGCCGCGGCGACTACACGCGATCGATCGCCGACTGCGACCGCACGCTGCGTCTGAACCCCGTGCATTTCGGCGCCGCGAGCGGCATGGGCCAATGCTACATGAAGCTCCGCCGCTACCGCGCCGCCCTCCGCAGCTTCCGCCGCGCCTGCCGCATCAACCCCAACCTCAAAGGCGTCCGCGAAGCGATCGATTCGCTGGAGAAGATGCTCGGGGAAGAGGGGAAGCGGTAGCCCTTCGCTTCGCGCGACATTGTCGATCCGCTATGGGCGGATTCATACTTCGCGATCATCGTTATCCACTCCGCACGCGTGTAGACTTCGCTCCGGAGTTCCGAATTCGCCACGAACTTCTCGTCACTCGCTCTTCGCGGTAATGCGGATGGTGCGGAGAATGTCCTTGAAATCCTGACGCCAAATCTGTCGGCTTTCCCAGGTGCTGTCCATTCGGATCACATAGGCTCGCTCGGAATCCATGACGACGGCTAGGAGGTAATAGCGCTTAGGGTCTTCCTTGTTGATCAGCTTCAGTTCCGTCATCATGCCGCGGCGATCGCCGACGTCTTCGACGGATGCCGATTCGGTCCCGCCTTCTTCCATCGGGGCGAAGCGATTGTCCTTGCTCTCTTCCTGCTTCTTCTCTTCCATGTATTTGCGGGCCGCGGCGTAGGTCTCTTTCAGATCCGTTCCGCGGTCCATCGTGGTGACGAGGATCGAGGCGTTCTTGCGGTTGTCCTTTTCCTTGGGGAATCGACCGAAGAGGAACAGCTCGCCCCGTTCGTCCTCGTCTTTCGCATCGTGCCGTTCCCAGATGCCGCTGGGCACTTTCATTTGGAAAGGGGCTTTCTGCGCGGCGAAGAGGTCCAATTTCTGCGGCTGCTCGCGCCAGCCTTGGCGGATCGTGTCGAGCGCGAAACCGGCGGCTTCGCCTTCGATATCCACTTTCGCTTGCTCCGCTTCCTCGAAGCTCGGCGCGGCGACGAAGAGCCAATATCCGAATCCGTTGTAGGCGCACATGGTGCATTCGCCGTGTCGCAGCACGGAGTTGAACTGGCCCTTGAAGCGAAAGCTCTGCGCGTCTTGTCCGCCGAGTTTGCTCGGCTTCGTCTTCGCGTCGAGTTCGAGGGCGTCGCCGAAATGCGATTCGAGGCGATCGATCGCTTCCTTCAGCAACTCCGCATCGCGAGGCCTTTGGAAGCCGTAATCGCGCACGGCGACGGCGAACCACACATCCGCGCTCGAATGCTTGTACGCGACGCGGGCCATCATGCGGGTCGTGAGCTCCTTCTCAGGGATCCAAGTGTCGGCCGGGAGCTTGAGCTTGAACGCTTTCTCGTCCTTGTTCTGCACATTGCGGACGAAGACGGAAAACGAACGCCCGGCGCCTTCGCCCGTATTCGCGTTTTCCCGTACATAGGGAACAAGCCAGTAGGCTGTGGCTCCAAGCGATCCGAGGAAAACGATCAGGCCGACGGAAAGTCCGGTCCAGTGCTTCCACGTCCAACGCGATTTCGTCGAGATGTGACGGGCTTTGACCAGCGAACCCGTCGGCGCCGTGTCGAGGTCCGGCACCGGCAGTGAAGGGCCGGTCGGCATGAACGACGCTTCGGATTCCTCAAGCACGACATCGACATCCGCGCTGGGCCTAGGCGCGATCGGCGCGACCGGCGGCGGACCTTTGACGACGGGAGAGGCCAACACGGGTTTCGCGGTCGCAACCGGCATCGCGGGCTTCGCTGGAAGGGGCGCCGCCTTTGGAACGATGGGAGCGGTCGGAGGTGTGATGTTTTTCGAGGTTGCCGGGGGCGGCGTCGCTTTCGCGGCTCGAACGGGCGCCGCCGGGGCCACGGGAATTTTAGCTACCGGGGCAGCGGCCGGCTTCGGCGGTATCGGCGCGGGGGTTTGCGTGGTTCGGAAGGAAAACGCGCTGCCGCACAGAGGGCACTTGAGCGCCGCCCCCGCTGCCTGCTGGATGGCCGCCGCGGTGAAGATGTGGCTGCAAACGGGATTGGGACAGGGGAGGTTTTGCGACATCGGTCCGGTTTCGTGGAGGGCCGGCGGTTCCGCCGCTCGGTTCAATCCATTATGAGGCTGATTGCCATGAACTCAAGGGGCATGCGAGCATAAGATGTTCGCCATGGCTGCCGATCGGATCGTCCATGTGCATCTGTTGCCTGACCTGATTCCGCCCGGCGCATTGGAAGGAGCGGTTGCGGTCGGAATCGATGTGTTGCGCGCGACCACGACGATCGTTGTCGCCCTTGCGGCAGGATGTCGCGAGGTGCGGCCTTGTGCTCAAGTCGAAGAGGCACGCACTTTGGCGGATTCGATGCGAGTCGGCCATGCGGTTTTAGGCGGGGAACGGGGCGGGGTGAAATTGCAGGGCTTCGACCTCGGAAATTCGCCGCGAGAATATGTCCAATCGGTCTGCCAGAATCGCACTCTCGTCTTCACGACCACGAACGGCACGCGCACACTGGCTCGCATCGCAGAGGCGGAACGGGCGTTGGTAGCTGCCTTCGTTAACTTCAGTGCCGTGTGCGAGTCGCTTCGCCATGACGGAAGGCCCTTGCATCTCGTCTGCTCTGGTTTCGAAGGGCAGCCAGCATTGGAAGACACGCTATTGGCCGGCGCCTTCGTCGATTGCTTGAGCGATGCCTTCGAAATGCAACTCAACGATAGCGCCCGGCTGGCGTGGGATTGTTTCGAGAACCACGGACGCGTACTATTGGGAGCCTTCGAGGTTTCCCAAGGTGGTCGACATTTGCAGGCGATCGGCATGGGCGAAGATCTCGCGGTCGCGGCCGATGCGGATCGTTATCACCTCGTGCCGGAGGTGCGGCGAGACCCGCTGCGGATCGAAGTCGCGTCGGTGGGAATCGCTAAAAGCCATTGGCAGTCCTGATTCGCGAAAGTACTGTTGGCGACCGGCAGTGTCGTGCCCGGACCTCGAGATTTCGGGCTTCGATTGCTTGCGAAAAGGCGTCTCAGGTCGAAAAACGGGCTCTTACGCAATCCGATCGCGAAGAAACGAAGTGGTTTCGCGGAAAAGTCTTGCGAAAGGCTTGACATGTGCCCCCAAAAAACGGAATGCTGATAGCAGCGATTATCACCGCACCGATGGAACGCCACGATGGCTAACCACGAGCCGTATGTCCGACAAGCCGCCGCCCTGCCGATCCGCAATGGACGCGTTTGTCTCGTTACTTCGAGCAACGGCAAACGGTGGGTGATTCCAAAAGGGTTGATCGAACCTGGACAGACGGCTGGCGAAACCGCCCTTCAAGAAGCGTGGGAAGAAGCGGGTCTCACGGGAACGTTGCGGCCTGAGCCGATCGGCTCATTCGTTTACGAAAAGTGGTGCGGCGTCTGCCATGTCACCGTGTTCGCGATGCACGTAACCGAAGTTGCTCAACATTGGCCCGAACGCGAATTGCGTCAACGCAACTGGGTCGGCGTTCCGACCGCTCTTGAAACGCTCGACGATCAAGGGCTCATCGATCTCCTTCGCAATTTTTTCGCATCCAAACCGACGAAGGATCGTCACCCGATCGAAAATTGATTTTCAGGATCGTAACGAGATTCGGGCTGGAGCGCGAATCGTCATTCGTCATGCCGTGAGCGAGCGCGGGAAATCAATCGTGTAGCCGCCCCACTGCATCACGGCCGTTTCGACCGCTTGTTGCGCCGATGCCTGCCCCCTACATTTGCCGATGCCCATCACGGCCGGCTCATGTCTGCGTAAGGCCGCGGTTCCCCCCAACTACAGAGGATTCACTGATGCGTTTCGCGACTCTCGCAGTGCTCGTAGGTCTGTCCGTCGCTGCCGTCTCGGCCCAAGACAACACCCTCAGGTATGCGCTCAACGGCGAGAACACCAAGATCCTTTGGACCGGGACGAAAGCGAACGGCAAGCATGACGGTGGTTTCAAAACCGTCAAGGGCCAAGCCACACTCGCCGACGCGACCGGCCTGAAGATCGACGTCGAGATCGACACCACCTCGCTCTACTCCGACGACGCCAAGCTGACGGGGCACCTCAAGTCGCCCGATTTCTTCGCGGTCAAGGATCATCCGAAGGCTCGCTTCGTCTCAAGCAAGATCGACAAGACCGGAGGCAACGCCTACGCCGTGTACGGCGAATTGACCCTGCTGGGGAAGACGAACAAAGTCACATTCCCCGCGACGATCACCGCCGGCAACAATCTGCAGATCGCCGCAACCTTCAAGGTCAAGCGCAGCGACTACGGCATGGCCTACGGCCTCGGTAAAGTCGATGACGACGTCAGCATCCAGGTCTCGGTCAACGCTTCCAAGTAGTGAAACGAATCATGATGCGAAACGCCTTCTCGGATAACGGAGAAGGCGTTTTCGTTGGCTCCCCGATCCGATGAATGCATTCAAGCGATCCGGTTCAATGCGGAGTTTCGACGAGCTTTCGCGTGTCCGCTTCTTGTTGGCGAATCGCTTCGATCGTCTTGCGCAAATCCTCGACGTTTCGCTTCGCGTTATTGGCTCGCGACGACATCTTGCGAAGCGTGTCTGCGGAAGATTGCAATTTTTGCGAAATGGTTTGGAGTTCCTCGAACGATGATTTCGCTTCGGATGCCGCTCTCCGAACGCGATCGGCTTCGTTCGTCTTTTCCTCGAAGGATTTCTTCAGCGGAGCATCGTTCGGCATTTGTTCGACCTGCTTGGCGAGTTTGCTCGCCGCCGCGGCCAGTTCTCGCGAATGCTTGGCGAGATCGTCAGACTTCTTTCGAGCATCCTCCGCGAGTTTCTTCGCATCGTTCGCGTTCTTGGTGGCGTCTTCCGACTCCTTCTTCAACTGAGCGGACTTCGGCGTCAATTCAGCGAGATCTTTCTCGGCAATCGTCAGATCCGATTCCGCCGCGGCGAGCACGGACTTGACGGACTTCAGCGCCGCCTCGGCGCCTCGGCGATCCTCGGCGGGATCCGGGGTCACCTGAATGCCCGGCATTGTGATCTTCAGCTTGGCGATGCCCGCTTCCGTCACTTTCGTTTGCCAGACATAGACCGCCTTCAATTTCGGCAGCGCCGACAAAGCTGCCAGGCCCTGATCGGTGACCGCCGTTCCATACACGTTCAACGATTCCAGTTCCTTGAGCGCCGCAAGATGTTTGAGACCCGAATCGGTGACGGCGGTCTTCTCGAGAAAGATGCGACGCAGAGTCGAGATCTTCGCGAGGTGCGCTAAGCCTTCGTCACCGACGGTCGTTTCCTTGAGCCGAACGACGCTGACTTTGTTCAGTTTGAGAAGATGCTGCAGATGCTCGTCGCGGAGCGCCGAGCCTTGAAAATCCACTTCGAGCGAATCCTCTTTGAGAGAAACTCGTCTGACTCGTCCGCCAAGCTCCTCGATTCGAGCGACGGCTTCGTCCGCATTCGCTGCGGGTTTATACGGCAGCAGCGCAGGCGTAGGCGATTGCGACGCCGCGATCGTCGTCGCCGCCAAGACCATTGCGATTCCGAAGAGACGAGCGATCATCGCAACAATTCCGTGATGGGCTGGGCCGCCTTTTCCACAACCGGAATCGGTCGGTTCCCCGGCGCCATGAATTCTTGATCGACATCGATGCCAAGCGCCATACACAGGGTGGCAACGTAGTCCGGCGCGGAGATGGGACGCTCGACGACCTCGTTTCCGGGATTGCGTGGGCCTTCGCTGGTGCGGCCGACGACGATGCCGGTATTGATGCCGCCGCCTGCCCACATCGTGGACCACGCATTGCAGAAGTGGCCCTGACCGTCGCCAGGAGTACGGCCAAATTCGCCCATCCAAACGATGAGCGTGTCGTCGAGCATGCCGCGTTGCTTGAGATCTCGAATCAGTCCGGCCATCGCTCGATCGAGCCAGGGAGCGCGCTGCGACATGTTGCGGGCGGCGCCGGAGTGGTCGTCCCATCCGCGATGGAAGATTTCGACGAATCGCACGCCCGATTCCACCAACCTTCGGGCGAGCAAACACGACTGGCCGAAGCGGTGATTGCCGTAGAGGTCTTTGATGTTGTTCGGCTCTTCATCGATGCTGAACGCCCGCGATCGACGCGAGCGCATGAGTTGGAGAGCGCGATTGTACGCGGCTTGGCGCGCCCCGACGGCGGGGAGCGGATAGTCGCGTGCGAATCGTTGTTCGCTGCTCTGCACCAACTGCAGCCGGGCTTCGAGATCGCGATCGAAAGCCGCGAGGTTTTCGAGACCTTTGCTCGGATCATGGACCGCAAGCGGAGCGTGTTGCGGGCCGAGATATCCGGGGACGGAGCGATAGAGTCGGCCGCCGTCGATGCGGAGGTCGTATCCCGCGTCGATGGTGACGAAGTTGGGCATGTCGTCGTCCGCGGAGCCGAGTTGCGAACCGGCTAGGCAGCCTATTGCGGGATGCTCGAATCCGGTCACGCGGCGAAAACCCGTGTGCAGGTAATATTTCGCATCGTAGTGGTCGTTGATGTCGGTCTTCATCGACCGAAGCAGAGCCATGTCTCGCATGCATTGGGCAAGCTGAGGCAGCTGCTCGACAATCCGTATCCCCGGAACGCTGGTCGGCGCCGACCGAAATTCGCCGTTCGGCTTGGGGTCGAAGGTGTGCTGCTGGCTGGGGCCGCCGTCCATCCAAAGAAGGATGCACGCCTTACCTCGCGGTCGACGAATCGCCGCGGCGTTCGCCAGCGACTCGAACCACGGCACGGAAACGCCGGTAAGCACGCCCGCCGCCGACATTTTCATGAACTCGCGTCGGCTGAGTTGAGGCATCAACTTCATGGCCATGGCCCTCGTTCTGCCCGGTAGCCCTCTCGCTCGGCGAGAGGTAAGCGGCGGATCATCATGCGGCCGCAAGGCATGCAGCCGCTACCCTCTCGCGGAGCGAGAGGGCTACATAGGTCATCGGATCAGCATGTATTCGCTGCGGTTCACCAGCGACCACAGCACTCCGACATAGCCCTTTGCGATGTCGGGAGCGGATTCCAAGTAACGCTGCGCCTCCGTCCGCTCTTCCGCGCTCGGTCGGCGGGAGAGCGTTGTTAGGTACAGCCAATCGATCGCTTCCGTCTGAGATGATTTCGTTTTCAGATGCTCGTCGAGTGCCTTGCTTCCCTTGAGCAACCGCGGATGGTTGATCATCGTCAGCATCTGCGGAATGCCATGCGTGAAATCCGTGGCGTCTTCCTCATTGGTGCCGAAACGGCGAAGAAACTCCAGATATTGGTCCTTCACTGCCGCGCTTTCGCCGTTGGTATTGCCTGGGTTCAGGTCCGGCGTCCGCAGGTCGAGTTTTGGGTCGCCGTAGGCGAGTTTGAGCGAATCGTAGAGCACGTCGGCGTTCATCACTCGCATCGGCATGCGGCCATAAAGCGACGTCAGGTTCGCGATGTCCGGTTCGTCGGCTCCGCGCGGGACCTTGCTGCTCCGCTGGTACGCTTCCGAGTTGCATATGCAGCGAACCAAATGCTTCACGTCGAACCCGGAATCGGCGAACTCATTCGCGAGCAGCTTCATCAGGCCAGGATGCGATGGCGGGTTTAGTTCGCGGAAATCATCGATCGGATGAACGATGCCGCGGGAGAAGAAGTAAAACCAGAGCCGATTCGCGAAGGCCGGGGCGAAATAGGTGTTTTCCTTCGCCGTCAGCCATTGGGCAAAGTGAGGGCGAAGTGGGCTATCCTTCGCGAGGACGAGAGATTTGCCGTCGGGAAACGCCGCCGGCACGAGTGAACCGACATTCTTGAATGCCGACTTGGGAATGGAGATGCGGGCGTCGTTTTTTCCGGTGGCCGGTTCGTTGATTTTGTTGAAATCGCCCGACGTTTTTCCGAAGAACGCCGCGAGCGCCCAATGCTCTTTCTGGGCCCACGCTCGGTAGGGGTCGTCGTGGCATTCCGCACATTGGAGTTGCACGCCCATGAAGAGCGATGCGACCGCTCGCGCGGAACCGCTCGGAGTCGGCCGACCCCCTTCGCCGACCAATCCAAAGAAGATAACCTGCGGGTTATTCTTGATGTCTCCCTCCGCCGCGACGATGGAGGCGACGATGCGATCCCAACGGTCTCCGGCATTTAGTTTGGTCCCGATCCACTTCCCGAGATCCTGAGATTGCTTGAAAGGCTGCTGTCCGCCGTTGCCGTCGGAGTGGAGTTCCGGAGGACAGACCCATTCTCGCCTCGTGCGGCCCATTTGCTCGCCGAAATCGGCTGACGCGAGCAGTTGATCGATGAGTTTGGACCGCTTGTCGGCGTCTTGGGAATCGAGAAACTCCGCGGCCTGTTTCGCCGTCGGCGTTTTCCCGGCGAGATCGAGGTAGACGCGGCGAAGAAACGCCGACTCGTCTGTTCGTTCGATTGCCTTCAGCTTGGAAATCGAAAGGACGTGATCGATGTGCTGGTCGATGGCAGTCGCGACTTGCTTAGGTTCATGGCGAGACCCGGATGGGAGGAGAGGGTCGGCTTTCTTCTGCTTCTCCGCGGAAGTCGGCATGCCTCCCGCGATCCATTTGCGGATCGCCTGCTTCTCTTCAGCCGATAGCTTTCGCTCGCCAGGAGGCATTTCGTTCGTTTCGATGCGTGTCCAAAGCAAACTCTTCTCCGCCTCGCCCGGTTTCGCAGCCGGCCCGGATTTCCCTCCGGTTTTCATCGACTCGGGCGTACGCAGATCGAGCCCGCCCTTTTGGCGCAGACCGCCATGGCAACCCAGGCATTGCTTGGTCAAGTTTGGCAGCACATCTCGCTCGAAATGCGTTTCGTCCGCTTGGATCAAAGCGCGATGCGCGAGAATCGCAAACAGTGCGACAGCAAATCGGCGGGTCCGAAAGCGAAACATGAAAACTCTCTAGATGAGAGAGAGCCGCTCCATCAAGGTGGGGATCCGAATTTTCGGATACGGCGAACCGCATGTCAAGGTGCGAATGGGTTTGGGTGAATTCGTGCTTTCCCGCTTTCCCCGTTTCTGCGGAAGGGAAAAGCAGTTGGAGTCATTCAGAGAGCAGCTGGCAGGCAGATGTTCGGTATTCGTGCAACACGGGGTTCAGCAATGGACGGCGACTTGGAGTCCAAACGGATTCCTCGAGCGTGAGGATCGACGGCAGCCGCTTGAAGGCGCCGCGGCCGGGGTGGGCGATCCCCGGCGCGCGGCTTAGATTCTCGAACCCCGACACCATCCGATCCGACCTGAAGGGCAGTTTCTCTGCCTCTCACTTCCAGTCCACGTTGCGTTACCAAGGCATCAACAACCTGTTCAGCCGCAGCCCATTCGGGTGAACAAGAGATTCGCAGCACGCCATGTGAACACACGATCACAAAAGAGTCGCCTTAACCTATCAATTTGCGATGCAGTGAGAACTGGCGTTCCCATTCATGTGAAGGACGCTGCGCAACGATGTCGCCTCCCCTGCGACTCCATCGGGGCTGATCATTCTAAATCAGCACACGCCGTGCCGACCTGGCCGGCACATTTAGGTGTGCGGCATCACGCTCGGCGACGATTCCTCGATCGCGTTTGACGGGAGGATTCATTCGTTAATCTAGCGAGTGATGCGAGGTTCGATGGCTGGCGCGCAGTTCGCACTTGGAAACAATCAAGGAGCCGAGGTTGAGAAGTCTGGGCAAAAAAGATAAAAAGTAAGAGACGGTATCGCGAGCGAGAATGTTCACTTCAGTGAAACTTCGTTCCGCGTTTCCGCGTGCTTGACTTACGCTCTCCACCCCACGAGGGGCGCGGAGTTTCACTGAATGGATGCTCTGGTTTCGCTGCTTCTTGATTTGAAACGCCGCGGCGTGGGCGCCGACAATATGATCGGGTTGCTTCACATCGCCATTGGTCGGACGGTTCGGCGAATCAAGGACCAAACGGTTCTTTCGCGTGGAACCTCGTGGCGGGACCTCTCCCTGCTTCTCAAGAAGATTCGCTGGGATCCCGATTCCGTGGCAAGCCTCGGCATCGATGCCGACTCGTTGCCGCCACGCGATCGGCAGAAGTTTTGGTATGCAGCCATCAGTCGAACCTCGATCGACAGCACGCAAGCGCGTGAAGCAGCGGATCAGCTTGCCGTTCGCCTACGAGAGTTGGGTTACGAGGTCGGCCCGGCTCCCGGAAGCAGTGCTTGACCCATTCCGAAATCGCCTCTATCATCTCCCAATCCGGCACGTTTCCGGCATTCGCAAGTACGCAGAGCGTCGAGATTTTCGCATGAGCACGGAAGAACGCAGCAATCCCGCCGCGAACCCTGATTCGGCGGCGCAACAGGCGGCGCCGAACGAATTGGCGAACCGCATGTCGCGGCTGGTCAAGCAGGCTAAAACCACATCCCCTCGCCGATATTTCCTTTACGTTGTCGTCGGGTTATTGCTGGTGGCTGTCATCTTCTATTGGGATCGCTCCCGCCAAGCCGCCGCGATGGCTCGAGTCGATCAATGGATTCGGCTCGATCAAGGCACAAGTTCGTCGCTCCGCGAGCTGATCAGCAAGCGATCGGCCGCGACTTCGCCTCAAGGCAAGGCAGCCCGGTTGCAAGTCGCTTGGAACGAATATTGGAACGACGCGATTCGGTTGCTGGGCGTCAATCCGAAGGAAGCAGTCGCGAAACTCAACCGCGCTGAAGTCGAATATCGCACGATTGCCGAAGAGAGCAAGAACGATCCGTTCTTCTTGCCCGAAGCGCTTTATGCGTTGGCTGCAATTGAAGAGACTCGGACCATCGAAAACCCCAAGAAGCTCGAATCCGCCCGCGATTTGTACCGCGATCTCGCGAGCAAACACAAAGATTCGGCCTACGGCCAACTTGCCCAGAAGCGGTACGAAATGCTCGAAGACGCGAGCAAGTTCGACGAAACGCAGCGATTCTACACGCAACTGGCTCGCAGTCGCTTCATGCCCGATTTCGCCCCGCCGCCCGCCCCCTAACCTTCGGAGCATGCGAAGTGTCTGCACAGTAAACGGCCTCGACGCAATCGGGGCCGTCCTCTTTTGGCGAGCGAGCGCCACCGCTACAATGTTCGCGCCGGGCCCATAGCTCAACGGTCAGAGCAGGGGACTCATAATCCCTTGGTTCTCGGTTCGAATCCGAGTGGGCCCAATTTCCTTTTTCGCCAAATACTTTCCGGCTAAGCTCATCGTTTGCTTGTTCGGGCTTCGCGGGCTGCATTCGCGGTTCACGAATAGCGTGGAGCGTGTCATGAAGATCGTCGATGTGCGAGTCACGGGACTAAAGGGCGCCACCGTCGAGGGCGGGTGGGCGGACGAATTAAAACCGGAGGACGATGTCCACACGATCGTCGAAGTCCTCACGGACGAGGGACTCGGCGGCGTCGGCAGCGTCTTCACCAGCAAGGCACTGGTGCTCGGCGCCGTCCAGTTGCTGCGGCCCTTCCTCATTGGCGAGCGAGCCGATGAGCCGGCCCGCGTTTCCGAACGCTTGCGGCAGTCGGCGTTTTGGCAGGGGCGGGGCGGATCGGTCGAGCATGCGATTAGCGGCATCGATATCGCCCTTTGGGACCTCATGGGAAAGATCTGCGGCCAACCGGTTTCCCGCCTGCTCGGCGGCAACTACCGCACCCGCATCAAGCCATACGGTTCCATCCTGTTCGACGAGCCCGGCCGGTTACGCGACAAGCTTCAGGCAACCGTCGCCCGCGGATTCAAGGCCATCAAGCTTGGCTGGCGCCCTTTCGGTCGTCGCGACGCTCGCACCGATGAAATGCTGATCCAGACCGCGCGTGAAGCCGTGGGCCCTAATGTGGAACTCATGGTCGATGCGGGCGGCAGCGAACAGTTTTGGCCGCATGGATACAAGTGGGCGCTGAACACAGCCCGAATGCTCGCGAACTACGACATCGTTTGGTTCGAGGAAGCGCTGCCGCCGGATGATCTGGAAGGGTTCGTCGAACTGCGACGCCAAAGTCCGGTGCCGATCGCGACTGGGGAAGTGCTGACTCGGCGCCAAAGCTTCCGTCCTTTTCTCGAACAACATGCCGTCGATGTGATTCAGCCTGATTGCACCAAATGCGGCGGAATCACCGAGGCGATCCGCATTGCGTGGATGGCTTATGATCGCAACATCCTTTATGTGCCTCACGGCTGGAACACCGCGATCGGCCTTGCTGCCGACTTGCATCTGACGGCAGCCGTTCCGGTCGCTCGATATGTTGAATTCCTGACGCCTTCGCCGTACATCGATGCATTGATCGTCGAGCCGTTCCGACCGGATGCGGAAGGCTATCTCAATGTGCCTGACAAACCGGGATTGGGTATCGAGTTGAATCGCGAGGCGCTTAGGCGATATGGGTTTTGACTTAGCACGCTGCGCAAGCAAGTGCAAGCGACAGGTTCCCTGTGATGAATTTCATCAGCGTCCGCGAACCTGTCGCCGGCATTAGCTTGGGCAGCGTGCTAACGGTTATAGCAGACCGGGGATCGGCTCGGCACGATGCACCGCATGTGGCCGTTCTTGTGGGTCGAGCCACATCGTGTCGCGAGAGACGCCGAGCGCGGTGAAGATGGTTGCGGAGAGGTTTTCCGGCGTCTGCGCGAAGGTTGCGGGATAGCCGCCGTTTTTGTCGGACGAACCGAGAACCGTGCCGCCCGGGATGCCGCCTCCTGCGAGAAATACGCTTTGCACGGCTCCCCAGTGATCGCGGCCTGGAAGGGCGTAATGTTGCGGCAGATGGCTGATCCGCGGCGTTCGGCCAAACTCGCCCGCCATCACGACCAGCGTCGTTTCCAGCAGCCCACGTGCTTCGAGATCATCGAGCAGCGTGGACACGCACTGATCCATCGGCGGCAGCAGATTGTTCTTGAGATGCGGAAACGCGTTGCCATGCGTGTCCCATGTCTCGTTGCGGCCCAGATTCACCTGCACCATCCGCACTTCCGATTCGACGAGTCGGCGAGCCAGCAAGCAGGACCAGCCGAACAGATTCTGCCCATACGCATCGAGCATTTGAGGCGATTCGCGAGAAAGGTCGAAGGCATCACGCACTGCGGACGATCCCAAAAGCGACCAAGCCCGCTCGCGATGTCGATCGAGAGAGGATTGAGATGCCTGGCGTTCGATCTCGCGTCGCTGAGGGTCGATCGCTTGCAGCAACCCGCGGCGCGAGGTGAGGCGGGCGATGTTCATGTCTTGCGGCAAACCCAGGTTCGGCTGCTGCATCGTCGGATCGCCGACATGTCGCATGGTCGGTCGTTGCTGATGATCGAAGCAGTCGGGGCAGGCGCCGTATCGAGAGCAATACTTCGCCGCATGCACGACCCACGGATCATTCCGACGCCCCATCTCCCCCGCATATTGACCCGGAATCACACGTCCCGAATCATGGACGAGGTGATAGGGGATCACAGCCGACGAAGGCAGCGGGCCGCGACCGGGAAGGAGTTTGCCGGCCAGCGAGGCGAATGTCGGAAAATCGCTGGGTCGGGGAGATGCGGGATCGAATCCGACGGGCCGATCGCTGCGGCCTGTGAGCATGACGTGATGGCCGAGCGAATGATCGTTGGTCGAATGAGTCAGCGATCGAAGCACCGCCCACTTATCGCTGCGCGCCGCAAGCCTCGGCAAGTATTCGCAAATTTGCAACCCTGGCGTCTTGGTGCGGATCGGAGCGAATTCCCCTCGGATGACGTCGGGCGCTTCCGGCTTGGGGTCGAAGCTTTCGTGTTGCGCGAGGCCGCCGGAAAGGAAGAGATAGATAACCGATTTCACATCGCGCGCCGGCGAACTTGCCTGAGCACGGGCGGCAAGCACTTCGGGCAACGAGAGGCCGAGCAAGCCGATGGACCCGGCCTGCAGCAGGTCACGCCGGGTGAAGCGAGGATGCCGCCACGTCGCGGATTTGGTGGTCATCGTTTCCCCTGCCTGAAAGCCAGCGGAGGTTCGTGGTGGGAGGCCCTTCACAACTCGCAGGTTCGGGCAGCGATGTCAAGGGAAAGCCGAAGAATACCGGCGAAGTCCCCTCATTCCGCCCGGGAGTTTACATGTCCCTGCGGAGATTCATTCGCGACTCGCACGCTTACGCCAAGTACGAATCGCTTCCGCATCGGCTGCTGCGTGCTCAGCCATCTGCGACTTCAAGAGACGCAATTGATCCGCCGTCGCGGTGCGGATCATCTTTTGGACAGTGAGCACTGGCGCAGGACCAATCCACTTTCCGCCGGTGATTTCGGCGACATAAAGGGTGCGGTCGCCTAGATCGAGCGACGCCTCGACGACGCAGTCGACCCATCCCGCGGTATCCGTCAAGCGGAGTCCGCAGCTCCCGTGTTCGATCGCGAGCGACTCGAACTTATCGCAGTCATGCCCTGTGGTCGTTGCGAATTTCCAGGCCAGGTCGAGCTGATCGCTGCGAAGCAAGTGCAGGACAAACCGACGGCTCGCTCCGACGAGTTGCCAAGTATGATGCTGCTTGCCGATGCTGACGACGATGCGCGGCAAGTCGGAAACGATGGAAGCCGACGCCACGGAAGTCGCAATCAGCCCGCCGCGGCGTTCGACCAGCGAAGCGGTGAGCAGCCAAAGCTCGCGATCGGTTTGCGCGAAAACGGCAGCGACGGATTGGGAATCGAATGTCATAGCCACGTCACTTTGCTCCACCTTCGATCCGCTCCCGCCACCGCGCGGGCACGCCTTCCCAGGCTTGCATATAGGTTGTTTCGAGAGGAACGAGAACATGCCGACGAGGAGCGAGAAAGATCGGCATCTCCGGAAGGAGTTCGCCCACAGCCATCGGTTCGATCCATGCCTTGACGATTTCGTCCGCTTCGTAAGCGACTGACGTCAACGGATGATCGGACGGCAACAAGAAATTCTCCGCTTCGATCTCGCTGCATATGGCTCCATGAATCCCTTCGGGATCGCGTCGACTCGGCGGAAAAACATCGACTACCAGTAAATGCACTCCGCTCTCCAAAAACTCCGCTGCCTTCCGAACGAACAATTCCAGGCCTCGCTTACTTGACTTGTTTCCAGGCGAAACGATTTCGATGACAGCAACCACTCGATCGCCGCTAGCGTGTCGGATGGCGATGCGATTGCTCTTTCCGGCGTAATGACGCAGGTCCATTTCGGCCTTAAGAGTCGTTTGAGGTGGGGCCGTCGCGACCGCGATTCCGCCATCGTCCGCCAAATCCGATTGTTGCGTCTGGTCGCTATCCATGCTCGTTGCTTCGAGCGACAGCACGTCAGGGCCCAAACCGCCGGCAACCTGTTCGGCTAACGCATAATACGGCCTCGGAAGTCGCCCACGATTGAGCGCGAGGGCCAGTCCGGTGATCCATGCCTGGTGGAAGTGATGGAAGATCCCCGCGTCCACAGTCGTCCAGTCGTGAATCGGCATCTTTCGGTTCTCCAACGTTCCGCTCATTTTAACAGAGGCGGCTCGCGGCGATTTTTCGCTCGCATCCGCCCGAAGGCTTGTTCTATAATCCCTTTCGTCCCGCCTCGGTTGTTTCCCGCCTTCCTTCGCCTCCCTCGCTTCGATTCAGGGATTTTCAGGAGTTTGCCATGTCTCGCACGCGTTGCTGGTGCATTCTGTGCGCGTTGCTGGGCCTCGCCTTTGCCTGGCTGATCGCCGGCGCCCCGGCCGCTCATGCCCAGCCCAAGGAAGCCCCCAAGGGCCCGATCAGCTTCATCAACGACGTGGCACCCTTGCTCAAGGAAAACTGCTACGCTTGCCACGACTCGAAAAAGAAGAAGGGGAAATTCGAGCTGACCAGCTACGAAACGCTGCGCAAAGGCGGCACCAAGGATGATCCGATCGCGGCCGGGAAATCGAAGGAAAGCCTGCTCATCGACGTGATGACGATGACTGGGCCGGGACGCATGCCGCCGAAGGAAGCGGGCGATCTGCTCCCCAAGGAAAAGGTTGCGATCATCGCGAAGTGGATCGACGAAGGCGCCAAGCTGGACGCCGGCATCGAGCCGAAGGCGGAAATGCTGCGAGAGCTTCGTATTCGCTGGAAGCCGCCGATTCCGCCGGTCGCCTACAAGTACCCGGTCAGCGTCAACCGCGATGGCGTTCCACTCCCGGCCAAGAAGCTCATCGTCGGCGGCTATCACGAACTGACGCAATGGGACGCCGCCACCGGCAAACTCGAACGCCGCATTTTCACACGGGCTGAACGGGCCTACGGCATGGTATTTCTGCCGGACGGCAAACTCGTCGTGGCGGGTGGTCGCCCCGGACAGGAAGGCGATGTCCGCGTCTACAACGTGCAAGCGGGGGCGCCGAAAGATCATGGCGGAGTGCCGTCGGTTGATGGCGTCAACGACAAGTCGGTGATGGTGCAGGAACTCGTGCAGACGGACGACGCCATCCTGGGGCTCGCTTTGAGCGCCGACGGCAAGAAACTCGCGGCCGCCGGTTGCGATCGCCTGGTTCGCGTGTGGGAGGTGCCGTCGTTCAAGGCGGAACCGCCGATCGAAAATCATGCGGATTGGGTGTTCGGCCTCGCCTTCGCTCCGGACGGCAAGTCGCTCGCCACCGCCAGCCGCGACAAAACCGCCAAGCTGTGGGATCTGTCCGCCAAGGAATCGCTGCTGACGTTCCCCGATCACCAGAATCCGGTCTACGCCGTGGCCGCGACGCCGGACGGAAAGCTCGGCATTTCCGCGGGCGAAGATGGGCAAATCCGATTCTGGCAGGCGACCGACGCCAGCAAGAACATCGGCAAGCAAACGAAGAACATGCAGCACGGCAAAGCCGTCTTCCGCCTCGCGATGGGCGGCGACGCGAAGAAACCGATCCTCGCCTCCTGCAGCGCCGACGGAACCATCAAGACGTGGGATCCGATCGCCGGAGCTCCGCTGAAGACGATGCCCGGCCTCACCGATTGGGCCTATGCCGTTGCCGTATCGCCCGACGGCAACCTCGTGGCAGGCGGCGCATGGAACGGCGAAGTCCGCATCTGGAAGACCGCCGACGCGGTCCAAGTAACCGCACTCAACGCCTCGCCGGGCTATGTGGCGCCGAAGATGACGAAGGAAGAGCCGAAGAAGAAGTAACGCGGAATGGACGTGCGAGCCAAAAAACGCCGGCGAAGATCGCTGGCGTTTTTCGTGGACTCGCGGTCGATTCAAGGCATCTTCTTCAACGCTTCCTCGCGCATCGAATCGTGTAGGTTGGAGAAATAGTAGAAGAAGTTGGTCGCGGTCTTTTCGCCGAGAGCGAAGTCGAAGTAGACACGCGAGCCTCCACGAGGCCAATTGACTCCGTCGAGCGTCAACGTGTTGACGATGCCGACGACGGTTTCGCCCGACTTGAGCGTGGCGGGCTTTAGCCCTTTGGTCTGCCCGGCGCCTCGCAGAACGCGCGATTCGCCTTGGACGATCACAACGATGCTGTCAGGCCATGAAATTCCCTTTTCGCCCATCAGCAATGCAGGGACCTCGGCCACCTTTTCTCCGACATTGGTGACCGCGATTTCGAATTTGCCGTCGCCATAGTCATTGCGGAATTTCTGCGGATTGGCGGGCGGAATCTGGCGGACGACGATTTCAATGCCTGTCCCCGCAAGCAGCGCGGGGCGTCCGGTGACGCGGCAAACAGAAGATTTCGCCTGCGGTCGTGGGCCGTCCCATTCGTAATTGGCGACCGATGCCCATGGCGAACCAGCTTTGCCGTCGTCCAATCGCCACCCCACGGGGAGCGCCGCGATCGCTTTCGTTCGCTCGATGCTCGCTTTGTCCGCAGGCGCGAGATAGGTGATCTGCCAGCGCGTTTCGACCTTGCGAGCGGCGACGATCCAATCGGAGCCGGCGGCGAAAGTGGGCTCGGCCCGCTGACGCACTTGGTACCCGAGGATTCCTTCGGGCTTAGTTCCTCGCAGCGAATCGACGACTTCGAACTGCAGCGAAAAGGAGCGAAGCGGCGGATCGCTTAGCCCCACCGGCCCCGCTTTCGAAGATGTCACCTTGCCGACGAAAATCACCTCCGCGGAAGCGATCGCCTTCTCCTGATTCTGCGCCGAGGCAACTCCGCCGAAGAGAAGCACCAGGATCGCTGCCGTTACCAAGCGTTTCATGTGTACTCCTAGCGAAGATTCGGATCCTGAGCGCCGGCGAAGGTTTCGCCTGCCCTTTGGAAGGGACGGAACCCTCGCTGGCGCTCGGGCTCCGAATTACGGCAATCGTGCTCAATCGTTTATTCCTTCCCGCGGATCAATGCCTTTAAGACGTGCTTGAGGCGATCTTCGATTTTTTTGTGCGCCTTGTCGATTTCCTTCTCCCCCAGCGTGCGGTCGGCGGCTTGGTAGGTGAGAGCGTAAGCAAGGCTCTTTTTGCCGGCTGGAATGCTATCGCCACGGTAGAGGTCGAACAGGCGAACGCCGCGGAGCAGGTCGCCGCCGGCGGCTTTGATCTCTGCTTCCGCTTTTTCCGCGGGGACCGATTCATCGACCAGGATGGCGACATCGCGAAGCGCGGCGGGGAACGTTGAGACCGGCGTGTAGGCGAAGCGTGGCGGAGCGGCGGCCTGCAATGCTTCGAGGTCGAACTCGCCGACCAGCAGCACGCGGTTGCCGAGCTTCCAGGCATCGGCGAGACGCGGGTGCAACTCGCCGAAATCGCCGATCGCCTTACCTGCCGTCACGAGCGTGGCCGAGCGACCTGGATGCAACCAGGCCGCCTCCGATTTGCGATAGGTGACTTTGTCGAGGTGCAAATCGGCCGCGAGCGATTCGACGATCCCCTTGAGATCGAAGAAATCGACCTTTTCGCCGGTCGCCGCCCCCTCCTTCGAGTCGGTCCAGAATTCGGACTGCCGACGACCCGATAGCACGATCGCCAATCGCCGCGGTTCTTCAGGCAGTGGCGAGCCGTCCTTCGGCTGATAAACGAAGCCGACCTCGAAGAGGCGAACGTCTTCCGACGTCTTCAAGTTTTCGATCGCCACATCCAACACGCTGGCGAGCACGCTTTGCCGCATCACAGTGCGGTCGGTGCTGATCGGATTCTTGATCTCGACATACTTCCGGTCCGCGCCGAGGAATGGCGTCTCCTTCTCCGGCGTCGTCAGGGCGTAGCACACGGCTTCCTGCACGCCACAGCCGACGAGGAGGTCGCGGACCTTTTCCTCGAACGCGATCGGCACGTTGTTCTGTTGTCGCGGCAGGCGATCGCTGAGCAGCGTCTCCGGAATGCGGTCGTAGCCGTAGACGCGGGCGAGCTCCTCGATGAGGTCTGCCTGTCCCGCCTGGATGTCGAGCCGATGCGTCGGCGTCGTGACCTGGAGCGTGTCGGCATCTTTTTCCTGCACGTCGAATTCCAGCGTGCGCAGGATGCGGATCGCATCGGCCTTGGGGAACTCGAAGCCCAGCACGCGGTTCACATGCGACAGCTTCAGTTCGATGACCTGAGGCGGCTCCTTCGCGGGATACGCATCCACCTCGCCTTTGCAGATCGTGCCCCCCGCGAGTTGCCGAATCAGCTCGGCCGCACGGCGCGCGGCGGGAAGCACCGTCTCCGGATGAATGCCCCGGCTGAACCGCCGGCTCGCTTCGCTCGGCAGATCGAACTGCATGAATGTCTTGCGAATGCTGACCGCATCGAAGCTGGCCGATTCGAGCAATACGTTCTTCGTGTTCGTCGTCACTTCCGTTTCGAGCCCACCCATGACCCCCGCGAGTCGCGATCAGGCCCTTTTCGTCGGCGATCACGAGATTGTCTGGCGTGAGCTTGCGTTCCTGTTTGTCGAGTGTGACGAGCGTTTCGCCCGCTTTCGCGGAGCGGACGATGATCGTCGGCGCCTTGCCACCGGCCCGTTGCACGAGGATGTCGTAATCGAACGCATGGAGCGGCTGGCCCCACTCGAGCGCTGACGAAATTGGTGACGTCCGCGATCGCATCGATGGGCCGCATGCCCGTGTACAGCAAGCGGCGCCTGCAGCCAGCCGGGCGACGGCTTATGCTGGACATTCTGGATCAACATCGCCGTGTAACGGGCGGAGAGCTTCGAGTTCTCGATCTTGACGGCAACCTTCCCGTCGATCGAAGGCCCATCCGCCTTCACTTCGGCGGGCGGCAGCTTCAGCTTCTTGCCGGTAAGGGCCGCGACTTCGCGGGCAACGCCGATCATCGCGAGGCTTGCGGGCCATGTTGGGTAGCACGTCGATTTCGAGGACGATATCCCCCATCACATCGGCCAGCGGCGCTTCGATGGCGACGTCGTCATCGAGATAGATGATGCCTTCGTTGAGTTCCTTGTCGAAGTTGATGCCGAGTTCCTGCATCGAGCACACCATCAGATCGCTCGGCACACCGCGGATCTTCGTCGGCTTGAGTTCCTTGATCACACGTTCTTCGGAATGCCCATCGAACAGCTTGGATCCCGTGAGGCCAAGCACGACCTTTCCGCCCGAATCGCCGACGTTCGGCGCCCCCGGTCACGATCTGCTTCGTCTTGTCTTCGCCTTCGCCCCACTTCACGACCGGCAGCTTCAGCCGATCCGCATCGGGATGACGGCCCACGGAGACGATCTCGGCGACTAGGACCTTATCGCGATCCCAGACCGGCCCACGATCCTCCGCCTTCACTCGCAGCCCATCCGGGATCGGCAAGCCCAGTACACGGATGCCGGAAACCTCGAGACCCGCGAACGTGAGCCGTTCGACGAGTTGAGGTGCGGAGATGTCGAAGTCGACGTATTCACGCAGCCAATTGAGAGGGATCTTCATTTGTGTTTCACTTAAGCCAGGCGGCGAATTCCAGGAGTCATCCGAACTGTGGATTTTATGATTCCGTGTGCGAAAGCCACTGGCTTCGCTCTGGAGCGATGTGCTGGGATTGGAATTGACGACATGACGCCACATGCAACGACGTGAGGGCATGTCTCACGGGGAGGTTATCAACCTACTTTCGACGCGAGGTGCGACGGCAGGCCTTCGCGGAACGCTTCGCGCGGGAGGTAGCGGTCGAACACGGCGGCGGTCACGCGTGCGAGCAGGCGACCCAAAGGCGATGTCAGGCGGATTTCGTCGTGTGTCGTTTCCACCAAACCTTCGCTGACCAATTCGTCGAGTCGGCGCAGTTCGTCGCCGAAGTAGTCGTCGAAGGCGATGCCGAACTTTGTTTCCAGCGAACGCTTGCGAATTCTGCCATGGCCGTAGAGTTGCTGCAGCAACTCGCGGCGAACGCGGTCGTCGTCGCTGAGATGCAGGCCGCGTTCGATGGGGAGGTCGGCCTGCACAGCGGGGAGCCAATCCTCGCTCGCCTTCACGTTTTGGGCGTAGGCATGGTCGAGCATCGTGATCGCGGAAGGGCCCAAGCCGATGAGGTCGAGGCCTTTGCCGGTGGTCATGCCCTGAAATGTGCGCTGCAGCGAATCGTTTCGCCGTGCGTCGGCGAGCGATTCCTTCGGCAATGCGAAATGATCGAGGCCGATGAACTCATATCCCGCAGACTGGAAACGTTCGATGGCCAACATGTTGAGCGCAAGCGAATCTTCGCCGCCAGGAAGGTCCGCATGGCGAAACGTGTTCTGCCAGCGGAAAATCTCTGGGATGACAGCCAATCGATAGAACGCGATGCGGTCGGGGCGGAGGCTCAGCGTCTTGTCGAGCGTGTCCGACATCGTGGCCAGCGTCTGAAACGGTAGGCCGTAGATGAGGTCGAAATTGACCGAAGCGAAACCCATCTCGCGGCACAAAGCGACCGACTGCTCCACCATCTCGAACGGCTGATTTCGATTGACCGCTTGCTGGACGATCGGATCGAAATCCTGGATGCCGAGACTGATCCGATTGAAACCCAGGCCTGCGAGCGTTTCCAGTTGGCGTCGAGACGTGATGCGTGGATCGATCTCGATCGCCACCTCCGCCTCGGCCGCGATGTGGAATCGCGAAGTCAGAATCGTCCACAGCTTTTCGAGTTGCTCTGGATTGAGAAACGTGGGCGAGCCGCCGCCGAGGTGAATTTGGTGCGTCGTTCCCGGCCCAACCAATGCTCCGAGCCGTTCCGCCTCGCGGGCCACTCCTTCGAGAAAAGCGATGGCTGGGTCGTGCTGCTTGCGCTTTTCGTTCGGAATGATTTCCTTCGTACATGCGCAGTAGTAACACAGTTTTTGGCAGAATGGGATATGCACGTACACCGAAAGCGGTCGCGATTCCGCCGCCGTGCGGGCGAGGTCGCATCGCAGGTCGTCGGCCCGGTAGGTCGTCTTCCATGTCGGCACGATCGGATACGACGTATGCCTCGGCAACGCGAGATCGGCGTAGCGGAGATACGTTTGGCGCTGACGGGCATCGAGCATGGTGTCGAACATCAATCCGCATCCTGGACAGGCGATGCGGTTAGTGTATTCGTTGAGCGTCTATGTAGCCCCTTCGCTCCGCGAGAGGTAAGCGGCTACGCGCTATGCGATCTCTTGAGATTTCTCCGCTTGCCTCTCGCGGAGCGAAAGGGCTACATAGGATTCGCATGATATGCTTGCGCCGCCGACATCGCATGATGCGGCGACTCACTGAAATCGGAGAACGACACACATGCGTATCCTCGTGACGGGCGGAGCGGGTTACATCGGCAGCCATTCGGTACGCCTGTTCACGGAACGGGGACACGATGTCTGGGTGCTCGATAATTTAGCGATGGGCCACCGCGCCGCGGCTCCGGCGGAGAGACTCATCGTCGCCGATCTCGAGAATATCGATCGCGTCGATCAAGCGCTTGTCGAACATCGCATCGAAGCGATCGTCCACTTCGCGGCCCATGCGTACGTCGGCGAATCGGTCACGAATCCGGCCAAGTATTACCGCAACAACACGATCGCCACGATCAATCTGCTCGAATTGCTGCGCCGGCATGGCATTCAGAAGTTTGTCTTCTCCAGCACCTGCGCCACTTACGGCACGCCGGACAAGGTGCCGATCGTCGAGGAGACGCCTCAGAATCCGATCAATCCATATGGCCGCAGCAAGCTGATGGTGGAAATGGCTCTCGAAGATTACCGCACTGCCTACGGCCTAGGATACGCCGCGCTACGCTACTTCAATGCCTCCGGTTGCCGACCCGACGGCACGCTCGGCGAGGACCATGATCCCGAGACGCATCTGATTCCGATCGCAATCCAGGCGGCGATGGGACAACGCAAGAACCTGCAGATCTTCGGCACCGATTACCCGACCGACGACGGCACCTGCATCCGCGATTACATCCATGTCGATGACCTTGCGGAGGCACATTTGCTGGCGCTCGAAAATCTGAAGCCAGGCGAATCGCTCAAATACAACTTGGGGACCGGCGTGGGCAACAGCGTCCGCGAAGTGGTGAAAGCTGTGGAGAAAGTGTCGGGCAAGAAAGTGCCTGTACAAGAAGGTCCGCGTCGCCCCGGCGATCCGCCGGTCCTGGTCGCCTCCGCCGCAAAGATTCGCCGCGAACTAGGGTGGAAGCCGAAGTACCTAGACCTGGATTCGATCGTCTCGACCGCGTGGAATTGGCACGTCAAGAACCCGAAGGGTTACAACGACCGCGGCAAGTAGCATCACTCTAGATTTATGTCAGTGGTGGCACGCCCAGAACGTAGTGATGGGTGTGCCACCCCGGATACTTTGAAGTTGCTCCCCGTTTATTCCGTCACATACACCTTCGGCCGACGCAGGACGAATTCCGGTTGCTGGCTCGCGTAGCCGCGTTGCGTTTGCTCGGCGACGAGGAGGGGGCCCATGCCTTCGATGCGTTTGCCGCCGATGCGTTCGTGAAGCGCGGGGTTGTAGGCGGCGCCGATGACGGCGTCGTACGCGTGCACCCCGACCTTTTCCAGCGATGCATGCAGCTTGCGGTTCTGCACCTCCACGGCGGCGAACCAGCGACGGCACGCATCCATCTCCGGCAACGTGCCGACAAGTTCCGGTTTTGAAACGAGGATGTGATCGAGTTCGATGGCGGTGTCCACCAATTCGTTGAGGAGCACTAGGCTGAAGCGTTTCTCGCCGTGGATTTCGGTCCGCAGCGATTGAAACGCCTTCTGCGTTTCGCCGGCGAAGCTGTTGAAATTCGTCTGCAGCGTGTCGCGAGTGCGGTTCAGCGTCTGCTCGAACAGGCGATGCTCGCGGCCGTTTTTCTCGCGCAGGGCAATAAACGCTTCGAGCAGGCGATACACGGAAGACATGCCCACCGTGGGATCCGATTCCTGCACGGGGGGAAACAGCGGTCGATCTTCGTTCATGGCGGTTGCATCTCGCGGTTATGCTTCGGGCAGGTAAAATTCCCATGGGTCGATCGGCTTCTCGTCGCCGACCAACGAGGTCGGACTGAGCGGCATTTCTCGCGGCAGATCCGGCAGCGCGATGGCGGCACGCACTTCCTCCGTCGCGGGCACGGCAATGTCCGGCACATAATCGGCCAACGACTTCTCATCCTCGATCGGCTTGCAAGCGGCCACATCCTTGCTCTTGCCCTGAAACCGCTCCTTGAGCTTGCGAAGCACGCCGTCGGTCGTATCGACGTTCATGCTCTGCGCATCGGCCCGCCAGCGGCGAGCGGGATCGGTAAGCAGTTCGCGGGCCCAGTTGATGTCTTCGAGCGGCGTCGAGATGATGCCCTTGCGAGCCCAGATGAGCCGTTGCGCCCACGCGGATTCGATCGCTTCCTTGTCCGAATCCTTATCGACGCCCAGAATCAAAAACGGCCCCGCCTGGCCACGCGGCAACGCGGCGAGCTTCAGCACCAGTGGGGTTTCGGCCATCGTTCAACTCCTCAACCAGCGCATTTCATGTGTGCCATGCTTGGGCGGGTCCTTGCCGGGGTCGTGGACCGACTGCTTTCACCGCCCAAGCATGCGAAGCGCCCCGTACCTTCGTAGTTCGGCATGCTTCGACGGTGGGAGCGGAAACTTCGATCACCTCACTCGGGACCCGTCGAAGCATGGCACGCGTCTCGTTGTATCTCGTGCATCCATCATCATCTCCCCAGCGTGCGGCATTGGTCCATTTTGCGGTCGCAGTGGGAGATCAGTCGCTGCAGGTCGCGGCGGAGGTCGTCGGTTGCGATCGACAGCATCTTGCTGGCGGCGTCGCGGAGGTCGGCGAACTGGTCCTCCAAATCCCGCATCACGTCGCGGACCACGGGCCAGTTGACCTGATAGCTGGGTAGGCGTCGCATCTGATCGACGACCTTGTTCACCTGGGCCGTGTTTTGATCCGCGAATCGCTCCAAGGTCTGGAACAGCTTGCTGGCCGCGGCTCGTAGGCGTTCGTTGACGTTCAGATCGGTCGGGTTTTTCTGGGCCGTCTTCTTCAACTCGTTGAGTGCCCGATCGACGTCGGCGATGCTGCGGAAATCGCGGGCTTCCACCTCGAAGAGATCGACCTGCGGATCGTTGGGCCGCACATCACGCATCCGCTGCAGCACTCGGCGAGCGTCATCATGGCGGCGAAGCTGCGTGAACAAGTTGAAGAGTCGTTCGAGCGTTTCGTAGTCGGTCGGGCGGAAGCGGTGGGCCTTCTGCAGATGCTCCAACGTGAGCGACCATCGCTCCTTCTTCTGGGCTTGGTCCGCGAGACGGATCAATGCCTCGAAGGCGAGGATCGACAGGTAATCGCTGGGACGGGAATAACCCTGAAATCGCTCGAGCAGATCGACATAACGCAGCCAATGGGCCTCGGCCTGATCCGAACGATCGAGCCATTCCATGACGAGGGCGATGTTCTGCTCGATCCACGCCATCAGCGGCACGCCCTGCGAATTGATCGATCGGCTTCCGCCGGACGCATCGCGGGAGCAGATTTCCTGAGCGAGCCGAAACCACGAGGCGGCCTGATCGAAATCCTGCAACATCGCATTGCAGACGCCGAGCATCTGATAGAGGGCGATGAGGCAGTAGGGATCGATCGTGACGCGCGTGCTTTCGATGCGGCGGCGGAGCGGCGTGAGCAGCAGCTTCGCTTCTTCCCACTGGTTCTTTTCGACGAGTTGCTTCGCCTGCACCAGAACCGCCCCGAACCATACCGCGAATGCCTGCGGGCTGGACGAACGAACGGATACGAGACGCGACAGCAACTGGTACGCGGTCTCGAACTGCCCAAGCCCGGCAAACACCTCGAGCAAGCGAGCTTCGTCGTCGGCGGACATGGCGGCGAGCAGCTTCGGAGCGTCCTGGGCTTCGGGCGGCGGATTGGGGCCGACGCCGAGGAACAGAGCACGCAGCAGCGTGAGGAATCGGCGTTCCGCTTCGCTTGTCGCCAGCGGAACGAGCGGCGTCAGCACATCGCGGCATTGCTCGAATTGGCCCGCATACAGCCGAGCAAGGAAAAGATTGTAGCCTGCGGAATACGATTGCGGCGACTTCTCCCACGCGGCCGCGAATTCGTCGGCAGCACGCGGATAGTCCTTTTCCTGGAACGACAGCAATCCGCGTTGGATGAGGACCGATGCATCCGGCTGCGAAATCTTTTGCAGATATTGCCGTGCCTCGGGGGCCCGACCCAGTTTGCGGCAGGTCATGGCGAGGAGGTAGAGCGTCTGCGGGTCCTGGCTGCTCGCGCGTTGCGCTTGTTCCAGGAGCCGAAGGGCCTCGGCCCAGTTGGGACCCGCAGGATTGACGGCTGCTTCGGTCATGGCCGCTCCTCCGCCACTGGGGCGGCTTTCGGTTTGCCGTCGCCGTAAATTGCGTGCTTGCCCCCTTCGAAGAGGCTGAGGAAGAGGAGCTGCCCGAGGCGGCGATCGCGCCACCCGAGCTTGCCCGCCTGCCGGAGTTTTTCCGAGGCGATCTCGAAGCGATGGGCGTGGTAATCATCGAGCGCGGCGAGAAACGTCGTACCCGCCAGCGGCTCGACGAGCTTCCACTCGGCTCGCTTGGCGGCATCCAGTTTCTGCCATGCCTGGGCCGCATCTTCGTGGCGACCTTGCTCGAAGGCGACGCGTCCTGCCCAGGCTTGTGCGAGCGTGCCCAAGGTGGTTTTCGCTTGTGCCGCCTGATCGAAATACGTCAGCGCCGTGGCCCGATCGCCTTGCTCATGAGCGGCGAGGCCGGCGACGAATGCGGCTTCCGACAACAGCGCCGCGGAGGTTGCGTCCTTGTTCATTTCGACATCCGCCTTCAGCTTGGAGACGATGTCGAGCACCGCTTCTCGGTCTTGTGCGGCATGTGCGGCGAGGGCGGCGAAATAACGGAAACGGGGCGGACCATCGAGCGACTTCATCGCAGGCGAAAGTGAGGCCAATCCCGCCTGATCGCCCCGCTTCATCCGCACGGCGGCGAGTTGAGCGAGCCCTTCGCGATGGTCGGGGATCGTCCGCAAGCCGTCTTCGAGAAACTCCTGAGCTGCCGATAGAACGGAGCCGTTGATCTCCGGCGATTCCGCCATGCCCTGCAGCGTCAGCTTGCCGGCGAGAAACGCGATGCCCGCACGATGCCGGCCGTGCGATCGATCGAGCGCGGTCCGCAAGAGCTGCATCGCTTCGTCGTATCGCTTCTGGCCATGACGAATCAACGCTTGGCGAACGATCGGAAGGGGATTGTGCGGCTGCCATTCAGCCCATCGCGACAACATCGCGGCCGCGGCGTCGGCGGAGCCACCTTGATGCTGCAGATGCGCGACGCGGTCCATCGCTTGGGTGTTGTGCGGATCGAGTTGCAGCAGGGTGACGGCGGATCGCAGCGCGCCGTCGCGGTCCCCCGCCTTCTCGCGCTCGGCCGAGTGATCGAGCAAAAGTCGAATGCCGCGGGGCGCGTAGTCGGAGCCGAGCACGGCAGGGAATTTGCCTGGATCGCCGTTGGCCGCTCGCTCGAGGAAAACGCGTTCGAGGGCGTCGAAGTCCCACTTCCGCTGTGCGAAAAACGTTCGCGAGTTTTCCGCGTCCGCGAAGGTCAACGCCATCAGTCCCACCGACGCGGGACCATCCACCGGATGATCCTGGGCGGCCCGAGCGAAGAGCCAGGCGTATTCGTGCGTCACCGCGTTTGGATGCGTCGCCATCAGGTAGGCGTAGGCGCTGGCGGCATTCGCATCGATCGCATCGACGGACGTGAGATGCTCGCACAGGTAAAGCTGCTCGTCGAGCGACAGACCGACGCCAACCTTGCGGGCCTCGGCGAAGATCTTGTTGATGACATCGACCCACTCTGTCTTCCGCGGCGCGTTGATGGCCGACACCATCTGCACCGCCCAGCGCAGGTTGATCTGCCGATCGTCGTCTGTCGGGGCCGATCCCAGGGCGGCGGAAAGAGCGAACCAACCGACGGTATCGCGGTCCTTGGTGATCTCCTGCTCGTAGGCCATCTTGAGATGCGGAAAGGCGTCGTCGTATTTGCCGAGGCGGGCCAGCGAGATGCCGAGGGCGCGGAGCATTTCGGGCGTCGGGGCCGATTCTTTCAGCAACTTCTCGTACCAGTCGGCCGCCTGCTGGTATTCGCCTTTTTGGAAATACGCCTGAGCTTGAGCCTGGAAAGCGAGGCGAAGGAGCCCCGCCATGTCGGAGCCGTAGATCGGGCAGGCGTACGGGTATTTCTCGGCAAGCCGGCGGACATACGATTTGCCGTCGGCCGGAAACACCTCGGCCCAAAACTTCGAAACCTTATCGCTCCATTGGCCCAGGCCGCGGGGACCGATGGCTCGCTGGATGGCACGTAGCGCGAGCGACGCATCGCCGCCGGCCGCGATCATGGCGGCGCCGAGATGCAGGGGGACGAGCGGGCAGTTCGGATCGAGCCGATTCGCCTCCGTGAGAAACCGCAACGCCTCCTTAGGCCGATTTTGACGAAGCAGGATCGCGCCGATGTAATACGCCGGATCAAGCACGGGCGAAGGGGGCGGTGCCGCGGGATCGACGCGTTCGTCCGTGATGGAAATCGCCTGCCCCGTGCGAGCCTCCTGGAGCGAGACGATTGCGAGTTCCGGTTGATTCTCCCGCAGCTGGCACATGCCGATCCAGAAGATCGCTTCGCGGCAGGGCGCCTGCACCTGAAGGGCGCGGGAAAGCAATTCCTGAACGGGCCGAGTGGTGGAGGCGCCGGAGAGGGCGAATTGCTTGCGGGCCTCTTCGAGAATTGCATTCTGCACTTTGCCGCGGACTTCGACCTCGGATCCGCCGACGAGGGCGACGACGCGGAGCAGATGTTCGAGGCCTGCTTCGTATTGCTTCGCCTTCATCGCCTCGGCCGCCGCTTTGCGAAGGCATTCCGCCTCCATGGCGTCGAGTTGTTTCTTGGTCGATGCCGAGGGCCGGCCCATGGCACGTAGCTTGCGGATGCCGTCGAGGGCTTCCTGCCATTTGCCGTCGTCGGTGATTTTGCGAAGCCGTCGCATCTCGCGTTTGCGTCGCGGCCCGCTGCCGAAGGCAAGCCAAAACAGCAGGACGACGAGGAAGACGAAACCGCCAAGGATCCCGATGAGGGTCCACTTGTTGCGATCCAGCCACTGCACCAGAAATTCAGGCACGATGCTCGCGGGGGTCAAAACACAGGGAAGGTTCGAGCCCAGTTCAAGACGGGCGAAGTCAGCATACGAAACCGCGTGTAGAAGCGGGTCAATCTATTGTTCGCGAACGAAAAGCGGATGCAACGCAAAAACTGAAAAGGGATTTGGATGATGATCCGCCTCCAAGAATTGCTGACTTTCGTTCGATCTTGACCGATCCCGATTCCGCGTTATCCTCTTGCCGACGCTTGGGGGATGGTCGCGCCATGTCACGGAAACTGGTGCTCTGCTTCGACGGCACTTGGAATCATCCGGCGGACGATCGCATTCCGGCCGATCTGCAGGTCGAAAGCAATGCGCGCCGGTTGTTCGAGTCCGTCCTCGTCGGCGATCTCGTCCCCGATCAGATCAAGTTTTACGACGAAGGAGTCGGCGTACGCTGGTACGAACGACTTACTGGTGGTCTTTTCGGCCTGGGACTCGACCGCAATCTTCTCGATGGCTATCGTTGGCTTGCACGGAATTTCAACGAAGGCGATCGTATCTATCTGTTCGGCTACAGCAGGGGCGCTTATACCGCACGCAGCCTGGTAGGCATGATTCACAAATGCGGTCTGTTGCTCTCGCCCACCGCCAAAAAACTCGACAAGGCATACGAGTTGTATCGCACCCGCACCTACTCGTTCGATTCGCGCGAAGCTCAGGCGTTTCGGGTTCGTTTCTCTCAACCGGCACGGATTCGCTTTGTCGGCGTCTTCGACACCGTGGGCGCGCTGGGAATCCCACTCGATTCGTTCTCGGGATTCAATCGCTCGAATTATCAGTTTCACGATGTCGAAATCAGCGAACTTGTCGACGAAGCCTGCCATGCGGTCGCTCTCGATGAGCATCGCAAAACATTCAACGCCACGCTGTGGCAGCCGAAGCGACCCAGCGACGTTCGCCTGGAGCAACGATGGTTCGTCGGCTGCCACAGCGATATCGGAGGCGGCGTGCCGGAACGTCGACTCTCCGATATTCCGCTTCGCTGGATGCAGTTGAAAGCGATCGAGGCAGGCCTTGTTCTGAATCCGCAGGAGATCCCGCGACTCCAGAAAAACCACATCGCGAAGCCGTTCGATTCGTTTGGCGAGTTTCTCGGCGGAGCAGTTGCTCTGTTCACAGAGCCGTACTTTCGGCCCGTGGGTCAGACGTTTTATGGTCAAGAAGTGCTTGACGAATCAGTGCTGCTGAAACTTGACGAAGATGAGACGTATCATCCGCCCAACATCGGCGTGCTGCTTGGATGATCCTCCGATTCTGCCGTTAATAAGTCGAGTCCAAGCGAAACCTCCGTTCCGATCATGACGCATCGACATCCACGGCGAATGTTCGATCATTTCGCGCTTGTCTGAAGTTTTTCGACACGATCGCGAATTTTGACAAAAGCTTGCACGCAGCGGGGATCGAAGTGGGTGCCGGCCTTGCTCAAAAGTTCGAGAAAGGCAAGCTGCGCAGGCATCGCGGGGCGATAGGGGCGATGCGACGTCATCGCATCGAACGCGTCGGCTACGGCAACGATGCGAGCGGTCATCGCGATTCGATCGCGCGCGATGCGGTCTGGATAGCCGGTACCGTCCCATCGTTCGTGATGATGTCGAACAATCGGAATGAACGGTGCGAGAGAGAACATCTGCTCAAGCATCTCCGCCCCTTTGACGGTGTGCTGCTGGATGTGCAGAAATTCTTGAGGGTTGAGTCGGCCCGGCTTGCGAAGCACCGCATCGTCCACGCCTATCTTGCCGACGTCATGAAGCGGTGCACCGATCTGAATCTGCCAGCGCTCGACTGGGGACACGCCCACTTCATCGGCTAGCAACAGCGCATATTCCGTTACGCGTTTTGTGTGATCGCCGGTGTACTGATCGCGCATTTCGACGGCGCGAGCGAGCATAGTCACCGATTGTACGAACTGATCGCGTTGCTGCTCCACCAGATAGGCGCATTCGATCCCGACCGCTACGCTGGCGGCGATCGCATCGGCGAGGAACAAGTCGCTTTCGTTGAAAGGCATCTGCAGGGGGCCGCGGTCAAGATGCAGGACGCCAATCGGCTTGCGCGGCGTGCGCAAGAGGGCGCAAATAATCGACGACATCGCATTGCCGTGAATGCTGCGAACGCCGCAAGCGTCGTGATCCGCTCGCGAATCGCGACAAAGCAGGGATTCGCCGCTGCGGAAGCAGCGGTTCGCCAAAGTGCGGCTGTGCGATCGTGCATGCCGGACGAAAGTGGTGGCGCCGATGGCTTTCGCCGCCAGTTCCCCTGTCTGGGGATCAGCCAAGAGGATGGCGCCTCGCTGTGCGCCGAGGGCGCTGATCGCATCGTCCAGAACATTTTGGACAAGTTCGTCGAGATTGGAGATGTTCGTCAGATGCTGATTCGTGCGCATCAGCGTAAGCATCGCTTGGATTTGCTGCGGCCGTTCATCGAGGGCGATCATTCCGAGCGCATCATTCCATGATTGGCGCGCGGTCGCCTCGATTTCCATTTCGGCAAGACTGGCATGCAGGCGATTCGCCGGCGTCGTGGCTACACGCTCCCCCCCGACGGCGACGATCATGCCTTTGAGTTTAGGATTGGGCTTCGCGGAAGCGGCCGGTTGCGAAATTTCTGGCATGGAACTTTCGATCGGCGGACCTAGGTGCGTGACTGCCAATTCAATTCGCCAACCTTCAGAACGTCGCCGCACTTCAGTTCTGCGACATCGATCGGCGCACCGTTGACGCGTGTCGGGAACAGGGGGCTTTTTGCAACGTCGCGAACGATCCAGCGCATGCCATGGAATCGCAACTCGGCATGAAGCGGCTCCACCGATGGATCGCGAAGCACGATATCTAGATTGCCGTTTCGACCGATTCGCAGCAAGCGATCCGATTCCCAGCGCAGGCCATGGATCTTAGGCCCAACACCGGTCAGTTCGATCAAAGACGGAAGCATGGAGGGAACCAAAAGCGACAACAACTCGTTCACCCAACCATAGCTCATGACTGACGAACAAGTTCGACCGAAGGGAGTGGACAAATTTCGAGATCCGAAATCTGCGAAAATCCCGCGCAAGTGTCGATGGTCTATGCGTTCTCCCCGTGGAAGGGACCAGAAACGGTCCCTTGCCTCGGTCAAAAGCCGGGGCGACCAAGCGCAGCTCTTCCCCACAACGAGTCGCTCGGCGGTGGTCGCCGAGCGATCTCGTATGCCGCTCGCGGAGTGCATTGGGCGGTGAGCCAAAGTCGAACCGTTTATTCTCGCCGCAGCGCTGCGAGCACCGGGGAACGCAACGAGGCGCGCACGGCAAGAGATGCCGCCAGATATCCGACAACGAGCACGCCGCCGAGCAGCAGGCCGAGGCGCATCCACAAAACATCCGCGCCGCTTCCCAGCAGATGAGGCGCGACGGCGAGGACCGCGGCAGCGCAGCCGGCGCCAAGACCGAGAACCAGCAGCAGCACATTTTCCGCCAGGACCAGCCACCGAAGTTTGCTTCCCGTGAAGCCAAGCGCTCGCAGCAACGCCAACTCGGCACGCCGTTCCCACACGCCGCGAACCAACACGATGGCGAGGCCCACGGCTCCGAGCAACAAGCCGAGGGCGCCAAGGATTTGGAACGTGCCGAGGTAGGTGTTTTCGACGGCCAAGTAAAGCGTCAGCCGATCGAGCGTGGGGCGGACGATCCAGCCTTGTTGCGCGAGCGCGGACGACACCGATTTGCGAACCCCATCGACATCCTCCGGCTTCGCTTCGATCAGCAGGAATTGAAACCCTTCGCGGCGTGGGAAGAGCTTCACGAAGTGTTTCTCCGCGACCAGCACCTCGCTTTGGAACAGACTCTCGTGCAATAGGCCGACGACGCGGAGCTTCGCTTTTTGGCCCTGTTCGTCCGGCACTTCAATCACAGTACCGATGCCGACTTTGAGAATCCACTGAGCCGTGTTGCCGTCCACGAGGCAGGGGATGCCGTCGGCTGCATCTTGGTTGAGCAATGTCAACGGGCTGGGATCGGAGCCGAAGCCGCCGCGTTCGATAAGCGATTGAGGCAATCCCACGACGCGCGGCTTCAGCGGTTGATACAGATTGAGGCAACTCGCATCATCACCCGGTTGCACGCGGACGGGCCAAAACTTGGCACGGGCCCAGAGTTTTTGCTGATCATCGTTGAGATCGAGATCGTTCCACGTCGAGGCCTGGTTGAGGTCCTGGAAGAGCGGCACATTCGATTCTGCGAAGAGCGGAAAGCCGCCGCTGCCCCCTTCTTTCGCGAGAAACGACTTGCCCGCTTCGCGATGAAACGCCTGCACCGCCACAACGAGAAACGCCGCGGATGCGAGCAGGCCGGCGGTGAGGATGCTGCGCACCGGATAGCGGCCCGCATTGCGCATGCCGAGACGGGTGAGGCTCGGTTGCGGATCGCTTTGCTTTCCGGTGGATTTCAGGCGACGCCAGGCGAAAGCGAGGAATGCCGTCAGCAGCAGAAATCCCGATCCGAAGAAACTGCCCGCTTTCGCCTCCGAGCCAGGAAGAACCATCCCGGCGGCGACGCATGCGATGGCGCCGAGTGCGGACACGATCATCGTCCACCAACTCAAGGCGCCGGCCGCTTTCGATTCGGCGCTGCCGGTCGATTCGCCCATGAGCAGGGCGCGCGGCTGCAGCTTGGAGAGCACGCGGTTTGCCCACCACATCGTGCCGACGCCGACCAGGATCGCGGACGCCAAACCGATCGCCTGGCTCATCGGCGTCGCATGCAGCTTGAGGAAACTGAGTCCCGCTCCCTCGGGCCATGAGAGGGCAAGCAATCGCAACATCGCGGATGCGTAGAGCCGGGCCGTCGCGAGGCCGAGGAGGGCGCCGACCGCCGTCAGAAGCACGCCTTCGCCGAGCAAGAGCCTGCGGACGGCGCTGGGCGTCCAACCGGTGGCGAGCAACAGGCCGATTTCCTTGCCTCGTCGATCGAGGTTGAGCCGAACGAGCAGGCCGACGAGCAGCAGGCTGGCGACGATCAGAAAGAAGCTGAACGACAGAAACAGCACGCCGAAATCGGTCGAACCGGAACCGGCACGCAGGCCCTGTTCTTTCACGTTCTGAAACACGAATCCGCCCTCGGCCGGATCGAGTTTCGCCAGCAGATCGGCCGCAACTTGCTTCGCATCGCCCTGGATGCGGATGGCCGTCACCTTGCCGAATCGGCTTCCCCACAGCTCCTGCGCCTTCGGCAGCGCAATGAACGCCCGCGGCGTCGTGCGATGGCGTTCCCAGAATTTCTCATCCTCGTTCTTTACCCGCTTGGCGTCGTAGGGGAATGGGGGATTCTCCCAGTCGGCCATGCTCAGCTTGTCGGTGATGCCGCGGAATTCGGGCGTCCAATCGGGATCGTCGAGCATGCCATCGAGCGGATAGGTTTCCTTCAGCGTGAACTTCGCCGAATGCTTGACCAGGTGGTTTCTCTCATCTGGCATGAAGTAATCGATGACGACCGCCTCGCTTGCTTTCGCGTCGTTCCATGGAGCATTTTCGTAGCGAGCGATCGCGACCTCGTCGCTCTTAAGCGATGCGGGCAATCCTGCCAAATCGGAGGCGGCGACCACCGCGTACGGCACTTCGCTCTTTCCCACGGCGATGCGGTCTGCGAGGTAGATGAATGTGCGAGCTGTCCCCTTCGGTTCCGCCTGCATCACCGCCGACACGACGGGCGGATCGAGGAACATTTTCTGGCTCTCGAGGCTCAGGAAGCCTCGCTCCTTCTCGTAGAAGGCGACCACGTGTTTGCGTTGCAGCAAGCCGTCTTTGCCGATCCGTTCTTCGAGCGACTCCGGGATGCGGCCCTGCCAGCGGATCTTCTTGAGTTCGTCCCCCTTCGCCCGCGGGTCGAGGTGGCGGAAGAACGCCTGCGCTCGCTGTTCCGGCGTTCGCAGCGCAATGCCCCAGTCTTCGAGCGCCATCGATTTCCGCAGAGTTGCATCGAGAGATTCGGACGGCTTGCCGAGGAGGACGACGTTCGCCTTGCCGGCGAGGTCGAGTTTTTCCTGCAGGAATCGTCTCGGGAAAAACGCGTTGCGTGCCGCTTCGGGCCCGGGCCGCAGGGCGAAGCGGGCCATGCCTTCATCTGACAGAACGACGCGAACTTTCGCCGTGATCGCTTGCACCACCTCGTCGCTTTTGCGGCGACCGAGCAGCGTTTCGCGTGGAATGTCCTCTTCCTTGTGAACGAAGAATTGCACGCTGTCGCCGGCCTTCAGTTTCAGCGCCTCCGCGACGCTCGCATTGAGTGCGACTTCGGCCTGGTTCGAGTTCCAAACGCTTCCGCCTTCGATGCCGAACGATGCGTCGATGCCAAGCAGGTTGGTTCCCGCGGCCGTGAGCGGATCTTTCCCCGTCGTCGATGCCGTCCCGGTCAACATCAGCACGGAGGAAACTCGCTCGGCCGGCAGCTTCGATCCGAGTTCGTCGCGGAAAAATCGACCCGGTGTGAGGGCCACATCCACCCAGCCGAGCTGTTCCAGCGTGAGCGCCCGCAAGCTGCCGCGCAGCGAATCGCCGACAAGCAGGGCGCCGATGAGAACCGCCGCACCGAGTGCGACGCCAGCGAGGACGGCGAGGTTGCCCCGCCAGTGGTAGGCGAGGTTGCGTAGGAGCAATCGCGAGAAGGTCATAGACTCGCTCCCGTCCACGCCGCGAGTTTCCCGTCGATCATTTCCGATTGTTTCGGCAGCATCTTCGCCAGCTCCACGCTATGCGTGACGACGAGGAAGATCGTCTGTTCCTGGAGGTGCAATTCGAGCAGCAATTCCGCGACCGCGTGAGCCGTCTTGCGATCGAGGTTGCCGGTCGGTTCGTCGGCAAGCAGCAAGCTCGGTTGCAGAATCAGCGATCGCGCGATCGCCACCCTCTGGCGCTCGCCGCCGGAAAGTTCCGCGGGCCGATGATCGAGGCGTTGCGAAAGTCCGACGCGATCGAGCAAGGTGTGTGCCCGCTTCTCCAAAGCGGCGCGATCCAAGCCGTCGTCGGCGAGCGTGGGAATCAGCACGTTCTCCAGCACCGAGCATTGCGGCAGCAGGTGATGGTCCTGAAAGACGAAGCCGATCCGACGATTGCGGAACTTGGCGAGGGCATCGTCGTCGAGAGAGAACGGCTCCTGATCGCCGATGCGGACGGAGCCGGAAGTGGGCCGATCGAGGGCGCCGAGAATTTGCAGGAAGGTGCTTTTGCCGGAGCCGGAGGGCCCCAGGATGGCGAGCGACTCACCCGGCTTCATCTCGAGGTCGAGATCGCGGAGGACGACGAGTTCGCCCGACCGCGTGGGATAGCTTTTGCCGAGGCGCTGTACGACAAGACTCATGCGGATATCCGAGCGAGGAAACGTCAGCGTGCCGAGTTCATCTTACCGGCAGGGCAATCCGCTTCCCAGCGATCGGATCAACGTTCTGAAACCGCATCCGCGGAATCGACGGGAACAGGCGATTCGCTCGATGTTTTGGCAGCAACGGGATCAGAGAATACCGCCAATGCGATGACGCCGAGCATGAGCAATAAGACACCCACGAGGCGCCCTGGATTGATCGGCCGGCGGTCAAGACCGAACCAACCGTAATGATCAATGGCGACGGAACAGAACATCTGGCCCGCGAATCCGAGCGACAGCATCAGCGCAACGCCGACTCGCGGCGTCGCGACCATCGAGGTGCCGACATAGATCACGCCGAGCAGACCGCCGATCCATATCCACCAAGGTTCTTTGCGGAGCGTTTCCCATGCAGGCCAAGACGCACGGTTGACCAAGCACAACCCAATGGTTGCGACGGTTCCGATGGCAAAGGAGATGAGGACCGCCTGAAGCGGATGATTCATCTTGCCGCGTAAGCCGGCATTGACCACGGCTTGCACCGCGATCGCCGACCCTGCCAAAAAAGCCACCATGTGCCATGTGTAATTCATGATTTCTCGCAAGCTGATGGGCGGCTTTGACGTCGAGCGTCTCATCTTATTCGGTCTGTTTCAGGTGGGCTTCGGCCGGGGGGCTGCCTAGAAATAGCATGCCTGCCAGTCCCGCATGCGTGTTGGAGCCGTTACGTGGATGCCGCGCTGATCATCCTTATTCTTAAGGTCGCCGTCGTCGCCGTCACGTTGCTGCTGGTTGCTTCGCTCGCCGCTCTTGCCTGCGGGAACATTCGCCTGCACGGGCGCATTAACTATGCGTTTTTCGTGTTGACGATCGCCGCCCTTCTTGGCCTGGAAGTCGTCGCCCGCCTCATCAGCCCGCAGATTTTTCTTGAGCACTTCGACCGACATGGAGCACGCGACGCGCTTCGCATTCACTTGATGTTTTCGATTCCGTCAGCGGTTTTGCTGGTCGCGATGCTGGGGACAGGCCTGCGTCGCTGGCGACGTGCGCACATCGCGATCGGCCTCATGTTCCTGGCACTTTGGATCGGCACGTTCGTGACCGGCATTTTCTACCTTCCGCACACTGCGGCGCCCTAATTTTCGCTGAGGATCGCTCAAGTCTTGAACGGCGCTTGCCGCATGCAGTTCGCGCCCCGCACAATCGGCGTTCGACTTCCTCTGCTTGCGCGTTTCCGCGCCGCATTCTCTCTCATTTTTGGCCGGAGTTCGCCGATAAGAGCATGTCAGACGGCGACCCCGGACCACTCCTCGATGAATCGCATCTTCGTTCCGCGTCCGACTTCGATCCGACCACCTCTGCGTCGTTTTTCGCACCCGACGTTTCGACTTCGAGTCGATGCGGAATCGACCCTTCGCGAAGCCGCATACGTGTTGGCCGTAAGCCAGCGACTCGCCGCCGAAATCCGCAAACCCGTCGCTTGATTCGCCCGTCAGCAGGAAATTTGCCTTCAAGCGAATCGGCGACATAGGCTTGACATCCTGTCGAGAAACGCCGACCGTGAAAGGCCGCTGCAATGGCGCGGCAGATTCGCGGAAGGATGTGCGGCGTTGAACCGAATTGCTCTCGCCATCGTCGTGGCGTTCGCCCTGTTGATGCTCTCGACGTCCTTGCCTCCCTCCGATGATATTGTTCGCGACGCGGAGAAAGCTCTCTTCACTTCGGATGAAATTGCCGTCGGATTGCAACGTTCTTGGCAGTCCCGCCTATTCATGTGGGGCAGCCAAACGACCCATCTGGCGCTGCTGCTTATCCTCGTGTTCTCTCCGCTCGGCAGGCGAATCGCTGATCGCATTGAACAGGCGACGGGGCGGCGTTGGCTGCCGACGGTGCTTCTCGTGGGCGTTGTCTTCTTTTTGGCCGACGCCGTTACCTCGTTCCCCTGGCAATTGGCGAGATGGCAGTGGAATCGCTCATGGGGATTGTCGAATCAAACCTTGTTTCCGTGGCTACGCGACTATGCCGTGGGGCAGGGCGTTGTCGCGGCCGTTGAAGGCGTCGTACTCATTGGATGGTTTGCGTTGATCCGATGGATCCCGCGGGCTTGGTGGTTGGTGGGCGCGGGACTCGCAACTTCGTTCGGCGTCGTCTCGGCATTCTTGCTGCCGCTCGTCGTCGCGCCGCTTTTCAATACGTTCACGCCATTTCGCGAAACCGAATGGGCGCCTCTCGAATCAGGAATTCGCAACTTGGTGGACGAAGCAGGCGTTCCCGTTGGGGACATTCTCGTAGTTGATGCCTCGAGGCAGAGCAATCATTCCAATGCCTATTTCACCGGCTTCGGTTCGTCGCGCCGCATCGTGCTTTACGATACGTTGCTCAAAGATCATCCCGCCGACGAAATCGAATCCATCCTCGCCCATGAACTGGGCCATTGGCTGCATGACCACATCGCCAAAGGCTTGCTGCTCGGCGGACTCGCCTCGGCGGTAGGCCTTTATGTGCTGCGACGCATCTTGCTGATGAGTTTGCATCGCGGTCGCTTGGATTTTCGATAGCAACATGATCCTGCCGCAATTTTTCTCTTAGTGCTGCTCGCATGGATTGGTTCGTGGGTTGTTATGCCGATTCAGAATGCCGTGAGCCGGCATTTCGAACGGCAAGCCGATCACACGTCGCTCGATCTCGCACGCGATCCGGAAGCATTCATCCGGGCGGAACGCCGGCTTGCCGTGAGCAATAAAGGCAACCTGACGCCGAATCGCTGGAACGTTTGGCTTTTCGCCACGCATCCGCCCGCCATCGAGAGAATCCGCATGGCTCAGATGTGGCAGAACTCCAAACCGTAGTGCGGGATGGCACTCACATGCCGCATGAGCAAGTAGGATCACGCTTTGCCTTTGGGCATGGGCGTGGCCGGCGGCAGTTGTCCGGGCGGGATGAGGGCACGCCAAGCTGTGTGGGCACGCTGACGGATCACCGAGTCGGCGGACGCGCTGTACGGGATATTCCTGCCTGCCGGCGCCATCTGATAGAGATGCCACGCCGCAAGTTCGCGGATGGGCAACACGGGATGCACGAGGTAATCGATCAACAGTTCATAGGTGTCGGGCTGTTGCGTCGCACGCTCGGAAAAGCTGTGCAAAAGCTGCATGATCGTTTCCGCTTCGCTCATCTTGTACTTCGCTTTGAGCAAATCGTAAATCCTATACTCGCCATTGCGAGACGTCGCGATCCAATACCGCAACGCCTCGATCGTCGTCAGGCGAACGTCTGGTTGCTTGTCCTGTTCCAGCAAATCGAGCAACGACGGCAACTCGTCCATGGCGGCGAGCGACAACCCGGAAAGGCGGCGAGCGACGGGATTGTTCGATTCGCGCATTTCTGCGATCAAAACGTCGAGATTTTTGGAATTCAGATTCGCGACCATGTCCTGTCGGACTTGGTTCGTTTCCTTGATGATTTTCTCATCCGTCCCCTTGGCGGATCCTTTGCCGATCAGCCAATCGGGGAGGCTCTGCATGTTTTGCGGATCGCTAGTTCCCTTGTTGCTGCTCCAAAGCAGAAGTGCCGTTCCCGGGGGGGACATGAGCGAACGGGGTATGTCGCCATGCTTGATGGTAACGTTTCCTGCCAGGGCGATGATGCCGACTTGGGCGGTGGGACCCACGCGGTTGGTGTTGGCTGGGTCACGGAAGAACGGTTCGCTTCGCGGGAGACTCGACCATCGATCGATCAGCACCTCCGCCTTCGGTCCGATCGCCATGTCGAACGCTTCGACGCCGTCGATCATCATCGGGTTCTCGAAACGCATGCGGACAATCGCCGCCTTGTCGTTCTTCGTGGAAGCGAGGACCACTCGGCCTCGAAGCAACGTGAAATCCAAGTCGAACTTTTCGCTGGCATGAAGCGTGATCATCGATTCGTAAAGCTGCGGCGCGGGCTGCAACTCAGGAACTGCGCCCCAAAGCTTGACCTGAAGGCCGCGGCTAAGTTGGATCGTGCTGCGAGTCGCAGGCAGCGTGACCAGCGTTTGACCGGTTTCAATGCCTGGCGATTTCGCGCTGACTCGTTGCCACTCCGGAGCCTTGGCGGTTCGCTTGAGCAGGATTCCATCCTTCGGATCCGCAACTATTTGGCCTACGGCTGAACGTGTGTTGTCCGGTTCGCCGACCGGTTCGTTGGGGATCGTCCGGTCCACTTTGCCGCCGAATTCCGGCAAATCGAGCGGCGGCAGTTTGAACTCGTCCTCCTTTTTCGGCGTTTCCTTCACAGGCAGCTTGACCAACTCTTCGTCCTTCTCCTTCGTCGGCTCCGGAATCGGCAGTTGCTTGACCTGTGCGACCTGCTCATCGTCTTCGCTCGGCTTCTGCTGCGGATTGTTCCGTAAGTTCGGTACGTGAAGAATTTGCATCACCGCGACGCCAATCAAAACGCACACCGCCGCGACGGCGACTCCGAGCAGCCACCGGGTCGAACCGCCTTGGAACTTGCGTGGAATTCCCATGCGCAAGGTCTCATCTTCGTCGACGTCCGCCGCCGAGAGTGCGGGCTCCGACTTCGGGGCCGAGGGCTTGCGAATCTTGCTGGCGGTGCTTCTTCCTTTGCCTAAAGCGATCATGCGCTCAGCCACGCCGTCCGGAATGTCGATGGGTTCGCTGAAGATGATCGTCAGCAGCTGATGGCACGACGCGACTTCAGCAAGGTGAACGTCGGAGGCGAGGCAGATCTGCTCGACTTCGGCAGCTTGATCGGGGGAAACGTTGTCGATGTACTCGGAGATGGTGTTCGCATCGATTTTGCCAGGCCCCGCGGCCGGCGGCGTCGTGATGCGTCGGCGACGGGCCACCTGTTTGATCCGCTCGATCAATTCCTGCGCCGATTCGCTTTCCGCGACCTTCGCTCCGATTTCCTTCGCCTCAGCCGGGGGCAGAGTATCGTCGAGATAGGCAAGAAGCGTTCGCAACGTCAATCGCATGGCACGGCTCCGCGGGAGGTCTTACCCTAATAGTGGGAAGTCGCCTCGGTTTTCGTGCAAAGAATTCGGATTTATTTCCAGCGGAGCCAGGACTTGGCGCCAAGCGATCGCATGGGACGCATTCCGCTTTCGGAGAACGCAGTGAGCCCGACCTGTCACCGTCTGTTCGTCTACGGCACCCTGAAGCGATGCAGCCCGCATCCGATGGCGAAGTTTCTCGCTCATCGGGGCCGATTTCTCGGTGAAGCACGCATGCCGGGGCGGCTCTTCGACTTGGGCCGCTATCCTGGCATGCAGCCGGCCCATTCTGCGGACGAATGGGTGTATGGCGACCTGTACGATCTCGCGCACGACCCTGACGCCTGGGCAGAGTTGGATGCCTACGAAAACGCGGAATCGCCGCAGCCTTCGTTTTTCGAGCGAGCGTTGGAAAAGGTGACGGACGCGGAAGGGCAGCCGGTCGAAGCGTACGTCTACTGGTTCATCGGCGACGTTACCAAGGCCCAGCGAGTCCTGTCTGGTCGGTATTTGGAATCGTAAGTCTTTTGTTTCCATCATCGAGTCTTCCGCATTTCTCCATGATTTCGTCTGTAATGATTCTGTCTTGATCCGAAATCACGCTCGCACGGAGCGAATGATGGCGTTCGACGTCTTGCAAGCCGAGATCGACAAGCTGAATCCGACGCGGCCGGATTCGATTCCCGCCGTAGTTCAACATGTGTTGCTCGATGCGGTCGAACGCGGGGCGAGCGATGTGCATTTCGAGCCGACGCGCAAGGATCTCGAAGTCCGCTACCGCTTGGACGGCGTCATGCAGACCGTCGCTCGCATGCCGGGCGATCTTGCGAAAAATGTCGTATCTCGGCTCAAGGTGATGGCGGAGCTTCTGACCTATCGGGTCGATGTGCCGCAAGAAGGGCGCATCGCCGATTCCAAGCCTTTCAAGAATGTCGACATGCGGGTCAGCACGTTTCCCGTGGTCCATGGAGAAAAGGTCGCAGTGCGGCTCTTCGATCCGACCGGGCAGGTCTACGAACTCGATCAGCTCGGCCTCGGCGCCGAGCAGATGAAGGAAGTGTCGGCGTTGCTTAGAAGCCGCAATGGCGCGGTGCTGATGACCGGCCCGAGCGGGAGCGGCAAGACGACGACGATCTACGCCTGCCTGCAACGGATGGTGACGGAGGAACAAGGTCGCCGGCAGATCGTGAGCATCGAGGATCCGATCGAACGCGTCATCGACGGCGTCAGCCAAACGCAAGTCCGGCCGGGAACGGAATTCGATTTCGCCCGCGGCCTGCGTAGCCTCTTGCGGCAAGACCCCGAAGTCATCATGATTGGTGAGGTGCGCGACTCCGAGACGGCTTCGATCGCCATCGAGGCGGCGCTTACCGGGCATCTGGTTTTTACCACGCTCCACTCCGGTTCGGCGTGCGGCGTCATCGGCCGACTGCTCGACATGGGGATCGAACCGTATCTGCTCACCAGCGGACTGCGGGCGATTCTGAATCAACGGCTAGTTCGCCAACTTTGCCCTTCGTGCAAGCGAACGGAAGACGGACGGGCAAAGGCGGTCGGCTGCTCCAAGTGCTTCGGGTCCGGATACCGCGGCCGTATGCTGCTGGCTGAAATTCTGCATATCACGCCGGAATTGCGCGAAGCGATCCTTATACGAACCGACACGCATGGCCTGGAGATTGCGGCCCAAAGCTGTCCGCGGATGAGCATGCTGGAAGCGGGTCGGCTTGGCGTGGAGCGCGGTTTGACGACGGAAGAAGAAATCGAACGCGTGCTCGGGGCACGCTGACGGGAGCAATCGATGGACTCGCCTCAACCCGCGCCGGATATCAGCTTCCGCGGACTTTCCAGCGAAGAACTCGCGCTGCTCAATGACGAGATCGCCGCGCTCGCCAAATCCAACCTTCCGCTGGATCAAGGGCTCGCCAGCCTCGGCGAAGAGATGACGCGCGGCCGAATGCGGACGGTCACGCTGAAGCTCGCCGCCGACATGCAAACCGGCATCTCGCTGCCGGACGCGATGGCGAAGCAGGAAGCGAATATCCCTCGCTACTACGGCCGAATGGTTGCGGCGGGGATTCGGACGGGAAACGTTGCCGAAGTTCTCGCGACGTTGGCGACCTACGGGCGATCGCTCGCGGAGATTCAGTGGTCTGTCGTCTCCGCCTTGCTATATCCCGCGATGCTTTTCGTCATTTCGATCGGCCTAATGATCTTCCTGTGTCTGGTCATCATGCCGCAGTTCGAGGCGATCTTCGAAAATTTCCGCATTCGTCTGCCGATCATGACGGAAGTCGTGCTGTTCATTTCGCGAAATTGGATTTGGATCTTCGTCGTTCCGTCCGTGTCGATGCTTCTGCTCTTTCTCGTAGCTCGGACACTTCTGAAGCGAACCGAAGCCGGGCGCGCGCGTTGGGCCAGATTCATCTATGCCTTGCCGATCGTCGGTTCGCTGATCCAGCGTGCGCGACTTGCGGCATTCGTCGATCTGCTGTCGTTGCTGGTGCGTCGACAGGTTCCCCTGCCGGAAGCGTTCGCTTTGGCGGGCGAGGCGGCTGCGGACCCAGTGCTGCGACTCGGTTCGCGTCTCGTCAACGAAGACTTGAAGCATGGCCAGGCGCTCGGCGAAAGCTTGGCATCGCGCAAGCTCATCCCGCGTTCCGCGGCGTGGATGATTTCCATCGCGGAGCGGAACGGCAATTTGGCCGACGCGTTAGCGAATCTTGCGCAGATGTATCGCACCAGCGTCCAACTCCGCACCCGTCTCGTCGGCACCGTCCTGCCGCCGGCGTTGGTGCTGTGCGTCGGCGCCGTCGTCGCGATCTTCTTCGTTTTCGGCGTCGCCGCCCCGATGGTTTCGCTGCTTGAAGGACTCAGCGGCGGCTTTTGATATGAGGGGAGCAAGCCCCAGGGTAAGCGCTGGCGCACCCGGGGGAAATTGCGTGCGGTTTGAACCCCACCGTGCGCTGCGCGTACGGTGGGGCTTGTGTCCCAGTTTCACTTCTTCGTCGGGATCAACTCCAGGCACACCAAGCGATCGTCGCCGCGCACATAAAGCAAGCCATGCGAGACGATCGGCGCGGCCCAGCAGGGCGGCGTCAGAAGCGGACGTTTGGTTTTGGGGTCGACGAGTTCCACTTCGGAAACCACATCGTACTTCTGCGGGTTCACCCTCAGCAACCGCAGCATGCCGTCTTCGCCAAGGCAGACGAAATGGCGGTCGATCATGAGAAGCGACGTCCGCGTCAGGCCCGGTTCTCGCCACATGACTTTGCCGGTCGCTGCCTCGATGCAGCGCAGTTCCGCGTTCGTCTCATGCCGGCCGGAACTGCCGTAGACGTAGCCGTCGGCGTGGATCGGCGTCATCCAGTGGGCTTGCATCGATTTGTTTCGCGGCGTCTTGCGGGCATCGCTCCAGACCACCTCGTATTCGCCCGGCTTGACTTTCAGTAGAGCGGCGCCGGGCCCGTAGGTTTCGCTGATGAGTACCTGATCGCCGACGACGACGGGATTGGCCGCGTTCACGCTTTCGATGACGTCGGCTCGCCGGGGAAGCGGAAATCGGCTTTCCACGTCGACCGGGTTGAACGCCACCAGATTATTGCGAGTGAAGACGAAGCACCACCGGCGACCGGTAATCGTGGCGAGCGTGGGGACGGAATAGCTCGCGAGTTCTTCGCCGATTGCATAGCGAATCTTTCCGGTCGATTTCTCGAAGGCGACGATGCCGTAGCGGTTTCCTTTGTGCTTGAGGAAGTCGTCGTCGAACGGATCGACACCGTCCGCACTGCCGCCGATCTGAGTGAGGAGCAAGTCGCCTTCGATCACCGGCGTGGCTCCGACGCCGAAGAAATTCTGAACGATGCCGAACTCGCGCACGGTGTTGTGCGACCAGACGACTTTGCCGTCCTTCGCGCTGATGCAGTGCAGCATCCCTTCGACGCCGTGCAGATAAACGTTGTCGCCATCGATGACGGGGCAGCAGCGAGGCCCATTGTTGTAGCCGTATTTGTCGCGATAGGCGCTCGGGTACTCGAATTTCCAAAGGTCTTCGCCCGTGCGCGGGTTCATGCAGCGAAGGCGGAGATTGGCGCCGACGCGTTCGAAGTGATAAAGCTTTCCGCTCGCGATCGAAGGCATGGCATAGCCGATGCCGACTTCCGTCTGCCAAACGATCTTCGGTCCTTCCTTCGGCCAAGGCGAAAGGATGCCCTTCTCGGGCGACACGCTGGTGCCGAAAGGGCCGAGGAAACTGGGCCAATCGCTCCCCTGAGCATGCACCGCATGGGCGACGAACAGCGAAGCCGCAAGGATCATGAAACGCATCGACAACCTCCGTTTGCGTACACGATACACGGGGAATCAACGTTATCAAAACGCGAAATGCTCGGTCCCTCGCTTGCGGCATTCCGGCCGAATCGACGCACCACAAAGCCGTGAGCGAAGAAAGCACGTTCTCGCTGGCAACACGTTTCCCATCCGCTTACGATGACAAGCCTTCCGCTGGCCCAGGAGATTGGTTCATGCGACGCGTTTTGGAAGTGATGCTGGTTGCGTTGATTGCCGTCCTGCTCGGTTTCTCCCTCGTCGATTCCAGTCCCGCCCAATCGAAGGATGCGAAGAAAGATCCCGACGCTCCGCTCGCATTTCGCGGAGCTGCGATCCACACGGCGAGCGGCCCCGTAATCGCGAAAGGGACGCTCGTCATCCACAAGGGCAAGATCATCGCGGTCGGCCCGGTCGATGAGGTGAAGATCCCTGCCAACGCGATCATTCGCGAGGTCGAGGGGAAGGTCATCATTCCAGGCTTGGTCGATACGCATTCGCATGTCGGCATCTTCCCACGCCCGCAATCGCCAGCCCATCAAGACGGCAACGAAACGACCGGCCCCGTGCAACCGGGCCTGCGAGCGATCGATTCGATCCACCCGGATGACCCGGGCATCAAGATGGCCCTCGCCGGCGGCGTGACCACCGCGCACATCATGCCCGGCAGCGCCAATGCCATCGGCGGCCAGACGCTCACCGTCAAATTCAAAGGAAACATCCTCGAACTCATGCGGCTGCTCGCTCGCCAAATCTTCGGCGGCATCAAGTTCGCCAATGGCGAAAACCCGAAAGGCGCCTACGGCTCGAAAGGCTCCGCTCCCAACACTCGCATGAAGATCGCGGCATTGCAGCGCGAGCAACTCGTCAAAGCCCAGGCGTACAAACGGCAATGGGACAGCTACCGCAAGAAAGCGGAGACCGATCCCAAAGCCACCGCTCCCGACCGCGACGTGGCCATGGAACCGCTCGTCGAAGTGCTGGACCGAAAGCGGACCGTGCATTTCCACTGCCACCGGGCCGACGACATCATGACGGCCGTGCGGTTGTCGAAAGAGTTCGGCTTCGAGTTAGTCCTGCAACATTGCACCGAGGGTTACCGGGTCGCGGAAGAGCTGGCGAAGGAAGGCATCTGGGTTTCGCTGACGTTGATCGACAGCCCCGGCGGCAAACCGGAGACGGCGGGTCTCATCGAGGAGAATGCCGCGATTCTGACCAAGGCGGGCGTGAAGGTCGCGATCAATACCGACGACTTCATCACCGAATCGCGTTTCTTCCTCCGCTCCGGCTCGATCGCCGTCCGTGGCGGTATGTCCGAAGATGCCGCTCTCAAAGCGCTGACTTTGCATGGCGCCCAGATGCTGCATGTGGACCACCGCGTCGGCTCGCTTGAGGCCGGCAAGGATGCGGATTTCGCCATCCTCTCCGGCGCCCCGTTCAGTGTTTATACTCATGTGCTGGAGACGTGGATCGACGGGGAAAAACTGTTCGATCGCTCGGTGCAGCAGGATTGGGCGTACCAGGCCGGCGGTTTCTCGCTGGCCGACAAGTCGCGTCTGCCAAAGATGACCCCGGCGATCGCTCCGCCTACCGCGGCGAAGATGCCGGAAGCGCCGGAGAAGAGCAAGGAATGGACGGCAGGGACGAAGGCCTATGCCGTTCTCGTGGGTCGTTTGCACACGGTTGCGAAGGGGACGATCGAAGACGGCGTCGTGCTCGTCGAAGACGGCGTCATCAAGCAAGTCGGCAAGCGCGCCGACGTGAAGCTGCCTGCCGGCGTCGCGATTCTTCGCGCCGCAGAGGCGACGCCGGGCCTGATCGACGCCCATAGCTCGGCAGGCGTCGCGGGCATCATGAACGACAAGAAGGCGGATCTGGATCAGGATGAGCGAAGTGATCCGAACCAATCCGACCTACGGGTGCTCGACAGCTTCAACCCCCATGAACCGTTGCTGCAGTTCATCCGCGAGCAAGGCGTGACCGTCATCCATGCCACGCCCGGCCCCGCGAATGTCATCGGCGGTCAAACGGGCATCTTCCGCACTTATGGCCGAACCGCGGAGCAGATGACTGTGAAGTTCCCCGCCGGCATCTTCGTGCATCTCGGCGAACAACCGAAGTCCACCTATGCAGGCAAATTTCCCAGCACTCGCATGGGGACGGCGAATCTGCTTCGCTCCGCCCTCGCCGCCGCCCAATCGCATGCCCGCAAGAAAGAGACAGCCAAGGAACCGCCGGCTCCGAACCTGAAGCATGAAGCCTTGGAATCGGCCCTCAGCAAGAAGATCCCCGTATGGTTCGCCGCCCACCGCGCCAGCGACATCACGACGGCACTGCGCGTGGCCGACGAATTCGATCTTCGCCCGATCCTCGCGCTGGGCACCGAGGCGTATCTGGTCGCCGACATCTTGGCGGGCAAGAAGACGCCGATCGTCGTTCATCCGACGATGCAGCGTCCCGCGAGCATGGAGTCGTTCAACTCGCAGCTCGGCAACGCCGCCGTCCTCGCGGACCGCAAACTGACGACCGCGATCGGCACCGCTTTCGAGGGATATGTCCCCAAGATCCGCGTGCTTCGCTTCGAGGCCGCCGTCGCGATGTCGAACGGGCTCGGCTTCGACGGCGCGCTCAAAAGCATTACCACCGAGCCCGCGAAGATCCTCGGCATCGACGACAAGTATGGCTCGCTGCAACCCGGCAAAATCGCCGACCTCGTCCTCTACGACGGCAACCCGTTCGAGAATTCGACCCACGTCACCCACACGATCCTCGGCGGCCGCGTCATCTACGACCGAGCCGAGACGCTCAAGATGCCGCTCGAACGCCGCATGCTTCCGCTCACCGGCGGTGGAGGCGATTTCGGCTGCTGCCTGGGGAATTGGTGAGCACAGGCAGTTAGCCGCGACGCGCAGCGGAACGGCAAACCGCCTGTCATCACTTAGCCGTCCGTTTTTTTCCCGGTTCGGTCTGGGCCCGCTTGGGGTCGCGTTGCATGTTCTTGACGAACTCGACGCGGCGGAAACGCATCGCGCTCCAGTCTTCGTCGATGGCGACCACGCGGACGCCCTCGAAGCCCAGCGTGCCCATGATCTCCCAGCCGGCATCGCGGTTGAACTCGCATTGGTAGCGTTTCGAGCTTTCCTTCGGATAGGCGAACCAGACGATCGTATCGCCCTCGGTCTTCGCGGCCGCCTTGCTTTGCGATGCGGTCGAGGTCGGCTTGTTTCATCACGAACGAGAGGACGAAGTGCGTCGGCTTTTTCAGGTCGCGCCGTACGTCCACGGCATCGAGCGAGGCGATTTCCGGCTCGAAGCTCTCCGGAGCGTTGATCACGACGATGGCGGGCTGGGCCTTGAGGTTGAGTTTCTTCCACATCGGCGTCATGATGCGTCTCGCGAAATTTCGATTGGCGATATTGTAAACGACGTATGACTCGCTCGATGCAGACCCTCAGTGTTCGCATCATCTCCGGTGGCCAAACCGGCGTCGATCGGGCCGCGCTGGATGCGGCGATCGAAGCGGGGCTGCCGATCGGCGGCTGGTGCCCGCTCGGAAGACGGGCCGAGGATGGAGCAATTCCCGACCGCTATCCCATGCAGGAAACGCCGACCGACGCCTATCCCAAGCGGACCAAATGGAACGTGCGCGACAGCGACGTGACACTCATCGTCACTCGCGGCGATCCGGACGGCGGGACCGCCCTCACCTTGCGGTTCGCCAAAGCGATAGGGAAGCCAGTGCGTGTCATCGATCTCGAGGCGCCGCCGTTCGTGCCGATGGTGCGCGATTGGTTGCAGGAGTTGCAGCCGAGCGTCATCAATGTGGCCGGGCCGCGCGAGAGTTCGCAGCCGGGGATTCATGCGGTCGCGAAAGCGTATCTCGCCGAACTCTTCGCTCCCCTCGATGAGACGCCATGACCTCGACGCTCCGCGACCATGCGATCCGCATTTGGAAGGCGTCTGTGGACGCGGTTCGGCCTGAGCCGTTGCTGCGAACCGCGCTCGCCGAGCCGCGCCTCGCCGCGATGCTGCGATCGGCTCCGCGCATCCTCGTCCTGGGAGCAGGCAAGGCGGGCGGGGCGATGAGCCAGGCCGTCGAGGAGATCCTGGCCGATCGGCTCGATCGCATCGAAGGCTGGGTGAATGTTCCCGAAGGAACGACCGGCGGCACGCGAAAAATCCATTTGCATGCGGCCCGGCCCGCAGGGAGCAACCATCCCACCGCAGCTGGCATTGAAGGGGCCCAGCAGATTCTCCGACTCGCTGCGTCGGCGAAGCCGGACGATGTCGCGCTTTGCTTGATCTCAGGCGGCGGGTCCGCGTTGCTGCCCGCACCGGCCGACGGGGTGACCTTGGAAGACAAGCAAGCCGTCACGAAACTGCTGCACGCGTGCGGCGCCACGATTCAGCAGATGAACTGCGTCCGCAAACACCTCAGCGCGATCAAGGGGGGCCGACTCGCCGAGGCGTTTCGCGGCAGGGCGATGGCGAGCTTGATCATTTCCGACGTCGTCGGCGATCCGCTCGACGTCATCGCTTCCGGCCCCACCGCTCCCGATCCGACGAGCTTTGCGGATGCGTGGGGCATCTTGGAACGTTTCGATCTTGTTGACCAAGTTCCAGTGGACGTGGCGAAGCGGCTCAGATTCGGCATGGCGGGCGACATGGCCGAGACCTGCAAATCGCTGCCGGCGCATGTCGAGAATCGCATCGTCGGCAACAACGCCCTCGCGTTGGCCGCCGCGGAGGCGGAAGCACGAAGACGCGGGTTCGCGGTGCTGAATCTGGGTTCGTTCATCGAAGGCGAAACACGCGACGTGGCGGTCGCGATGGCGGGTATCGTTCGCAGCATCCGCGAAGCCGACGTGCCGATGTCGTCCCCCGTGTGCATCCTGAGCGGCGGCGAAACGACGGTCACGCTTGGGCCGAACCACGGAATAGGCGGACGTAATCAAGAGTTCACGTTGGCGGTGCTTCACAAGCTCGGAACGGCCGGAATGCGAAACATCGCGCTTGTGTCCGGCGGAACCGACGGCGAAGATGGCCCTACGGATGCGGCAGGGGCCTTCGCCGACGAGACGGTTTTGCCTGCTGCGACCTCGTTCGGTCTATCCCCCGCGGACTTCTTGGCCCGGCATGACGCGTATTCCTTCTTCGATCGCATCGGCGGTCTCTTGCGGACGGGCTTGACGCAGACGAACGTGATGGACGTTCGAGTGATGCTGATCGGATAAAGAACACTTCGGAGATCGGTTTCGTGCCGGCGCCCCAAAAGATTTACGCCCTATTCGGCGACGAACGACGTGGGCCCTTTGCCCCGGAAGACCTGGCGCGCGAAGGTGTCGGTCCGCGGACGCTCGTGTGGTACGCAGGCTGCGCCGATTGGCTGCCGGCAGGCGAGGCGAGTGATCTGGATGGTTGGGTCGGCCCGCCCGAACCGCCGGTACGCGGACGTTATGGCCGCGGCAATTCGCGTTGGGCCGATCGCTTCGAGGCGAATCAGCCGCCGCCCGAAATGCATCTGCATCAGCCTTGTCGCGTCGGAAACATTGCGTTCCTGATCGGGCAAATCAGCCTCATCTCCTGCGGCTTGCTTTCATTGTTCGCATTTTGGCTGGACTTTTTGGTTGCTCGCGACCGAACCTTCACCGGCCTGCAGGTCATGTTCGTCGTCTTCAGCATCCTTCTCGGATTCGCGGCGGCTATCTCGCTGACGATCGGCTCCATCTTCTATTTGGTATTCCTCTATCGGTGCTGGGAGATCGTTCAGGAAGAACGCACGGAAACGACGCCCGGCATGGCGATCGGTCTTCTGTTCGTGCCGCTGTTCAACATCTTTTGGTCGTTCATCGCCATTCGCGGTTTAGCCGTGAAAGCGAACGAATACGCGATGAGACATCGCCTGCGTGCCCCTCGTGCCCCGCAGACGCTGGGCCTCGCGGTGGGAATGAATTACGCATGGTATCCGCTTGTCTTCATCGTGGGGATCGGCTTCATCGGCCTAGTGATGAACATCTTCGTCTTCCCGGCTTTCGCGAAGGCTTTGTATCGCACCTTCCGATGTTTCACCCTCGAGCATCGAACCGAGGAAACCGACGAACACTTGCTCGATCGTCCGATGTCGCCGACCGGATCGTTGGCCTGGGGCTTGCCCGCGCAGATTCTCGCATGGTTCGCTGCACCTGCTTTCGTGATCGGCATGATCGCGACTGCGGGCATCCATGGCGATTCGTTGCGTCGCAATTTCGGTCGGCGGGCTCAGGAAGACTTGGTGATCGCCATCATCATCACGTTTTTCGGCGTAGTTGGCATTGGCGTCTCGCTGATTTTTGCTCGCTTAGCCGCTTTGGCATCGCGAGCCAACAACGAAGGAAGCGATCCCGATCGACCTCGCTTCGACGATCGCGATCAGCTTCCGCAGAGGACTTCGCCGTCGGCAGATTCGGTGAATCCGCCTAACGCTTGACGGGAGTCTCGCGCAGTTCCATCGGAGCCCCGCAGCAATCGCACGGGCCCGCTTCGAAGGTTTTGATCGTGCAAATGTCGCACCAGTAATAGACGTCGTGCAGTTTGCCGTCCTTAAGGCTCCGCACGGTGACGACCTGCAGCAACTCGCTCCCCTTCGCCAGTTGTCCGCTGAGCACCATCGGCCGATGCAGTAGTTTGGCGTCCTTGAAGAACATCCTTGCGCCGGCGTCCTTGATCAGCGGATAGATGCGTCCCTCGTCCGTTGCCAAGGCGAGGCTGGTTGGTCCGGCGTCCGCATCGAGTTTGATGTTTTGCTTGGCGAGCAGATCCGCGAGCGGCACGACTTTGCCGCGAAAGTCGGTGAGCGCGGCCGGAGCGTTGACGACCGCAAACAACGGCGAGACCGCAACCAACGCAGCGACGGCAATCGCCCAACGCATGGATGACCTCCAATGCTCCTATGTAGCCCTCTCGCTCCGCGAGAGGTAAGCGGATGAATCTCACGCGATCGCATGACGCACTGCCGCTTACCTCTCGCGGAGCGAGAGGGCTACATAGGAGCAGCGAAACTCTATGGCGTTACCAGCACTTTGCCGACCAGCGTGCCTTTGCCGCCGAGGGTGTTTTCTTCGAGAAACTGGTGGGCGGCGGCCGTGTCCTTCATGGCGAAGGTTTTGCCGACCACCGGCTTCAGCTTCTTTTCGCTGAGCCAGCGGTTGATGTCGTCGGCGCATTTCCGCTGTTCGTCCTGGCTGGCGTTGAACATCGCGAAGCCATGCAGCGTGAGATCTTTCACATAGAACGCTCCGGTCGGAATCACGGGCTGAGCCGTGCGGCCCGCCATCACCATCATTCGGCCACGCATCGCCATCAGCGGAATCATTTTCAGGAAATCGGGTTCGCGTTGCGTCTCGAACCACACATCGAGGCCGCGCGGTGCGGTGAACTTTTTGATGCCTTCGACGACGTCGTCCGTCTTGTAGTTGAGCACCAGGTCGGCGCCCCACGACTTGCAGAGCTTCGCTTTCTCTTCCGAACCGACGGTGGCAATGACCTTCGCGCCGACGGCCTTTGCCATCTGCACGACCATCGAACCGACGCCGCCAGTTCCCCCGTTGACGAACGCGGTTTCGCCTGCCTTGAGCCCCGCCCGCGTGAGCAAGCCGAGGTGCGCGGTGATGCCGACGAGTGCCGCTGCGGCCGCGTCCGCTTCGGTCACGCCGGCGGGAATCGGATAGAACCACTCTTCGGAGGAGCAGACCAACTCGGCACACGAACCCTGCCGACCTTGCAACCCCATATTGCTCGCCCAAACGCGATCGCCGGTCTTGAACCGCTTCGCCTCGGGACCGACGCCGACAACCATGCCCGCGACATCCGAGCCCGTGATGAAAGGTTTCGGCAGATTGACGGGAATGGTGCCGGCTCGCACATAAACATCGATCGGATTGAGCGCCGCCGCCGCGACGCGGACGACGATCTCGTTCCCCTTCGGCGTCGGATCGGGAATGTCGCCGAAGCGGATGTTGGATGCGGGACCAGGGTTGTCGAGCAGGGCGGCCTTCATGGAGATGCTCCGAGACGAATGCTCCGGAATACGACCTGATTTTTCGCGGTTAGTCTATGACGTTGCCTCGCTTCGTGCTGCTGGAACACGATCACCCTACGCTCCACTGGGACCTGATGCTTGAGGAAGGCGACAGCCTGCGTACCTGGCGCCTGCCCTCGCCGCGATTCGGCGGGGAGCCGATGGAGGCCACTTCGCTGGCTCCGCATCGCCTGGCGTACCTCGATTATGAAGGCCCAGTCTCGGGAGGACGCGGAAGCGTGAAACGCGTCGATGCGGGGACATATAGCCACGAAGGAGACTGGGACGGCATCGAAGGGACGCTCGAACTAGCAGGGCAACGGCATTTGATGCGAGTGTCGTGGCGGCGCGATGGCGAAGGTTGGTTCTTCGGCGCCGCGCCGAAACTAGATTCCGCATCCCCTCCGTCCAGTTGAAACTTTTCTTGACCGGGCGAGGCATTACAATGGAGCGACGCTTCCCATTTCATTCTGCTCAGGTCACGCCATGGATCGTTGGATTGCTCTCTGCCTCGGTCTTTTGATTCCAAGTTTCGTCGCGGCTCAGCCCGCCAAGAAAGACGCCTCTGCCGACGATGCGATTCGCATCAAGAAGGGAATCGAATACGCGAAGTGGGGCGATCGCTCCATGCAGCTTGATCTCTATGTGCCGAAGTCCGATGCTCCGCTGCCGCTCATAGTCTGGGTCCATGGCGGCGGTTGGAAGGCGGGGAGCAAGGACCAGCCAAGTCCTGCGTTGCGGCATCTTGCCCGCGGATACGCGGTCGCTCACATCGCGTATCGCTTCAGTCAGGATGCGGTCTTCCCTGCGCAAATCGAAGATTGCCGAGCAGCGATTCGTTGGTTGCGGGCGAATGCCAAGGACTACGGTTACGATCCTAACCGCATCGGCGTGTGGGGAGCGTCGGCCGGCGGCCATCTCGCCCTCCTCCTCGGCTGCGGCGACAGCATCAAAGGTTTCGACAAAGGCCCGCATCTCGATGTCGATGCCAAGGTCCTCTGCGTCTGCGATTGGTTCGGCCCGACCGACCTGTGGACGATTTCGGAGCCGGTGATCAAGGCGAAGAAGGAGTCGCCATTGTTGTCGTCGCTGATCGGCGGTCCAATTGCTTCGAACAAGGAAAAGCTGACGAAGGCGAGCCCGACCACTTATGTGACGAACAAAACCGCTCCCGTCCTCATCATCCACGGCGACAAAGACCCGCTGGTGCCGCTCAGCCAAAGCGAACAGATTCAGCAGCAGCTCAAGCAATGCAGCGTCGAGTGCCGGCTGCATGTCATTCCGAATGCCGGGCACGGCGGTCTTCAGTTTTTGGGGGACGACGTCAACCGGCTGCAAGACGAGTTCTTCGACCGCCATCTCAAGGGAAATAAATAACTTCTCCGGTCTGCTCGATTTTTTCCGGATCCACGCGAACCTTCGCGTGGATTCGCTCGTCTCATTAGCAGACGTCGCGGGCATGCGGCGTCGGGAACCATGAACCAGAGAGCGTCATGCGACTTCTACTCCAAGGCGACCGCGGTTATTGGGCGGGCCGATCCGTCCCGTGCGGTTCGTCGCTCCAGATGAAACGCATGCGTTGTTGACGCCGAGATTCGCGAGGTGATTCTTCGTCGAAGGCCAGGCGTCCCACGGATGCCTGGCCTTCGGTTTTTGACGGGAACAAGGAGATGTCCATGCGTGGATCGCTTTTCAAACGTCCGCAGTCCTCAATTCGGGGCTGTGGCGGAATCGGCAACGCACCCGCCTTTTAAGCGGTGAGATGAGGGTTCGAATCCCTCCGGCCCCACTAAGAGCTTAGAGCGATCAACGATCCAAACGAAACGGAAGGGCAAGCCAATGGGTGATGGCAGCTGTCTCGAAAATAGCCGAGCCGCGAGGCCTTGAGGGTTCGACTCCCTCTCCTTCCGCTACGCAAGCGACGCTTGCGAGAGAGTCGTGAAGAGAAAGTAGCGAGTAGAAGCACTGCGTCGGACGACTCTGGGAAGCCAGGGAGCCTGTAAAGCTCCCGCGAACGTTCGCTCGGCAGGTTCGATTCCTGCCCGACGCAATCCGAGTCCGGCCGAAACGCATTTGTCCTCGGAGTGTGATGGAGGCATGCGACGCTTCGAACGTCGCGGATGGGGTTCGATTCCTCACGGGGATACTGGTCGAGAAAACGCGCGTCCATGATGCCAGTCTGGCAGCCTGCCGCCTTGCCATGGCGGAAGCGAGGGTTGAATCCCTCTGGACGCTCTAAGAAAAGGATGAAGGAGGAACGATGAAGGATGAAAAAAAAGCAATCGACTGTTGCCTACTTTTCATCCTTCCTCGTTCATCCTTCGAAACAAGAACGTGCTCCTGGGAGAGCAGTCGGTCTCCAAAGCCGACGGAGTGGGTTCGAATCTACCGTTCTTGCTGTTCGGGTGCTCCTGTGGTCCGAGCGGCAAAGGCGCCTCTCTTACAAAGAGGATTCCGCAGGTTCGAGTCCTGCCGGGAGCACTGATGCGGGGTGGACTGGAGTGGTTTCCAGCACGGTCTCATAAGCCGTACGACGCCGGTTCGAATCCGGCCTCCGCAACTCATGACCATTCATGGCCGGGTACGCGAGCCGGAAAAAGCGGCCAGTTTGAACCTGGTGATCGTCTGCGGGTTCGACTTCACCCGCTCCGGCCACGTACCTTGGTTCGCCGCGACGCGCAGCGGGGCGCGGAATAAACGCTACGCGATCGCATGGCGTTCAGTCCGCGTTCCGCTGCCGCGTCGCTGGCTGATCGGCGGGTGGACGACTGCAGCGGGCGGCATTCCTACTCTCTGCTTTCTCCTCTCAGCTTTCTCGCGAGCGCGGCGAGCATGGAGCCGACGGCATTGCACGGGACGACGTTCGCCTGGAAAGGGCGGACGTTTCTGCGTGCGCAGGTGCCGGTCGGCGACAACGCGGGCAAAACCTTTACGGTCGCTCAACCGCTCGCGGGGCGGTATCAGATTGTGCGATTCTTCGCTTCGGGCGGCATGGGCCTGATTCTCGAAGGCATCGATCAGCGGACGGGCGGGCGCGTCGCGATCAAGGCGATTCTGAATTACGACGTCGGCCCCTACGCCCGAGTGCGCGACATCGAAGGTTTCGCGAATCAACTTCGCTTGCCGCGGAAAACGCTGGAGATGGAGCGACGCATTCTTGTGCTGCTCCGCAACGCGGGATGCAACGCGGTCCCGCATCCCAACGATTTCGTCTTCGACGGCAATCCGCACCTCGCCGGGCCATGGACGACGGAAGACGGCAACGCCTGGTCGTTCGACGACGACGAGATGCTGCAAGCCGAGCCGTACCTCGTCATGGAAGCCGTCCCCGGCCAATCGCTCGAAGAGGTGCTCCGAGAACAACCCGGCAGGCGTTTGGCGGAAGGGCGGGCATTACGTATTTTTCTTCAGGTAGTGGACGTGTTCGCCACGCTGCATCAGCCGATGCCGATGCGAGCGGGCATGACCTGGCAACTCGTCTATCAGGATTTGAAGCCGTCGAACCTGTTGCTGTCGGATCAAGATCGCGTGACGGTGCTCGACCTTGGCGGATGCCAGCTTGCGAACTTGGATTCGGGGCAAAAGCTGCTGCCAGGCGCCGCCACGGCAGGATACTGCCCGTCCGAATGTGAGCAACCCTACACGTTGCTGACACCCGCCGCGGACGTGTACACGGTGGGATCCAATCTCTTTCAAGCGCTGACAGGACGAAGCCCGCTCGAATTCGTCGCTTCGCAAATCGCGAAACATCAGCCGAGAGCAGTGGGGTTGGATACTTCGTTGCTTGAAGGAACCTGTCGGCCTGAATTGCGGAAAGTCATCGAACGCTGCCTCAGCCCCGACCCGCATCGTCGCTATCCGGACGCCCATGCACTTCGCGCAGTATTGGAACGCATCCAGGCAATCAGCGAATCGTGATCACGCTGCCTGCTTGCGACGGACGGCCTCGCGGAAGACGTTCAGTAATTCTTGGTAGTGGTGCTCGAAGGTCCATTGCATCGCGGTTTTGCGGGCGGCTTGGGATGCTTGGGCGCGTTTCGCGGAGTCGAGCAATTTGCCCATCGCGGAGCCAAGCTCCGAGGCGTCGTGCGGGTTTTCGACGACGTAGCCTTCCTGCGGCGGGGTCATCAGTTCGCTGGCGCCGTTGTTCTTCGTCGTCACCACCGGCAGGCCACATGCGAGTGCTTCGAGCACGACCAGCGAACAGGGATCGTAAAACGTGGGATGCACAAGGAAATCCGCGGCGAAATACGCGTTGCGGATCTCGGGCTGATGGCCGACGAAACGGATCTTTTCGGCAATCCCGAGGCTTCGCGCCTGGCGTTCGTATCGGCCGACCTTCGGATTCCCCGCGACCACGAGCCGAAACGATGTGGCCTTCTCCTTGTACTCCGGATCATCGGCCATCCACTTCACCGCTCGCAGAAGCGGATCAAGACCCTTGAGCCGATAGTTCATGGCGGCGAACAGGGCGACCGAGTCGCTCGGTTCGAGGCCGTATTGCTCTCGATACGCTTGGCGACGCTTCAAACGGTCATGTTCGAGAAATCGCCCCGGATCGATCGCGCTGCGGACGACATGCAGATCCTGCGACGAGACGGCGTAATAGTGCTGGAAGTGATCCCGCACCATGAAGCTGTTGACGATGATGTTGGGCCGATAGGCGCCGAGGTATTGCTTGCGTTCGAGTCGCAGGAAGGACCAGTGAGCGAGGTCGAAGAATTTGACCAAGCGGGCGATGCCGCGAGCGATGGGGTTGCGGTTTTTCTTGAGGTTGTAGTCGGCCGATGCCGCATGCAATCCGCCCTGCGGGTAAAGCACATCCTGGCCCCACGTCTTGTCGAAGCCGACGGTGACGTCGTGGCATTGACCTCGCATCGCATCGATGACTTGCTGACCGAACCGCCAGGGGCGCAAGAAACGCACGCCAGTGACGGGGGCGAGTTTGTGAAACACCATGCCTTGCGGCAACGCGCTCTCGTCCCATCGGCATGCGTAGAGATGCACCTCATGGCCGTCGGCCATCAGTCGGCGCGAAAGGTCGGAGATGTAGGTTTCGCACCCACCGCGGGCCGGCAGCACGCTTTCGTAGCAGAAGGCGATATTCATCGCGGCATCCCCGGTCATGATTCGATCTCAACGGGCTGGCGGCGGGCAGCGGTTCGGCGCGGGACCCAGAGACCGAGGCGTGAAAACAATCGGCGGGAAGGCGTGGCAGCACCTTGTAGTTCTATTTCGGCGGAAGGGCAGGACCTCGTGGAGCAACGTTCGCGTGCGGAGAGTTTCCTATCCCGCCACGGCGTCGGCAATCGTTGCAATCGATACGATCCGCACTGGTTAACCGCGACGCGCAGCGGAGGCATGGGCGCGCTGCTGTTGCGATCGCATTGCGTCGAGTCATATCCGTTACGCGTCGCGGTAAACCGGGATGCTAGCATGCCTGCCTCCCCCAACGGCACGCGGCAGCCCAACAGTCCTGCGGCCTGATACACCTCCGCGGGCGTCAGTTCCTTCATGCAGCGATGGTCCGTCGGGCAGACGCGAAGCTGACACGGGCCGCAGGGGACCTTCTTCTGCAGATGGATCGCCTTCGCGAAATACGTCTCCGTCCATTCGATGTGCGTCGGGCCAAAGAGGCTGACGACGGGACGATCGAAGGCGGCGGCGAAATGACGCGGGCCGCTGTCGGTAGTAATCAGCAGCGTGCTTCGCTTCACGATCGCTTTCGTCAAGCCAAGTGACAGGGGTGCGTCCGCAAGCGACTTCACACGCGGGCGGTCGGCCAGGGCTGCGATGCGGTTCGCCATCTCGCGTTCGGAAGGCCCGCAGAGGACGAGCACCTGGGCATCGCGCTGGTCCGTCAAATTTTGAGCGACTTTCGCGAAGTGTTCCGCCTGCCAATACTTCGCCGCTCCGAACGCCGCGCCCGGATTGAGACAGACCGTCTCCCGATGCGCATCGAAGCTATGGCGATGCCACACTTCGTCCGCGGCTTGCTCATCGCTCGGTGTCGTGAACAACTCCATGCGATATCCGGGATTCGGACAGCCTGCAACTTCGGCGAGTTTGTTGTAATCGTCGATGATCGGCATCGGCTTGAAGCCGCCCTTTTCGTCGCGCGTCGCATGCAGGCGATCGGTCAGCATCCAGCCGCGGAGGTAGCGATCGTAGCCGACGATGCGTTTCGCTCCCGCGAGCCACGACACCCATGCGGAGCGGAATGAGTTGGGAAACAGCACCGCCAAATCAAGCCGTTCGCGTCGCAGTTCCCTCGCCACGCTGAACCATCCCCGGCCTTTGCCGCCGAGAAACAGCATGCGATCGAACCAGGTAGAACCATCGAGCGTGGGAGCGACGTAGGGCTTGCAGATGCCGATGAACGTGGCGGAAGGATACTGGTGACGCAGCGCGCGGATCGCGGGCGTGGCCATCACGAGATCGCCGATCCAATTCGGGAGAAACAACGCGACCTTCATGCCCCTACATGTCCTCGCTGATCTGTATCGCGTGCCATGCTTGGTCGGATCCTTGCATATGTCATTGTCGCTTCCGGTTCCACCGACCAAGCATGCGAAGCGTCCGGCGTTCGGTCTGTGGGCATGCTTGTGCGGTGGAGGCGGAATAGACCCTGGCCCGCCGGACGATCCGCACAAGCATGGCACGCGTCTCCGTAGTTTCTTCGCATACCGTTGGACGCCAATTACGCGGCGCCGCGCATCTTTTCGATCAGCGTCGTCGTGGATTGCCCCTGGTGCAGCGTCGCGAGATGGACGCG
>JAXMAT010000011.1:0-105275 GCA_046350235.1 Gemmataceae bacterium | reverse complement strand
GGTCGCAGTCAGCGGCAATCGTCTGACGATTACTGCCGATGCGAACTTCATCGGCAGCGTGCAGATCGAGGTTTCCGCAACCGACGGCAAAGCGGTGGTGACCAAGACATTCAACGCCGGCGTGCAGGTGTCGTCGAACCGCGCTCCGGTGTGGACGCCGATCGCCAACCAATCGATGTCGCCGCGCCAGGGTTCGATCACGGTCAACCTGAATGCGACGGACGCCGACGGCGATGCCCTGACCTACTCCGCCGTGGTTGCCGATTCGAGCGGCGGCAACGGGGGGACTAGAAACGGCACCTTCAGCGCGACGCCGCGGGTGCAGTTCGCAATCGTCGGCAATCGCCTGACGATCACCCCGCCGGATGGATTCACCGGGACCTTTGCGGTGGAAGTGACCGCGAGCGACGGCAAAACGACGAGCAAGACGACGTTCAACGTCACCTCCGCCAACCAGGCCCCGACGCTGAGCGACCTTGCGAACGTCACCATCGGGGCAGGCCAGTCGAGCAAGACGATCAGTCTGACCGCGAGCGACCCGGACGGCGATGCGACGACGATCTCCGCGAGCGTCGTCTCGACCCAAGCGAGCGGCAGCCAGGCGTATCAGCTCGATCAATCGCTCGGCCTGAGCTACCTGGGCAGCTACTTCCAGGGCTTCAAGGGCGGCAACGAAAAATGGATGTACTCGCGAACCCAGGGCGCCTGGATCGCGATTCTGCCGAACGGCGAGGTGCGCAAAATCGCATCCACGCTGTCGCAGATGATGCAATCGAGCAACCTGATCGCTACGCTCGATCCGTCGTTCTACGCGGACCCGAGCAAGCTCTGGAACGCGACCGCCCCCGCCACGCCGAACCTGTCGGCCACGGTGAGCGGCAATCAGTTGACGATCGCGAGGAACAGCGCGTTCGTCGGTACGGCGGTGATCGAGGTAGTCGTCAGCGACGGATTCGCGACCACGAAGAAGCAATTCACCGTCACCTTCGCGTGATGGTTCGGAACGGAGAAGCATCGGAACAGAATCGAGGCGAACAGGAGGAGGCGAAGGGCTCCCTGCCGGAACAGGGAATCCTAGGACTGGGAAGAGGCTGGAACGGAGAAGAGGTTTCGGAACTGGGAAGAGGTCGGAATAGGAGGCGAAGGGTCCCCTGCCGGAACAGGGGATCCTTCGGGAACAGAGAGGAACGGAATCCCGGTACAGGGAAAAGGCTGGAACCAAGATGCGGTTCGGAACGGGGCAGAGGTCGGAATAGGAGGAAGCGGAGGATTCCCTGCCGGAACAGGAAATCCTTCACGACAGAGAAGGCTCGGAAGCCTGAGGCTGGGAACGAGAAGCGGCTCCGGACATGACGTGCGGTCACGTGTTTGAGGCACACCTGATCGCACGGCATGTCGCGGGGCCGGAATCGAGAAGCGGCAATCCGCGTTCGTTAGCACGCTGCGCAAGCAAGAGCTGGAGACAGGTTCTCGGATGACGCTCATCCAATTCCGGGAACCTGTCGCCGCACTTGCTTGCGCGGCGTGCTAACCGGCTATGCGTCACGATACGGTAACGTTGCGTCTCACTTCGTGAGACAAACCCTTACGTCGTCCACGGCGCCCGGCATTAGTCAGCAATCGATGCGCCACACGGGGATCGGTTCCGGCGAGCCGGGAACGGGATGGGCGCCGAGGTCGATGCAGTCGGTGGCGAGCCGCAGCGAAATCCTCGTCGCATGGCTGATGACGATGGGGCCGCCGAGCGACTTGGTGAGTTGCTCCATGCGCTGAGCGAAGTTGACCGTTTCGCCGATCGCGGTGAACTCGCGGCGACGGCGCGGCTTGTCGGCGCCTGGATCGCTAAGCGTGGCGCCGAAGCAACCGACAAGTGCAGGGCCGGTATGGATGCCGATGCCGACGAGGAGCGGCGCTTCGCCGGCAGACTCCAAGTCCGCGTTGAGCATCGTCAGTCGAGACAGCATTTCGCGCGCACATCCGAGGGCGAGGTCGGCATGGTCCTCGCGCGGGCCGGTGGCGCCGAAGAGGGCCATCACGCCATCGCCGAGGAATTTGTTGACGTATCCCCCTTTTTGCTCGATCGCCTGGACCGCGAGCGTCAGGAAACGGTTGAGCAGCGTCCCGACTTTTTCCGGGTCCTCGCCCGCACATCTCCGAGTGAAGCCGCGGATATCCGCAAAGAGAACGGTGATGCGTTCGATCTTCACTTCGAGGCCGTGGTAGCGATCAAGAATCTGGTCGCGCACATCGGGGCTGACGAACTCGCCGAAAGTCTCGCGGGTTTCGCGCGCTTCCAGCAGCGCGGCCGCCATGTCGTTGAAGCGATCGGTGAGTTGTCCCCATTCGTCGGGCCGTTGGTCCGCGATGCGCGACTCCAAGTTTCCCTGCGCGATCTGCTCGGTGGCGAACGCATGCGTGCGAACCCACGCGCGGAGATCCCAGCCGACGACCGCGAAGACGACGAAGCCCGTGATGGTGCTCGCCGCGAACACGCCGAGGGCGACGCCGAGTTCCTGGGCGGGGTCGAGCTTGGAGTGGATGAAATTGATCGCCAGGACAAGCAACGCGAGCAAAGGTACCCACGCGGCCGCGATCCAAAGGAGCACGACGCGTTGAGCGAAGGAGATGCGGACGACGCCCTTCATCTCGGCAGGCCGCGTGCCTCGGAAGAAATCGGGATACATGAACCGGGTGAGATACGACTCGAAGGGGAAGTACGTCTGCATTGTGGTGAAGAGCGCGGTCACGACGAACGAGAGGATAAAGTGGCCCCAGATCGGCCGAGCATTCTCATCTCCACCTACCCAGCAAATCACGGCGGGAAATATCACGCCGCCGGGTAGGATGCCGATGAGATTGACGACGAGCTGCCACGCGGGAAGGTTGATGAGTCGTCGGCGTGCATATTCCAGCAATGCGGGGTCCGGCCTCCCCCGCCAGCATTTTTCGGCGACAAACGATGAGCGGCTGAGCGGCAGAAACATGGCCGTCAGCCGCCGCGGGATAGGCGACGACGTTGTAGACCGTGCAGGCGACGTTCCAAAAGGCGTCGGCCTGCCTCTCGTTCATGAAACGGCGGACGATGAGAAAGTCGTTGTAAAGAAAGCTGAAAACGCTGCCGCCAAGGTTGGACGCGACGGCGAGCAACACGAGGCCGACGAAGGGCTGGCGTCGGAAGAAGCTGCCTCGCAGAGACGGAGCATCCGCACGTTCCGGATCAGGTGGATTCGGGGGCAGGTTCACGGCGCCGTTGCATCCAGTTCGATCTTTAAGAGTTCAACATCGCTCGCCAGATTCGATTGATCTTAATCCGCGTGCAAGGGCTGGAGAATGGCCCATTTGTTGGTCATCACGATGCAGCAAGTCAGGAAAGATGCAGAGCCCCTGCCAAGACCTATCGCCGCCCTACCGCTCCTCACAAGAACTCATTCCGGAAAAAGACGCTTTACATCCAAAATTACGTGAATTATCATTCACATTCCGTTCGACAGAAGAATCAGTTATCCCTTCGTATCGGCCCGTCTGATCGCTTGTCGAACGGAGCAAGGCGTACGTCCGTCAACGCCGTAGGTTCAGAGTTTCATTTCTCAGCTTCTTTCAGGAGTCGGAAAACTATGCGAAACACGTCCAAGAGATCAGGCTTCACGCTGATCGAGTTGCTGGTGGTCATTGCGATCATCGCAGTATTGATCGCCTTGCTCGTCCCAGCCGTTCAAAAAGTTCGCGAAGCGGCGGCCCGCTCGCAGTGCCAAAACAACCTGAAGCAAATCGGCCTCGCCCTCCACGGCTACCACGACACCTACAAGCGATTTCCGCCGGGCGGAGCTGCGGATCAGGCTCCCTTCGGAACCAGCTCGGGAGCATGGGGCAGTTCGTGGATGGTCTACATTCTCCCCTTCATCGAGCAGGCGCCGCTCTACAACAAAATCACCTTTTCCGGCGGCTCCTCGTATCAGAACGCAGCCAACGCCGGTGCGTTCACGAATACGGTCATCAATATTTACTTGTGCCCCTCGTCACCGTTTCCGGCGTTGGACGGAAACACGGGCATCGCCAATCCTGTCATGAGGCCGCACTACACTGGCATCGCAGGCGGTACCTGGCAACTGGCTGGCGTCACCGGATACAACGAATCTCGGCTGAGCAATAGCGGCAACCAAAACAGCGCAGGCGGCGTTCTTTATCCGAACAGCAAGGTTAAGTTTGCAGGCATCACTGACGGCACGAGCAATACGATCGTCGTCAGCGAACAGAACAACTTCATCACAGACAACAACGGAGCCAAGCAGCGGTGGAACTCCTCCGGCCCGCACGGCTGGGCGATGGGAGTCGGCAACACCGCCGAACCTCCGAGCTACACCGATCGGCCTTTCAACACCACGACGATTCGTTATCAGATCAATTTCCAGGGTGGTTGGTCTGATGGAGGATGCTGCAACCCGGCAAATGGCGTCAGCAGCAACACGGGCGGAAACATCCCCCTGAACTCCGCTCATACCGGTGGCGTCAACGCTCTCCGCGGCGACGGTACAGTCAACTTCCTGACCAACTCAGTCACGCTGCAAACCCTGATGGCGCTCTCCACCCGCGACGACGGCACTGTCGTCCAGGGCGATAACTAACGCAGAACTTTAACGCTATTCGGAAAACATCCGGCTCCCAATGAGCCGGATGTCTTTTTTCACGGAGATCAACGACATGAAGACAAAATACCTAGCGTTCGCAGTGGCCGCCTGCGGGTTCGTCACGATGGCCGGGTGCGATAGCGGTCCCACGTTGACAGCCGTCAAAGGCAAAGTGGAGATGGACGGAAAGAAAATGGAGTCCGGCAAAGTTGCCTTCGTGCAACAAGGAATTGCTCAAGATATTCTCGAAGTCAAAGACGGCACGTTCGAGGGCAAAGCAAAGGTCGGCAAAGCGAAAGTCGAAGTCTACTCCTACCGTCAGGGTAAGATTCCCGAAATGTACAAGGACACGAAGGACAAGAGCCAATTCATGGAGAACATCATCGCTCCCGCCTACAACAGCGAGAGCAAGCTGACCGCCGACATCACGAAGGGCGGTACGAACGAGTTCACCTTCTCGGTGAAATCCAAGTAAGTCCGACCCGCGACGTCAAATCTTGATTTCCGCAAGCGCCGTCGCCAGCGTGTCGATGTCCGCGGCCGTGTTGAACGGGCCAGGGCTCACACGGACGGCGCCTTCCGGAAACGTGCCGATCGCTTTGTGGACATACGGGGCGCAGTGCAAGCCGGGGCGGATGGCGATCTCGAAGGCTTGATCAAGGATGCCGCCGATTTCGGGTGCCGGCAGGTGTTCCGCACGAAAGCTGATGGTGCCCACGCGTCGAGCATGGTCGCGGTGGCCGAACACTTCGTACCCGCCGATTTCGTCGAGCCGTTTCCAAAGTCGTTCGACGAGTTCCACTTCGTGGCGATGGATCTTTTCGAGCCCTTCGCTCTGCACCCAGCGAACGCCCGCAGCCAAGCCGGCGACGCCGAGGACATTCGGCGTGCCCCCTTCGAGCCAGTAGGGCATTTCCTTGGGTTGCGTTTCGCTGGAGGAATCGCCTCCGGTGCCGCCCTCGCGCCACACGCCGACCTTGGCCCGCGAGCCGACATAGAGGGCGCCGGTGCCGGTTGGACCCATCAGGGATTTATGTCCCGGGAAGGCGATCAGGTCGAGCTTCATCGCCTGGATGTCGATCGGGATGACGCCCGCGGTCTGTGCGACATCCGCGAGGAAGAGCACGTCCGACTGCCTCGCGATTTGGCCGATTTCCGCGATCGGCTGAACGGTGCCAAGCACGTTGCTGCCGTGGGTCAGGGCGATGAGCCGAGTCTGCGGCGTGATCGCATCGCGGACGGCATTCGGATCGAGAGTCCCGCCCGCATCGGCCGCGAGCCGCGTGAGGGTGATCTTCCCCGCGAGTTCCATCGCACGCAGTGGCCGCGAGACGCTGTTGTGTTCGAGGTTGCTGGTGATGACATGGTCGCCATCGCGCAGCAAACCTTTGAACGCCATGTTGAGCGCATCGGTGCAGTTGAGCGTGAACGCGAAGCGTTCGGGAGCTTCGCCATGGAAGAATTGGTTCAGCACATGCCGGCAATCATCCAGCGCATGCTCCGCCGCGAGAGCCATCTTGTGCCCGGCACGGCCCGGATTCGCCAGGCTCGTGCGAGCGAAGCGATCGAGCGTCTGGTAGACGACTTCGGGCTTGGGAAAACTGGTCGCGGCGTTATCGAGATAGATCATGAATGGTCAGCTTAGAAGATATTCTCTTGAATCGGGACCGTATAAAAGTCAACGCCCCGACTTGGCTTTCGGCAGCAAAGACGCCACCATCCACTTCGCCAGCGATTTCTTGCCCAGCGTCAGCTCAATCTCTTCATGAGCGAGATACGTTCGACGCTCATGGAAGCCACCAGGCTTTCCGGATCGCGGAAGACGATGAATCTCGATCTGACGGTCGATCAAATTGATGATCCAATACTCGCGCACGCCAGCGTAGGAGTAGACGTCGGCTTTCACGGAACGGTCGAAATCCAGGCTGCTGTTCGCGATTTCGACCACGAGGAGCGCATCTTCGCCGCTGGGATGACGCTCTTGATAGTCGTCGGGCGGTCGAACCACTGCAATGTCTGGTTCCGGCTCGCTATGCTCGGCGGTAATCGCACTCTGCACTCGAACGACTCCCGCATCGCCGAACTCTTTCTCCAACTTCTTCGCTAACTGGTTCAGCGTCCAATCATGAGCGGGATCTCGCGGCATTTTCGTCACCAAGCAGCCGTCGATGAGTTCAATGGGATCGTCTTCTTGCAGCACTCCCGTTGCGATCATTTGGTGGTACTGATTCAACGAAATCCGATGGATGCGTTCCGGCCAGGCGGATGCCACGGTCGGCGTTCCGATCGGTTGCTTTGCGGCAATCATGAGCGGTCACCTACAAACTTTGGTCGCGGAACCTTGCCACGGACTCCACTTCCGCGACCGCTAACTCCGCATCGACATGGAAGTAAAAACGCAATTGGAAGCACGTCGATGAACCGCAAGCCTTCCGACAATTCCGTTCCTTGCTTGGTCGCGTCTTGTTCGAGAATCTCATTCACCGTCTGTTTCGCCTGATGTACGAAAGCCCGGTCCGCGGACATCACCCACCAACGCGCCAATTCATTGGTCGCTTGCTTCGACCACACTACGCGAAAGATCACTGGCTTGCCTGGCTATCGTGGAAGCGATCAAGAAGCACTTCGAGTCGCTCCGGTCCGAATGGCCCTTCCTTGGCCCACGTTTCCTCAAGCATGTCGAGCATTAGCGTCACTTGTTCAGTGCTGTAGCGTGGACCAGGCTCTTTCGAGCGACGTTTGCATTCGGCGATGATGCTTTCCAGCTTGGGCGGAATGATCTTTCCCACCGCGTTGCCGGATGTGTCGAAGATCTCGATGGGGTCGATCGCGGATGCCACGATCGCTTCTTGCTCAGGCGTCAGTTGAATGCGTTCCACGGTCGCTCCTCCTGTCGCACGATATTACGAATCGGCACCCCGCTCAATGTCCGATGTATTTCGCGTAGAGTACACGCGCCTTCTCGGTGTCGTCCGTTCCTTTGATGATCGCTCGGCCATCGGGGAATACGGTGAACTCGTAGGTTTCCACATCGAACTTCAGCAGGAACTTATTGAAGCTCACTTTGCCGCCCATCGTTTCCAGATGGCGGGCCATTTCGCCGAAGTTGAGCTGCGAGGCGGCGCGATGCGATACCTGCACGGCATTGCGGCCGCAGAGGCTGGTGGTTTGCGAGCCGTGCTGTCCTTCGAGCCATTCGAACTTTTTGTGCTTGCAGCAAGGGCAATCGACTTTGCCATGCAGCGGCGCGATCTTGATGCGTCGGCTCTGGTTCTCCCAAAGGTCGAGGTAGATCAGTTCGCGGTTCACCTTGTCGATTGCGCCGGTAAGGATCTTGAAAGCCTCGGCCACCTGAATGTTGGCGATGGTGCTGACGATCGACCCAAGCACGCCGGCGGTTTCGCAGGTGCCTGCTTCGCCCGGGTTCGGCGCCGCCTCGAACACGCAACGCAGACACGGCGTTTGGCCCGGCAGGATCGTCATCGTTTGGCCGACGCTGCCGATCGAGCCGCCGTAGACCCAGGGCTTGTTCGTCTTCACCGCCACATCGTTGATGAGGTAGCGGATTTCGAAATTGTCGGTGCCGTCGAGAATGAGGTCGGCGTCTTTGCAGAAGCCTTCGATGTTGGTGCGATCGATGTCGGCGACGATCGGTTCGACCTCCACCGCGGAATTGATGAGGCGCAGCTTGCGAGCCGCCGCCTCCGCTTTCGGCACATTGTCGGCCACGTCTTTTTCATCGAAGAGAATCTGCCGTTGCAGATTGTGGATTTCGATGAAATCGCGGTCGATGACGCGGACGAACCCGACGCCGCCGCGAACCAAGCCGTTGGCCAGCACGGTGCCCAGAGCGCCGCAGCCGGCAAGCGTGACGCGGGCATTGCGCAGCTTCACCTGCCCCTTTTCGCCCACGCCGTAAAAGCGCATCTGGCGGGAGTATCGTTCGAGAGTCGGATCGGTCGGCATCGTTCGAATTCCGGTGAAATAGGTCTTCCGCTTGCGGCTTAGCGTTCGGAGAAATCTTGCCGCATCGCTAAGCCGCGAGCGAAAAACTTAGGCCAAGTTCTTCCGCCCCTTCGGCTTGTCCTCGTCCGGCCCGACGCCGAACTCGTAGAGGAACGTGCGGAGGAACGTGATTTCTTCTTGGGGCCAGCTTTCCTTGCGGGCGAAGTCTTGCAGCACTTCCATGTCTTCGCGGACTCGCTTCAGCTCGGCGCCGCTCAGTCGCTGCAAGTAAGCGGCGAGGTAGTTGAGGGCTTCGTTGGCGGCGGAGTCGTTGACGACGCCTTCGTCGGAGCCGTCGAGGAAGACGACGGCATGCAACACCGCGAGCAGCATCGGGTGGACGCCGAGCTCTTCGGGAATCAGCGGGAAGACCGCCGCCCCTTCAGGAACCTCGGCCTGTGGGATGCAGTCTCCGTCGTCGTGATCATCCTGTTCGTCGTGGTTATGGCTCATTTTCAGCCTCCCGCCACGGCAGGGATGATGCTGACTTCGTCGCCGTCTTTCACGGCCGTCTCGAGGTTGTCGAGATAACGGACGTCTTCATCGTTGAGGTAGATGTTGACGAAGCGGCGAAGCTGGCCCTTATCGAAGAGCCGATCGACGATGCCTGGGAATTTGGCGCCGACGTTGGCGAGCACTTCCTGCACGCTGGCTCCGCTCGATTCGACGGTCGCCTGCCCATCGGTATGTTGCCGCATCGGCGCGGGAATTTGGACTTTCACTGCCATGATCGGAGAACCTTTCCTCTGCTGTGACGGACGTTACTTGGCATCGGTGGGTGGTGCATTCTTATGAGCCGCAAGGCGTTCGACGAAGGCACGATGCTCGGGACTGGCGACGCCTTCGCGGAATGTCGCGTCGAACCGCTTGTAGTCGCCTTCAAGGAGTGCTTTCGCATTGAGCCAAAGGCCTGGGAAAACGCTACTGCGAAAGATGCCGTTTGTTTGATCCAATCGAACATACTGCCCATCACGCAGCACAAACCAATCGATTTCGTCGTCTTCAACTCGCCAAGCGATGTACTCGCGTACTTCGTTTTCGCGATAGGCTCGCATCTTCTGATGCAAATCGTAGCTGACGGTGCTCGCCGCAACTTCGACCACCAATTCGGGACCGCCCTCGATGTAGCCGTCGGCCCCGACTTTCGCTCGTCCCAGATCCGGCAAATCGATCATCAGAACGACATCCGGTTGCGGCACATTGTCGTCGCGAAGGCGAACCGTCGAATCCGAGAAACACTCCACCCCGGGAGTTTCGACTGAGTAGTTCCCAAGCCAACGGATCATATGGGAATGCGGTTTGCCATGATGTCTCGCGCGTATCGGAGAAGCCATGTAAACGATCCCCTCAATCAATTCAGCCTTCACGTTCGGCATCGCCGAGTAACGGCGCTCGAACTCCATGGCAGTGAGGTGATCGCCGTTCTGCAGCAGCGGCGGACGTACGGGAGCCGGCTGGCTTGTCGTCGCCGATTGAGGGGTGGCGGTTGTCGTCATGAGTTACACCAACGGGAGGTGGTCGCTACACACCCTCATTCAATCACGGGACTTCGCAACAAGGGTAGGGCGAGCGCCAGCGCGGCGGTTGGGAATGCCGCATGAAGAACACATCGCCGCGCGGCACCGATCCCTCACCCGGCCTACGGCCACCCTCTCCCCCGAGCGGGAGAGGGTATCGAGAAAACTTACGCGAGGACGGCTTCGGCCTTCGTGTTCAGCGGCTTCTTCAGTTCATAGATCGCCTGAAATCCTCGGCCGCGGGCTTGATGACGATCGGGCGTTCCACGGCTTCGGCGACGGCGTCGACGTCTTCAGGCCACGCCGGTCACGCAGATTACGATCTCTTCGTCGCGAGGAATGCGGCCCGCTTCGATCAGCTTTTTCGTCACGGCCAGTGGCTTCATGCCGCCCGCAGTTTCGGCCCAGATGCCTTCGGTGTGGCCCAGAGCAGCATCGCATCGACGATCTCAGCATCGCTCACGTCCTCTCCTCAACCGCCTGTGTCGCGCATCACCTTGGCGGCGAAGAAACCGTCAGCCGGGTCGCCGATCGCCAGCGACTTCGCGATGGTGTTCGGCCGTGCACCGGCTTGTGCTGTTCGCGGTTGTTCTTCACCGCATCGGTGACCGGGTTGCAGCCCGCGGCCTGGGCGCCGTAGACCTTGCAGGTCGGATCGTCGATGAGGCCGGACCTTGTGCAGTTCGTGAAACGCTTTGTGCAGCTTGCTGATCAGGCTGCCGCCCGCCATCGGGGCGACGACATGCTTCGGCACGCGCTAGCCGAGTTGCTCGGCGATTTCGTAACCTGCGCATCGTCTTCGAGCCCTCGGCATAGAAGGCCAGTTGCCGATGTTGACGAAGCCCCAGCCGTACTTGAACGCGACTCCGGTGCAGAGGCGGTTCACCTGATCGGTGGTGCCGGTGACGCCGATGACATTGGCGCCGTAGATGGTCGTCCCGAGGATCTTCGCCGCTTCAAGATCGCTGGGAACGAAGATGAACGTTTCGAGTCCTGCAGCCGCCGCATTCGCCGCGACGCTGTTGGCGAGATTGCCGTGGTGGATGCGCACAGCCGACGGTCTTGAACCCCGAACTCAACGCCTGCTGAGAGCGACCGAGACGATGCGGTCCTTGAACGACAGGGTCGTACCCACCGCGTCGCCTTGACCTACAGTTTCTTGACGCCCAGTTCCTTGCCAGGCGATGGCACTCCACCAGCGGCGTGCCGCCCACGAGCGGCCGACGGTCGGTTCGCCGTCGATGGGGAGCAGTTCGCGGTAAGCGCCGCCATTGAAGGGACGCAGCTCGATCTTGTCGCGGCTGATGACTTCCCGGATGCCGTCGTAGTCGTAGTCCGATCTTCGAGAGGCCCGGGAAGTCTTCGGTGTGTTCGCGCTGCTTGCTTGGGGAAAAGCTGGCCGCAGATACGGCACTTGCGCTCGCGACGAAATCGCTCATGGTCGCTGCTGCTCGGATCGGTTGGGTCGGTCTGCGGCAGGGCGTCCTCCGAGCAGACGCTCCGAAGCCGACAGCGACGGATGCAGAGCCGAAACAAATTCGGTCGCTCAGGAACAACGCGGAGGTATCTGGAGGGTGCGAACCGAAGAAGCGGCAACAAAAAAACCACTCTTCCGGTTTCAGAGAAGAATGCATGCAAAGATCGCTATCTGTCTTCCTCACGCGTCGGGGGAGTTAGCACCTGCGTCGCGTCGCCGCGACCGGTTGCTGTGGCTTCAAAGGGCCCAACCCTCAGCCACTCGGATAAGATACCGGACCAAGTTGTCGTAGGGCATCTTAGAGGAGAGCTGACACAGGATCAACGATATTTCGCCTATGAAGCGGAAAAATGCCCTCGCCTTAGAAATGTTCCGTCCAAAAAAGGAACCTCACTGCCGGACACTCAGCGTCGAGCTGTTCAAACCTTCCGCCGTGGAGCAATCCCTGCAAGACGATCGCGCCGCGGCGAGATCACCTTCCCGCCATAACCCCACGGCTTCCGATAGGGCGTATCTGGCACATGTTGCCGCGGAAACGGTACTCGACTTCAAACGCACAGAGCCCACAAGATGCAGCGGCTCGAAACGTTTCTCTTTGCATGCTTTACGGAAACGCCAGGTCGCTCGGGATAGGCGGCGCCGGAAGTGCCACCTGAAGAAACCATGGCCGCCGTCATGCGACGGACCGCCGGGTCCACGCGTGCTCCTGACGTCCGTGGCAAAAACAGCCTCGTTCAGCGAACTGCCACGTTTCAGGAGCACGTCATGCGACCGACTCCTTCCCGGCGGCTCCCACTTCCCGCCAAACTCCGAAGTGAACCCTCCGTGGATTCAAGCGCGCCCAGCCGCCTGGAACTGTTGGAGACCGGAACTGCCCAAGCGTCGACGCTGCGCCTGCTGTCGGCGTTTCCCGGCCTGACCGCGGGCGGATCCGTCGCCGGCCGATGCGTCAGCGACGACGGCAACGTCGTCTTCACCAGCACGTCGCAGATCGCAGGCGTCGATGCCAACAACGCCAGCGACGTCTTTCTGCTCGACGCGCTGCGGCACGGTGACGCTCGTCAGCCAGAACTCCCGGCGGCGAAGCAGGAACGCCGCGTCCAGCGATCCGGTCATCAGCGCGGACGGCAGCACCGTGTCGCCTTCGTGAGCACCGCGAGCAACTTGATGGCGGGGACCGACGCCAACGGGACCCAGGACGCTCGGTCACCGCCGGTCCACCGGGACGCCTTCGCCGGGCAAGCCACGCCCAGGGAAGTTCCGACTCCGCCAACGGAAGCTCCGGCAACGATCAGCTCAACGGCGAAATCCGCTCTCGCCCGCGGACGGCCGCTATCCTCGCCTACGTGAGCCAGGCGTCGAACACCGTCGGCGTAAGCTACGCCAACGGTTTGATCCTGATCTACGATCGGGACACCGGAACCAACGTGCATGCGAGCCGCCCTCGGCAATGGCGGCGATTATCCTTATTACTACAGCGGTTCACCTGCGATCAAAGCGGCGACGGTCGATATGTAGCGTTCGAAAGCAGGCCCCAATCTGCTGCCGATCGATACCGCTACAATCGCGACATCTACGTCTACGGCCGCATCGACGATTCGTGTTGATCCTCGTCAGCAAAAACGCCGCCGGACGTCTTCGGGAAACAACGAATCCTACGCCCCAAGCATCAGCTACGACGGAACGTACATCGCCTACAGCAGCTATGCCAGCGATTTGGTCGCGAACGACACCAACGGGACTCTCGACGTCTTTCTCCAAATCCGCCCCACCGGTCAGAACGTCCTGGTCAGTCACAATGTCGGCAACACCGGGTCCGAACAGTACTTTCCGGCGCTATCCTCAGCGGCGACGGCTACTTACGTCGCCTTCGTCAGTGCCGCCAGCGATTTGATCGCTTCGACACCAACGGAACGACGCAAGACGTCTTCCTCTACCGCGTGAGCGCGACGGGGCATCGTCCCGGTCAGCCGTGCCCTTCGGCACCGGCAACTATGGTTCGTCCGCCCTCGATCAACAACGACGGCTCGCGGATCGCCTTCGTCAGTAACGCCACGGACCTCACGGCGACCGACTCGAACGGCACTACTGCCGATGTGTTCGTCTTCGATCGAACTGGTGCGGCAACCGTCGCCCTCATCAGCGAGAAGCTACGCCGGCGGGGACACCGGCAACAGCACACCCGACACGCCGACCATCAGCGGGAGCGGCCGGTCGGTCGTCTTCAATAGCGACGCGACGAATCTGATCGGCAACGACGGCGACAACGGCGATGCCTTCATCCGCGATCTTCCGGGCTCGACGCGCCTTTGCCCGCGGGCGTCGTACAACGACATGGCCGCCGCGGCGATCGACGGATCCGCGTATCTCTTCTACCGAGACGGCCGCCGGCTCGCTACATCGCCGCGATCGATACCTGGACGGACCTGGCATCGTCGGGGCATTTACCGCCCAATACGGCATGGGCGATGCGATCGGTGGCAAGTTCTACGTCGTCGGCGATGGCCTCGCCTCGATCTGCAGCAGCACCAACATGCCGCAAGCTTCACGATCCCGCGACGAATACCTGGACTACGCTGACGCCGGCGGCCCTTGCTCTGCAGAACGTCGCTTCCGCCGCATTCGGCGGAAAGCTCTACGTCACGGCGGTCGCGGCGGATACGGCACTGGGCCCTATACCACGCTGGAAATCTACGATCCATCCACCGATGCTTGGACCACCGGAGCCCCCATGCCGACGGGGCGCGAATGCCCGGGCGCCGCGGTGCTCAACGGCAAAATGTACGTCGTCGGCGGATATGTCCGCGATCCGCTCAACTGGCCAGTCGCCACGGCGGTCTCCGTCGTCGAGATTTATGATCCGGCGACGAACACTTGGACGGCCGGGCCTGCGCTGCCGGCGCCGCTCGCCAACGCGGTGGTCGAAACACTGGACGGAGTCCTCTACGTGGCAGGCGGGCAGGATAGCGCCGACACCCCTCAGTCGGCGGTCTATCGCCTTGATCTGGCGAGCAATACCTGGAAGCCGGCCGGTTCGATGTTGACCGCTCGGCATCTCGGCGCGGGAGCGGTGGTGGGAGGGAAATTGCTCGCCATGGGCGGCTACGTCAACACGGGCGGCACCGCGACCACGGCCGCGGAAATCGTCGCGACCACCGCCGTACCGGTCTCCCGGCCAGCCACGCCGCCGCTTACCGGCAACGACAACAGCGCCATGCAATGGGACAGCGCCCGCGATCAGACCGTGAGCGACGACGGCCGCTACTTGGTCTACACCAGCACCGCCTCCGATCTCGCGGCCAACGACACGAACGGCGCCACGCAGGACGTGTTCCTCTACGACCGGGTCGCCAAGACCGTGACCTTGGTGAGCCGCAACGCCACTGGAGGATCGGGCAACGCCGCCTCGTACGAGCCGCACATCAGCGCCGACGGCAACTATGTCGTCTACTCCAGCAATGCCAGCGACCTTGTCGCCGGCGACGGCAACGGCACTACCGACGTGTTCCTCTGGAATCGCGCGACACAGACGACAACCCTCGTCAGCCATGTCTTCGGCGGGAATGCATCCGGCAACAACTCGTCGTATTCGCCAACAATCAGCGCCAATGGCCAATACGTTGCCTACTTGACCCGCGCCACCAATGTTGTGCCAGCGAAGACCGCCGATTGGATACAGGATGTCGTTGTTTTTGATCGTTTGACCGGAAGCAATGTCTATCTCAGCCACAATGTCGCCGGTGGCCAAGCTAGTCACTATTCGTACGAACCCACGATAAGCGGTGACGGGAATTTCATCGCTTTCTCCAGTAATGCCCCGGACCTCGTCGCGAACGACACCAATGGCTACACGCGGGATGTGTTCGTCTACAACCGAAACACGGACATCGTTTCCCTGGTGAGCGTCAACTCCGGCGGGACCGGTTCGGGAAACAGCTCTTCTTCCAATCCTACGATCAGCGCCAACGGCGCCGTCGTTGCGTTTACGAGCACCGCCAGCGATCTCGTCGCGAACGACACGAACGGCAACACGACCGATATCTTCGTCTTCGACCGCACCACGTCAACGATGCGGTTGGCGAGCCGCAACGCGCTGGGTACGGGCAGCGGCAACGGCGAGTCCAGCGAACCCATGATCAGCGGCAATGGAGCCTTCGTCGTTTACAGCAGCGGGGCGAGCAATCTCGTGGCCGGCGATTCGAACGCCACGACGGATGTGTTCCTCTACGACATCGCCGGCGATCAGGTGTCGCTCGTCAGCCGAACCGCCGGTGGTTTCGCCGGAAACGGCGCCTCGTCGATGCCGACGATCAGCAGCACTGGAGCGTTCGTCTCCTTCAAGAGCAACGCGGGCAACCTCGTCTCCAACGATTCCAACGCGACCAGCTACGCGGATATTTTCTCCTTCGAGCGTGCCACGGCAAAAGTTTCGCTCATCAGCCGAAGCCCGACCGCACTCGCCTCGGGAAACAACGGTTCCGACAAACCCCGCATCAGCGGCAACGGCACGCTGGTCGCCTTCCAAAGCGACGCGTCCAACCTGGTCGCGCCCGACATCAACGCCCGCACGGACGTCTTCATCGCGAATGTGCCGGTGATTCCCGTCAGCCTGGGGCCCGTGACGCCGGATCCGCGGAATATTCCGGTCTCCTCGGTGCAGGCGGTCTTCTCCAAGGCGATTCAGCTCGCGAGCTTCACCAAGGCGGACCTGACCCTGACTCGCGACGGCGTCGCAGTCGATCTGTCGGCCAGCAGCATCACGATTTCGCAAATCGACCCGGCGACCTATTCGATCGACAACCTCGATAGCGTCGTCACGGCAGACGGAACGTACGTGCTGACCGTCAACGCAGGCGGCATTCTCGACGCCGACGGGGAATCCGGCAGCGGAACCGCTTCGGACTCCTGGAGGATGGACGCGACCGGCCCCACCGTGACGCAGGTGACGCCCGTATCCCCTGATCCGCGCAACACCACGGTGGACGAAATCTTCGTCACGCTGTCCGAAGCAGTCGATCTCGCGACCTTCACCCGCGACGACCTGACACTCACCCGCGATTCCATTCCGGTGACGATCCCCGGAGGCGTCACGGTTTCCTATCTGGGCGGCACCGGCTACAAGATCTCAGGTCTCGCCTCCGCGACCGCGGCCGACGGCGTCTACGTATTGACCGTCAGCGCCGCCGCGATCGCCGATCCGCTCGCCAACATCGGTTCCGGATCCGCGTCCGACTCATGGACGATGGACGCCACCCCTCCGGCAATCGTCGCCGTCGAAAACGTGTCGCCCGACCCGCGCAACACGGCGGTGAGCACGCTCGACGTCACCTTCTCGAAGGCGATCAACGGTTCGACCTTTACCTGGCAGGATTTGTCGCTGACCCGCGATGCTTCTTCCGTCACCCTCAACAGCAGCGTGACGGTCAGCTACGTCACGGGCTTCGTCTACCGCATCAGCGGACTCGCAGGATTCACCGGAACGAGCGGAGCCTACTCCCTCACGGTCAGCGCCGCGGGCATTCAGGACCAATCCGGCAACTTTGGCTCCAACTCGATGAGCGAAACATGGACGGCGGACATGGTCGGCCCGACCGTCGCGAGCATCACGGCGGTAAGCCCCAATCCCACCCAGTCGAACATCGACGTCATCGACCTGGCGATGTCCGAACCGGTAAACCTCGGCACCTTCACCTTCGCCGACCTGGGATTGACGCGGAACGGCTCCCCCTTGACGTTAAGCAGCGCCGTCACGATCGCTGCGCAGGGCGGATCGAACTACCGGATTTCCGGCCTAGGCGGCTTCACGAATGCGGATGGCGATTACGTGCTGACTGTTTCCGCCGTGGCCGTCAATGATCTCGTGGGCAACAGCGGAACGGGCAGTCGGCAAACCTCATGGACGCGTCACACGTCGCAGCCTTCGGTGGTCGCCGTCGGCCCGGTGACGCCGGATCCTCGAAACAGCGCCGTGAGTTCGGTGGACGTCGTGATGTCCGAGCCGATCAACCTCTCCACGTTCACGTACCTGGACGTGGCGTTGACGCGGGGAGCTTCGCCGGTCACGTTGAATGCGTCCGTTGCCGTGTCCCAGGTTTCCGGCACCACCTATCGCATCAGCAACCTCGCCGGCTTCACGGCCGTCGATGGAAGCTACACGCTGACCGTTGATGCGACGGGCATTCAGGATCTGTTCGGATTCAGCGGAACCAACTCGCTGAGCGATGCGTGGACTCTCGACACGGTCGTGCCGCACTTGACGAACGTCGGGCCGGTCACCCCGAGCCAGCGCAGCGTTCCGGTGTACTCGGTTGATGTCGCCTTCGACAAGGCGATTGTCCCAGCGACGTTTACCTGGCAAGACGTCACGCTGACGCGAAATGGCGCCAACCTCGACGCCTCCGCGGTGACGGTCACGCCGATCGACTCCACAACCTTCACCTTGGGCAATCTCTACAACCTGAATCTGATCGACGGGAACTATCAGCTGATGGTCGTGGGTTCCGGCATCGCCGACGCGGCAGGGAATGCCGTGCCGGAGACGCAGGGAGTCGCGTGGACGCTCGATCGCACGGGACCGGTCGTGCAGTCGGTCGGTCCTGTCGTTCCGGATCCTCGCACCGTTCCAGTGGCTACGATCGACGTGGTCTTGTCGGAGCCGGTCAACTTGGCTTCCTTCACGTACGCCGATCTCGATCTGAGCCGCGATGGCGGATCGAATCTCATCACCAGCGCGGCAACGGTCTCGCTCGTTTCGGGAACGACCAGCACGTATCGCATCGCCAATCTCGGAGCATGGACGGCAGCCGATGGCGTCTACACCCTCGCGGTCAACGGGACGGGCATCTTCGATGTGCTCGGCAACCCGGGAACCAACGCGTTAAGCGATTCATGGCTGATGAACGGAGCGACGCCGACCGTGACGAGCGTCGGCCCGGTCAGTCCCAATCCCCGCAATTCCGCAGTGGACGCGATCGATGTCGTCTTCTCGGAAATGGTCGACCTGACCAGCTTCGATTGGAACGACTTGACGCTCACCCGGGACGGTGGTTCGAACCTCCTCAGCGCGTCGAATGCGATCGTTCCGCTGGGCGGCTCCGCCTACCAAATCACCGGCCTCGCCGGCTTGACCGGCGCAGCAGGAACGTACCTCCTCGCCGTGGATGCGAGCGGCGTGAGGGATCCGCAAGGAGGAGCGGGAAGCGGCAGCCTTTCGACCACCTGGTCGACGGATACCGCGTCTCCCACGATCGCCTCGGTGGGACCGATCACCCCTTCGCCGCGCCGCACGCCGGTGACGGCTGTGCCGGTGACGTTCTCCGAGCCGATCGCCGCAGCATCCTTCGATTGGCACGACGTGACGTTGACGCGAGACGGCGGGTCGAACCTGATCGGGTCCTCCGCGATCGTCACGGCACTGGACAGCACCCACTTCGAGATCAACCTGCCCGCCGCCCTCACGTCGACGGACGGTGCATATCAGATTTCCGTCTTGGGTAGCGGCATCGTGGATCTTGCGGGAAACAGCGGCGTCGGCAGCGGCAATGCCTCTTGGACCTTGGAAACCACGGCGCCATCCGTCCTAAGTTTCGGGGCGTTGACCCCAGCACCCGCGACTGCTCCGACGATTACGCCGGCGACGTTTTCGGAGCCGATCGATGGCGCGACCTTCGATCCGTCCCGGACTTGCGGTTGACTGGAGATGGCGGAGCGAATCTGGTCGACAGCAGCGTATTCATCGTCCAGCAATCGGCGAGTACCTACCGTATCGGGAATCTGGCACGCCTCACGCGGACTGCCGGCAGCTATCAACTCACTGTGGAAGCCACCGGCGTCCTCGACCCGGCCGGAAACGCGCGGGACGGGTTCCCGGCAACGTGAGTTGGCAGGCGCCAACCCAGATGATTCTGCAAGGCGTTCCGACTGGCCTCGCCTGTCGGTTCCGTGGCGAGCGATACGTCCAAGTCTTTTCCCGGACGACCGTGCAAGCGCGCGTCGCATGATCTCTGGGTCGATAATGCGACAACCGGATCCAGCCAGGTCATTCGTCAGCAACAACTGGTCGGAAGCATTTGGCAATCGATCGCTCTGAGTCCGGGCAACACGTACCACTGGTGGATTCGAGCGTTGCCGCGACGGACAATCCGACCGCGTGGTCGGCGATGACTACGTCTACGATCGCCCTGCTCGCGACGCCGCCCCGCTCGGCCGCGCCGACGGGAACCGTCGACCGACACGCCGACATTTGCGTGGACCGCGGTCGCGAACGCCGCTCGCTACGACCTGTGGGTCGACAATGCCACGACCGGCACGAGCCAGGTCATTCGCCAAAGCCAACTGGTCGGCACGACCTGGACCTCGACCGCATTGAGCTCCGGGCAACACGTACCACTGGTGGATTCGAGCGTTCAGCGCGACGGACAATCCGACCGCGTGGTCGGCGATGACTACGTTCACGATCGCCCCGCTCGCGACGCCGGCCCCGCTCGCGCCGACGGGAACCGTCGCGACCGACACGCCGACATTTGCGTGGACCGCGGTCGCGAACGCCGCTCGCTACGACCTGTGGGTCGACAATGCCACGACCGGCACGAGTCAGGTCATTCGCCAAAGCCAACTGGTCGGCACGACCTGGACCTCGACCGCATTGAGCCCAGGCAACACGTACAACTGGTGGATCCGAGCTCTCAGCTCCAATGGAACCGCCGGCCCGTGGTGCCTCATGCAGACGTTCGCCGTCGCAGCACTCGCGACGCCTGTACTGGTCGGACCTTCGGGGACCATTGCTTCGACGACGCCGACCTTCCAGTGGAATGCGGCGCCGCTCGCTCACCACTATGAACTTTGGGTCAATGATCTTACTTCCGGCGGGACGCCACTGTGGAACGGCAATATTGCAGCAACCACATACACGCCGGCCTCGCAACTGTTGACCGCAGGCCACCAATATCGTTGGTGGGTACGCGCGATCAGCGCCAACGGCACCGTCAGCAACTGGAGCAACCCGCTGGATTTCACGATCAGCACGTGATCATGTGACCGCTTCAAGACGCCTGAGCGACACCCATGGGTCGTTTCCATTCGCATGGGTGGTCGCTCAGATTGCATCGCCGCGTTCGCGCGAAGAGAGTGGGGCGCGCGGGAGCGACCCCACGTCGGCCTGACGGCACGACGTCCGCCATGACGATGGTTTGATTTCGTCCGACTACCTTAACGGACTTGGATCCGCCTCGCGGACGAAGAGGATGTAGTCGGTGTTCGTCGTGACGCCTCCCGCTCGGGCGATGATCTTGGCGATTTGGCCGCGATGATACGGCCCATGCGTGACGACCTGCATCAAGATGTCGATCATCGGCGTGACGAACTCTTGGCCCTGGACGGTGCGATAGCGGAAGCCGGCGGCGAGTTGCTCCTCGCTGACTCCTTCGAGCAACGATTGGTATCCTGCGGCATTCTCCGCAGCGAGCGTATCGCATTCATCGAACGTCAGCTTGGGCCAAACAGTATGCCGCAACTCGCACTGCAGGATGCGGGATACCCAGACATGTTCCGCGGCGAGCACATGGGCCATCAACGGCAACGCTTCCGCGTGGGAAGCCGGGGCAGTTCGCAATGCTTCCAGCGTCTTGCGATCGGCCCATGCCATGTGTCGTACCAGCTTTTGGATGAACTCTCGCACTTTTCGCCTCCGCGAAGTTTCCCATCATTCTGAGGACAAACCGCCCTCGCGTCGCTAAACCAGCGCCGGTGAGGGAGTATCTGCACCACCCCGACGCGTCAGCGAGGTCGGAATCATCCCTCGCTGACGCGTCGGGTTGGTGCAGGTTGCCCGTCTGCAGTCTGAACGAATGGGCGGTTCGTTGCGTATCGAAAGGGTCGCTACTCGCGAGTTTGAGAGCTTTCCATGCTGGGACCTATTTTCGGTCGCGAATCGCTCACGTTGCCGCGGCGGCCTCGCCATTACGGCACGCGGGCCGCACTCTTCGGAGCCATGTGGGTCCTCCTCCTCACCGTGTGGCAAACCACCGTCGGCTGGGAACGCACCCCCACCCTTGGCGACAACGCCCGCTTCGCTCTCCTCGCCTTCCAGGTCCTCGGCTTCGTCCAACTGGTCCTGCTCCTTTTCTTCTCCGCCCTCTCGGCCGCCAGCACCATCTCGCAGGAAAAGGATCGACGCACCTTCGTGCTTCTGCTGATGACCGATCTCAGCGACTTCGAGATCGTCATGGGCAAGATCGCGGGCAGCTTGCTGCAGATCGCCATGCTGCTGGCGGGGACGCTGCCCATCTTCATGTTCCTGCACCTGATGGGGGGCGTGGCGCCGGGACAGGTGATTCAGATGCTCGTCATCCTCGGCACCACGGCGCTCGCGGCCGGATCGCTTGGCGGGCTCGTCGCACTTTGGCGTGAGAAGACGTTTCAATCGCTTTCGCTCACCGTGCTGTTCCTCGTTTTCTATCTCGTCATCGTTCGCGCTCTTGGCGTCGTCGGTTGGCTGATCGGCGGCGACAGCGGCAATGTGCTGCAAACGATGCAGGCGTGCCTTGATCCGTTTCTCGCTCTGGAACGCGTGCTCGATCCGCAGTCGCGCATCCTCCCCTTCGCTTCCGCCTACGGGTTCGGCCTGGCGATGTTAAGCATCTCGATTCTGATCAATGCGTTCGGCATCTGGAAGCTCCGCGTGTGGAATCCTTCCGGCGAACCGATCATCCAACGCGACACGGAAGAGGTCGATGCCGAGGCGACGGAGAAGGGCCGATCCGTGCATGCAGCTCCCGGACGCGTTCGGCCCGTTTGGGCGAATCCGATCATGTGGCGCGAAGTCGTCACCCGCGCCTACGGCCGTCGGCCGCTCATGGTGAAGGCCGCGTATTTCGTCGTCGTCGGCCTGATCGCATGGTATGGCCTGGGCGTGATGGAAACGCAACCGTTCCACGCGGCCCGCACGTTGATTCCGGTCATTGTGCTTAGCCTGCTTCTCGCGGCCGCCCAGGCGGTGACGTCGATCACCTCCGAACGCGACCTCGGCGCCCTCGATCTGCTGATGGTGACCGACCTCACGCCGCACGAGTTCATCTTCGGCAAGCTCTGGGGCGTCTTGTGGAACGTGAAGGAATACCTGATTCCGCCGATCATCCTCGTCGTGATTTTCGCGATCCGCGGACAACTCGCGAGCCCGCCGACGCCGCAACGCAACTTCGAATCGGGCCTCGCTCTCATCCTCGGATGGGCGATCCTCTCCGCATTCACGATGATGCTCGGCCTGCATGTCGCGCTACACACGGCCAACAGCCGAACAGCGGCGATCCTGACGCTGGGTGCGGTCTTTTTCCTCTCGGTCGGAACCCTTGTGTGCATTTACCTGATTCTGATCAACGGACAATTCGAGTATCAATGGCTCAGCTTCTCCGGCTTCATCTTCGCGGGGGTGGGCGGGATGTGGTATGTGCTCGCCGCGAACCGACCCTCGGCAGCGCTGACGCTGGCGAGCTGGATCTGCCCATTCGCCGTGTTCTACACGATCACGAATGTGCTGATCGGCCGACGAATCTCGGCGAAACGAGCAATCCGATGATCCCGTTCGTCGTCACCGGAGGCTCGTTCGGTTTCGCCGTCGCGGCGATGTTGGTGCCGCTGCTGCACGAGTTCGACGTCGCGATTGACGCACGAATGTCGCGGGCGAATGAGGCTTCATGGGCCTCGGTGGCGGCTTCCTTGAGCGGCACGTTGTCGCCGGTGTAACCTTTCAGCGTCTTCGCCACGATCCAGTCCGGCAGCCAATTCAACAGTTTCATCAGAAACGTCGTAGGCCAAGGGAAATTGAATATCTTCTTGCGCCGTTCCAACGCGCGGATGATGCGGCGGGCAGCTTCGGGGGGGTGCAGGAGAAACGGCATCTTGAAGTCGTGCGATTCCGTCATCGGCGTGAGGATGAAGCCGGGACAGATCGTCGTCACGTAGATGCCCCTGCTGCGAAGCTGGATGCGGAGCCCTTCCATGAACGTGTTGACGGCCGCCTTGCTCGAGCAATATCCTGATCTGCCGGGCATGCCCTTGTAAGAAGCGAGGCTCGACACCGCGGCCAAATGTCCGCTGCCGCGTTTCAGCATCTCCGGCAAACGCCCTCGATCGCATAGACCACCCGAGGTAGTTGACGCGGATCATGCGGTCCACGTCGTCCCAATTCATCGGCTCAAATTGGTCGGCAGACCCACGCCTGGAATTGGCGATCAAGAGGTCGATCGGTCCGAGCGTTTCCTGCACCGAGCGGATGGCGGCGAGCGTGGCCTGGCGGTCGGTGACGTCGCACGGAGCCACCGCGGTTCGCACGCCGAGGGCTTGACATTGCAGGGCGAGTTCTTCGAGTTTTTCCTTGCGACGCGCCATCAAGGCGACATGGCATTTCTTGCGAGCCAACTCCAGGGCGAGGTCCCAGCCGATGCCGCTGGAGGCTCCTGTGACGAGGGCGATACGGTCGGCAAAACCATGGCGGCGGGTCCTGCAGAGTTTGCGGCAGAGCGCGGCGTTTCGGTTCGGGCGATTGCAGCGAACGCAACGTTGCGCCGAGAATGCCGAGGGTGTTTTTTATCCCATTTGTCCCGATCGCCGAATCGGGAAGCCGTGCCGCGGAGAGCCCGCCTGGAATTCCATGCCCCAATGCGGTGTCATACTGAATGAAGGCTCGCCGCGCATTTTGTTTGCTCCCCTCTCCCTTTGGGAGAGGGCTGGGGGTGAGGGCGGAGACGCAACCCTCGGTGTCGTTCGATTCGCTGCGAGAAATACACCCTCACGCCCCAACCCCTTTCCCGGAGGGCGAGGGGAGGCGGGAGACGGACGCATATGCGATGGATCGTCGCTTTCGGATCATTGTTGGTCGGGCGGCCGTCGGCTCATGCTCAGCCGCCGCAGCCTCCCGCCGGACAATACTCCGTCCTGCTCCGCTACCACATCCCAGCCACGCGCAATTTGCATGTCGTCATTTACGACAGCTTGATCGAGCATCTCAAGAAGATCGACTTCGAGTTCGACCCGCCGCTCGAGGAGCATCCCGACACGGATCGCGAGGATCCGACGAAGAACATGCTCGCCGGGAAGATCGCTTCGACTCGGATGCTCGACATTCTGAAACACGACTCGGTCGCGGCGTTTCAGGTGATCCCCGAAGGCTACAAACTGCCTGAAGACGTCGAGAAGCCGGCCCGCCTTCGCCTCGAACTTTCCGGCGGCCTCGACATCGAACGCCAGCGAGCTTTTCGCGATCAGGTGCGGCTCATCCTCAACGAGTTCGGTTTCCGCGAAGCGACCGCGTACGACTCGCGCGGCTACACGGGTCGGCCTTTGACCCGACTCGTCGGCACTTTTCCCGTCAACAATCTTGACTATTTGCTGAAGGATATCCGACGCCTGCCGGGCGGTTGGCTGGGGCCGCAGATTCTTCCCGCCGACCTGCCGCTGCCGCTGCGAAACTACAATCCGATCCGCATCATCGAGGTGTTGCCGGACGATCAGGCGTTGGTGGAACCGCTTCCCCCCGAACCGCGCGAAGGCGTGGCCGAGGAGAAGATTTCCGGCGAACTGTGGAAGAAGCTCGCGGACAAGGATGCGAAGGAACCGATCCGCATCCAGGCGGTCTTTGCCGGTTTTCCGACGGCGGAGGAGATGCGGGCCATGCTCGCCGGAGCCGCGACCGGCTTCGTGCCCGAAGGGAATGTCGGCAACATCACGACGGGACTGATTCCACCCAGCCAGGTGAAGGCGATTGCGGCCTTGCCGCGCATTTCGGTGGTTCGCATGCCGCATGCTCCGCTCGTGGAAATCGATCCGGCGATCAAGCTGCCGCTCGACGTCGAAAAGGTGCTGGCATCGACCGGCCTCGACAAACTGCATGCCAAGGAACAGCGCGGCCAAGGCGTGCGCGTCGTCGTCATCGACCGCAGCTTCCGCGGGTGGAAGTCGCTGCTCGACGAGAAGAAGTTGCCGCACACGACTCGCCTCATCGACCTGACCGCCGAGCGAACCTACGATGCGGTCCCCTACCCCGATGAAGGCGAAGGCCTCGGCCATGGCGCGATCCAGGCGTTGACCGTCGCCCAGGCCGCCCCCGCGGCAAACCTGTTGCTGATCCGCATCGACCCCACGGACCCGCACGCGATCGAAGACGTCGCCCGCTACCTACGAGGCGGCGAGTTGTCGCTGGCACTGACCCAGCGGGCCCGCGACATGCAATCCGACCGCGCCATCATGCTCGTCAAACGCGGCGTGCTGCAGAAGGAACGCCAAATCGTCCTCGACGATTTCAAGGACGAATCCGACCTGATCAACGACTTCTATTTCCTCGGCGCTCCCTTCGGCTGGGTCTTCAGCGATCGCGAATACCATCGCCAGAAGATGGCGACGCACGAGCGGTTGGAGCGTTTGCTCTCCGAACGCGAAGCCCGCGTCGTCGATCTGTTCGCCAAGGTTCGCGAGATGAAGGGCTTCGCAATCGTCGTCAATCCATATGGATGGAACGAAGGTTACGCAGCGGGAGCGGCGAGCCCGCTGGCGGCGTCGCTCGATCGCTATTCGCAGAAGGGCCCGCTTTGGTTCCAACCCGCGGGCGATCAACGTCGTCAGGCTTGGCACGGACTTTGGCGTGACGACGATCGCAACGGCATCCTCGAATTCGCATCCCCCTCCACGCCGTTGCCGAAAGGCCGCTGGAGTCGTGAACTGAATTTCCTGACCTGGCAACCATGGGAAGGAAATGTAGGTGGCGATTTGCCGGAGAAAGCGAAGCTCCGCATCGCCCTGCAATGGCGCGAATCGCATGATGCGGACTACTACCTGCGCCCCGCCGAGCGCGACCTGTATCTCCAACCGCTTGCCGACCTGCGAGTGACGCTGGTACGTCAACGCGACCCGGAAGCGAAGGCCCTACCTGCCGACGCGTTCGATGTCGTCGCTCGCAATACGGGGTTGCCGCAGCGCATCGCCCATGATCCGACCGGTTCGGTCTACGAACAGATCCTCGAAGTCGATCTGGAGAAAGCCGGCCGCTACGCCCTACAGATCGAACGGCCCTTGCCGCAGCGCTGGATTCTCGGCAAAGAGGACGAATCGAAACGCCGGCGATTCGAGTTGATCGAGGGGCTCACGACCTCCGGCACCCGCCCCGTCGGCACCCCCGCGTTGCCCGAATTGGACGCGACATGGGAACTGCGGCCCCGCCTGTTCGTCGAAGTCGGCGATGAGGCGACGCGGAGCAGGGGCCGCATCGTGCTGGATGATTGGTGGAGCGAGAACGGCGCTCTCGGCATGCCCACCGGCGCTCAAACCGTCATCAGCGTGATCGGTCGGACGGCAAGCCTCGCGAAACGTCGAACAACGCCCGTCGGCGTATCTCGACTTGGCGAAGAAACCGGCATCTTCATGTTCGACGCCGTCGGCGTCGGTCACGGTTCCTGCCCTACGGCATAACGTCGAACGCCTTCGCTGCCGGTTGCCGCTGCGATGATGAATGCCGGGGCCGGCAAGACCGCCGACCAAATCCGCGACGCGATCCGCCTGCAGCCAAGCCAACTCTTCCGCCCTTAGCACGCTGCGTTGGCAATGCCGGCGACAGGTTCTCAGCAGATCGATGTATCGACATCCAGGAGCCTGTGTCCGCAATGTGCCGTGCAGCATGCTAACTGAAATGATCCGCATAGCGAACGACGCGGTGGTGGGATCAGCGATGGCTTCAGCCTGACTGCGGTGCCGCGTCATCGTCGGGGCGGTTTCGGCGAAAGACCCGTTTTAATATCGCGACAAGGGCATCATGACGACTATCCGAAGATCGATGGCAATGCCGACTGGCAAACTGCAACTCAGCGGTTGTTCGCCTGGGCCGCCTGGCTATTCGTCCACATCTTGTATTCTTGCCGTCTTCGAGAACCGCGTCCTCGTGCTGTTCCAATGGTTCTGGAACTACATCACCTGAAATCAGTGGCGCCTGACCCGTCACCTGACCGACTGCCGCTGAAACTCGATTCGCGTTTGAACTTCTTCGCCGCTCACTGGCATGACGTCGTCCGATCCGCATGATGAGTGGTCCCGCAGGGTACACGACCTGCCCAGACCGGAGTTTCGTCTCGTCGCCGCGCCGCACTTGTTGCACTCTTCGTCGCATCTCCCGCGTTTGCCGAGAATTGGCCGTCATGGCGTGGGCCGACGGCAATGGCGTTTCGCATGAAACTGTTTACCGATCGCGTGGGCGTAGTGCTGAATCTCCTCTGGAAAATCCTGATGCCCGGCAAAGGTGGGGTAACTCCCATCGTGGGGCGATCGGATCTTCATCGTGAGCGGCGTCGGCAACACGCCGGAACAGGTGCTGCTCTGCCTCGGAACCGACGGCAAGGAACTGTGGCGGAAGAAGATCGGCGCAGGCGGCCGCAACAACATCCGCGGCGATGAAGCGAACGAAGCTTCCGCGTCCCCCAGCACCGACGGCAAGCACATCTACGCCTTCGTCGGTTCAGGGTTCCTCGCGTGCTTCGATTTCGAGGGCAACGAGAAGTGGAACATCGACATCCAAAAGAAATACGGAAAATTCGGCATCCAGCACGGCATCCACATCTCCCCCGTGCTACATGAAAATCGCCTCTATCTGTCGTTGCTGCACGCGAATGCCCAACTCGTCATCGCCTTCGACAAAGCGACCGGCGACGAGGTTTGGAAAGCGAAACGCAACAGCGATGCGAAGGGAGAGAGCCTCGAAGCGTATGCATCACCCTTCTTGTGGAACGACGGTAAGGAAAACTTGCTCATCGTCCTCGGATCCGACTACGCGACGGCCCATCGCCTGAAGGATGGATCGGAAGCGTGGCGTTTGGGCGATCTGAACCCGAAAAAGAACTACAGCACCGCACTTCGCATCATCGCATCCCCCGTCGGCAGTTCGGATGTGCTCGTCGTTCCGACTGCTCGCGGCGGGTTGACGGTTGCGGTGAAGCCCGGAGCAAGCGGCGACATCGCTCACACGGAACATGAATTCTGGCGGAAGGGGAAAGGCGCTCCGGATGTGCCTTCGCCTTTGGTGCATGACGGCATCGCGTATCTGTGTCGGGAGAACGGCATCCTCCAGGCGTGGGACGCGAAATCGGGAAAGGAACTTTACCAGCACCGCTTCCACGACGACCGCTACCGCGCCTCGCCGCTCTTCGGGGACGGCAAGGTCTACATCGGCTCGCGAAACGGCACCTTCGTCGTGGTAAAGGCAGGGCCCAAATTCGAGTTGCTCTCTACGAACAACCTCGACGACACCTTCACCGCATCCCCTGCGGTATCGAACGGCACCATGTACCTGCGCGGATTCAACTCGCTCTACGCCATTCGCGAGACCGCGAAGTAACATTACGTCGGCGAGGCCGACTGTCTTTCTCCTAATCTCTCTCTCTCTCTCTCTCTTGGGAGAGAGGCCGGGGGGCGGAACAGCGAATGCCGGTGGGTTTTGATTCAACAGGTAAGGTCTCTTTACCCAATAAATCGTAGTTCAAGCAGCGGCTTGTCGTGCATGACCCGCGTGGTTTGTAAAAAAACAATCAGCAAGAATTCAGGTAAACTTCGCCGCATTCGAGCACCCACATTCATGCATGGCAGCACCGCGAGCGATCCGAATCTGCATCTCGATCTGTCCGGCGCCGTCGCTCCTGCACGACGCAACTGAAGAAGCATCTCGCCGCCGTGTTCCTCGGCAAGGAAGGCGTCATCCACCATGGCTCATCGCGCTGCTTTCCGACGGGCATTTGCTGATCGAAGATGTGCCCGGCGTGGGTAAGACGACGTTGGCGAAAGCGATCTCGAAAAGCCTTTCCTGTAAATTCCATCGCATCAGTTCACTCCCGATCTGCTGCCGAGCGATCTCATCGGCACCACAGTGTTCCATCAGCCAGGCGGCAAGTTTCTGTTCCATGAAGGCCCGATCTTCGCGCAGGTGTTGCTCGCGGACGAAGTGAATGCGCCACGCCGCGAACGCAGAGCCGCATTGCTCGAAGCGATGAGCGAACGGCAAGTGACCGTCGATGGTCTACCGCGACCGCTTGGTCCGCCGTTCCTCGTGCTCGCCACGCAAAATCCTTATGAAGTCGAGGGACGTATCCGCTGCCGGAAAGCCAGCTCGATCGCTTCCTGCTTCGCATCCACGTCGGCTATCGGCCCGGGCCGCGGAAAAGGATGTCCTCACGTCGCATCGGCAGGGAGAACCTGTCGATCAACTCACGTCGATCCTGTCCCCCGCTCAAGTACTCGCGTTGCAGGATTGCGTTCGCCAGGTGCGCGTTGATGAACGCCTCTCCGATTACCTGCTCGACATCGCCCATGCAACGCGAACTTCGCCGCATGTACACCTCGGCGCCAGCACTCGCGCCGCGCTCAGCTTCTATCGGGCGGTCCAGGCGAATGCGCTGCTGCAAGGCCGGGACTATGTAATTCCGGACGATCTGAAGTCGCTCGCGATTCCGGTCCTCGCGCATCGGCTCATCATGAAGGGAATGCGTTCGCGCGATGGAGCCGACCCCGCCGAGACTTTCCTCGCCGATCTGCTGACCCAGACTCCGATCCCATCATGAAGGCAAGGCTGGAAAGCGTGCTCGCCTGGCTCCCCTTCCGCCGTGAAGGTTTGGCGACGGCTGGACTTGTCCTCGGCATCATCATTACCGGGCTCATCAAAAGCATCAACCTGGTGCTGCTCCTCGGCAGTTTTCTCGCGGCCATCGTGCTCGCGAATGTGTTCCTCGCACGCCGTCAGGTGCGTTCGCTCGAAGCACGCCGCATCCTCCCCGACCTTGTTCATGCGGGCGAACCGTTCGGATGGCGTTTGAAACTTCAACGCACCGATGGACGCCGAGTCTTAGGCCTCGTCGTCGAAGAAGCGGATATTCGGCAACAGTGGTACGTGGACGATCTCGCCGCGGACGGTACGGCATTTCTCGAAGCGACCAGCACGCTTCCCCAACGGGGCCTCGTCCGCTGGAGTTCGCTGAAAGCCTCGTCCGGCTATCCCTTCGGCCTGGCTCATTTCGAAAACACGATTGAGCAATCCGATGAAATCCTCGTCGCTCCCCGCCTCGGCATTCTGCATCGCGGCAAGCTGCGACATTGGCTCCGCATGCACAGCCCCAGCCAAGGTCTCGCGCGGGTCGCGCTCATCCGACACCCGGCCGCGCAGATGGAGATTCACGGTCTGCGTCCCTTCCGCCCCGGCGACAGCCCGCGCTGGGTCCATTGGCGCACGTCGGCCCGCCGCGGCGAATTGATGGTCCGCGAGTTCGAGGATCTGCCGAACGACAACCTGATGCTGATCGTCGATCCGATCGTGCCGCAGGGAGAAACGGCGACGCCGCAACTCGAGCGGATGCTCGCCCTCGCCGCCACGATCGTTTACGAATGGTGCCGGCAGAAAGGGGACCGCTTCATCCTCGCGCTCGGCGGCCCGAAGCCGAAGCTGCTGCAAGGCACGACGAGCCGTGCCTTCCTGATCGACGCGCTGCGCGAATTGGCACTCATCCACAGTGGCCCGCAAACCGACATGACCGCCCTCGGCGCACTCCTGCACGACCCTTCACTCCCCGCCTCCGCATGCCTGATTGTTGCCTCGGAGGCGTCCCCCATCGGCGACGCCCTCGCGGAAAGCACGAACCTCCGCCCCGCCACCCTCTGCATCGCCGCTGGCGACGACCGCTCCTTCTTCGAGTGGACCACACCGTCGCCAGAAGCCACCTCCGAGGCCAAAGGTTCGCCGGCTAGGCGATTTTAGGCAGTGTCGCCTTGGCGTTCGTCAGGCAATGCAGGTTCACCGGATTGCGCACGGCTTCGCCGGTGAGAATGCGTCGGGCCTCCATCGCTCCTTTGTCTCGCATCTCTTGGAAGCCTTCGACCGAGTAGAACGCCGAGTGCGGCGACGGCAGGATGCGCGGATGCTTTTGAAGTTGCGTTCGTCGTCCAGCGGTTCGCGGCTCGACGACGTCCAGTGCGGCATATGCTACTGTCCGGTTCGAGCGCATCGAGCAACGCACGTTGCCATCGATCGTCGGCCCCCGCGAGGTATTGACCACACCAAGCGCCCGCGCGGCAGCAGTGAGAGCGTGCGGGGATTCGTCATGCCTCATCTCCGACGTCAGCGAACCGTGGACGCTGAAGCTTCGATTGCCGCATGAGATCATCGAGCGAGCAAGTGCGATCGACGCCGAAGTACATCCGGCTCCATCGGGGCGATAGGGATCGTAGACGAGCACGCGCATTCCGGCAGCGCCTTCGCTCGCAGCGCCATCGCCGATCCGATCCGGCCGCAGCCGATGATTCCGAGCGTTTGGCCCCGAAGGCGCGGGGTGCCGAAGACGACGGTCGGATCCCACTGGCCGGCCCCGCACCGATTGATCCGCGATCAGCATTCAGCGAGCGATGGCGATCAGCATCATCAGCGAATGATCCGCAACCTCCTCGGTGCCGTAATCGGGAACATTGCACACGACCATCCCACCGCGAGCCGTAGCGACGAGATCGACGTTGTCGAATCGCCGCAACGGACGATGCCGCGGCACTTCGTCATCGCGGAAATTGAGCGTTCGGTGAGCTTGATGTCGTGGTAGACAAGCAGCACATCCGCATCCGCTCCAAGCCGAGCGACATCGTTTTCGTCATGCGTCTGCAGCAGGCGAATGTCGGCCACTTCGTTGAGAATCTTCTTTTCCGGCCCCGCCTCCGCGAGGTAATCGGTGACGACGACTTGAAAGCGGGGCATGGCAACCTCAAAGCGGGTGGTGGCGGGACTCATGATGTATCCGACGACCGAACGCGGTGCAATCAAGATCGGCCGCGATTCTCTTTGTCGACGAAGGTAGTGCTCACGCTCCGCGTGAGGACAGCGGCGTCCGGAATCGCATTCGAGCAGCTCGCATTTACCTAAAGGTTCGGAAGGCTGGACCGTCGACCTTGTATCGTCGCTGACCTCACGCGGAGCGTAAAGGGACTACCCTTCCATCTGGCGCCTATCATGACGGTGAACGTCTCCTCGCATCGGCGATTCGCATGATCCCTTCGCACAGTCAAGCTGAGCAGAATTACGGCAAGTTTCGCACTCGATGCGGCTCGATCTCGAAGTCAAAAAGGGCGAAGTCGTCGGCATTCTCGGGCCTAACGGCTCGGGCAAATCGACCGCCCTTCGCATCCTGCTCGGCTTTCTGAGCCACTTCCGGCAGGCGGCGATCGCGGGGCACGATTGCTGGAACGACGGCGTTTCCGCTCGCAAGCATGCCGCGTATCTGCCGGGCGAATTGCGGCGGTATGAGAACATGACGGGGCGACAGCTTGTTCGCTTCCTCGACGAACTTCGCGGGCAACTCGATTTCTCCGAACTGCCTCGCTACTCGCAAGCCTTCGACATCGATGTCGATCGGCCGCTTTCGACCTGTCGTCGGCATGAAGCGAGATCGCGGCGATGACGATGCTATTGCCGAAGACACCGCTCGTGATTTTGGATGAGCCGACGAACACGCTCGATCCCTCGATGCGCGATGCATTGCTCAGTCAGTTGGAGAAGGCACGCGACAACGGGCAAGGCGTTCTGTTTTCGTCGCATGTGTTGGGTGAAGTGGAACGGTTGCGACCGCGTGGCCATTTTGAAGCTCGGCAAACTCGTGCACCTGCAGAACGCGAACGAGCTTCGCGAAGTTCGCCGCGTGCGCGTGCATTTCGCGGGGCCAATGGTGCAGCCACCGCGATTACTTGCGTCGCTCCGTCGCTGGCGCGGCGAAGGGGGCGACCTCGTCCTCGAATGGGTCGGCCCGCTGCAAGACCTGCTCGAAACGGCTCGGCACCCAGTCGGTGCTCAGCCTCAAGATCGAACCTCGGCCTCTCCGACATCTACCAACGCTACCACGCCGCCGCCTGACCGCCATCTGTCCGTAGCTCACGACGCGGTAAATCATGTGTGTATTTCTCCCCTCGCCCCGTTGGGGAGAGGGCCCGGGGGTGAGGGGCTCGCCCGTGCATCGACTTTTGTTGCTGCGGCCAAGAAGCCCACCGTAAGCGGCGCAGTGAGAGATGGAAATTTCGATCGTCCGATCCCCACCGTGCGCTGCGGCGCTACGGTGGGGCTTGCCGCAGAACGAATCGCCGCGAGGGTGGCCCCTCACCCCATCCCCTCTCCCAGCGGGGCGGGGAGCCTGAGAACGAGGTCTGCATGCAGTATCGACCGTCACTGTCCGATTTCCAGGAACTCGCCAAGTCGCATAGCGTCGTTCCCGTTTGGCGTCAGCTCGTCGGCGATACGCTCACGCCGGTTTCGGCATTCCGCAAGATCCAAGACGGCGCCTGGGCGTTTCTCTTCGAAAGCGTCGTCGGCGGCGAACGGGTGGGGCGTTACAGCTTCGTCGGTTCCAGCCCGTTTCTGATCTTCCAGGCATGGGACCGGCGCGTTGTCGTGCAGGACCTTCACACCGGCAAACGTGAGGAAACGACGGTTGCCGATCCGCTCAAGATGTTCGAGGAGCTGATCGCCAAATACCGCGGCCCGCATCTCGCCGGTCTGCCGCGGTTCACCGGCGGGGCCGTCGGCTATGCGGGATACGACATGGTCCGCTACGTCGAACGCTTGCCGAACGCTCCGCCGGACGATCGCGGTTTGCCGGATTTGTGCTTCGCTTTTTACGATCGCATGGTCATTTTCGATCACATCACGAAGACGATCGCGGTCGTCGCTCATGCCCATGTCGATGGCGGCGACACGGAGGCCGCCTACCGAGATGCGTGCAAACGCGTCGATGAGCTGGTCGAACGGCTCGACAAGCCGGTCGAAGGCTTGAAGCTTGTCGATATCGCCCCCGTGGGTCAGGTGAAGCGGAAGTTCACCTCGAATTTCGGGCCGGGCGAATACGAGGCCGCCGTCGAGAAAGCCCGCGAGTACATCAAAGCGGGCGATATCTTTCAAGTGGTGCTCAGCCAACGGCTCACGACGGAAACGACCGCGCCCCCTTTCGACATCTACCGCACGCTGCGAGTCGTGAATCCGAGCCCGTTTCTCTTTTACCTGCAGGCGGGAGCGGACCTCGCCCTCGTCGGCAGTTCTCCTGAGATCATGGTCCGCGTCGAAGAGGATAAGGTGACTATTCGACCGCTTGCCGGCACGCGTCGCCGAGGCCAGACGGACGAAGAGGACGAAGCGCTCGCCGCCGAGCTGATTGCCGATCCCAAGGAACGAGCGGAACATATCATGCTCGTCGATTTGGGCCGCAATGATGTGGGCCGAGTCGCTCGCTACGGCACAGTGCAGATCAGCGATGTGATGGCAGTCGAGCGCTACAGCCATGTGATGCATATTTGCAGCAATGTGACCGGCAGGCTGCGTCCCGGCCTCACCGCAATGGACGCTCTGCGAGCCTGCTTGCCCGCGGGCACCCTCAGCGGCGCTCCAAAGATTCGCGCGATGCAGATCATCGACGAACTCGAACCGCATCGCCGCGGGCCTTATGGCGGAGCCGTCGGCTACCTCGATTTCAGCGGCAACATGGATACGTGCATTGCCCTCCGCACGATGATCCTCAAAGGCAAAACCGCCTACGTGCAAGCCGGCGCCGGCATCGTTATGGACAGCGTCCCCTCGGCCGAGCGCGAAGAGTCGATGAATAAAGCGATGGGCCTCCTGCGAGCGCTGGAGATCGCGGAGAATCTGTTGAACGATTGATTTTCACCGCAAGCCCAGGGGCGAGCGCAGCGAGCTCCTGGGATCCGTCGGAATCCCAGGAGCTCCCTTCGGTCGCCCCCGGGCTTGGGAATGCCACCACATGGAACTCGCCATCCTCGTCCGCGATCTGCGCAAGGTCTATCCCGCTCGGCCCGAGCCGGTGAAGGCGGTCGATGGGCTCGACCTGGAAGTCAAGCGCGGCGAATGCTTCGGCCTGCTCGGGCCCAACGGCGCCGGCAAAACGACGACGATCGAAATCCTCGAAGGTCTCTCGACGCCGACCTCGGGCATCGTCGAAATCCTGGGCCATCGCTGGGCGAGCGGCGACAATCGAGCCTTACGCCAGCGTCTGGGCATCACGCTGCAGGAAACGCGTCTCTCCGAAAAGCTCACCGTCCGCGAAACGGCTCGCCTGTTTCGCAGTTTTTACGACAAAGGACCAACGCCCGAAGACGTGATCGCCCAGGTTGGGCTCACCGAAAAGTCGGACGCCTACGTCGGCAAGCTTTCCGGCGGACAAAAGCAACGGCTCGCGATCGCGTGCGCCCTGGTCGGCAATCCCGACCTGCTGTTTCTCGATGAGCCGACGACCGGTCTCGATCCGCAATCGCGCCGCCAATTGTGGGACATCCTTCGCCGACTTCGCGAAGAGGGGCGCACCGTCCTCATCACGACGCATTACATGGATGAAGCGGAAAAACTCTGCGATCGCGTCGCCGTCGTCGATCACGGCAAGGTCATCGCTCTCGGTACCCCCGCCGAACTCATCGCTCGCCTCGGCGGCGACCACCTCATCGAATTCGCGCTCATGGAAGGTGCGACGATCGAACTGGACGAACTCACCTCGCTCCCCGCCGTGGTCAAAGCATGGCGAGAAGACGAAGCCAACGTCCTCGCCGTCTCCGCCCCTCACATCGCCTTGCCCGCGTTGCTGGACCGCCTGCAAACCCGTTCCCTCGCCCGGCTCACGACAAGGCACGCGAGCCTTGAGGACGTATTCGTCACCCTCACCGGCCGCCACCTCCGTGATGATGCCTAAAGAGCCGCGCACGCAGTATGCGGATCGGGATAGCGCAATACCGTCTGCTGCTACATGCGAGGCTCCTTCGCTGATTTGTTGCGTTGCGTTGCGGTAGATTGGGCTGTCAAGGCAGACAAAGCGAGCGAAAGTGCCACCCGTTCGGAAAAATCGCCTCGTTCCTTCAATTCGTTTCTTTCATTCATTCTTTCCCATCTTCACGCTCGATAACGAGGAGGACGACATCGCACGCGAGGGTGGGTGATGCACAAGCTAAGGCCAGCCACGTTGCTGCTGCTAACCATGGGATGCCAAATGGTATCCCCGGTTGCAACCGTAACGCCCACGAGTGCGGTCGTCGAACCCGTTTCCGTCCCAATTGCCGGCGCCGCTTCGATCGCGCCTTCCGCTGCCGAACTCCAGCCGGACGAAAAGGTGGAGTTGGCGAAAAGCCATCTGCGGCTCGCCTCGGAATGTTTGGGCAACGGCGACCAGGACCAAGCGTGCAAACATCTGGCCCGCTACGTTGTCCTGCACCCTGACCAACGGACGGGGCGCCTTTTCTATTCGGAAATCCTGCTCAAACTGAATCGCCTCGACGAAGCGAGCCGACAGTACGAGAAGACTGTCGCCTTGCTGCTCGATGAACCCGAGTTGGATTGCAGCAGCCTCTCCCATGTCCACGGCCAACTCATGCGGATCGCCGAGGACCGCGACGACTTGCGATCCGCCCATATCCATCGCGGCATCGGGCTTTATTGGCTCGCTCAAGAACGCTCAAAGCTTCAAGATCCGGAGGGCGATTTCTCGGTGGAAGGAATCGTCTGTCGGGCGATCGCCGAGTTGTCGCGTGCCAAGTCGATGGATCCCCACGACGCTCGCACGCACTGGTATCTGCACTGCTGCTGGCAGATGCTCGGCCAAACCCCGCAAGCGAAAGCCCGGCTCTTCGATGCCGAGCGATGCATGCATTTCTCGCCGCTATTGCCTCCGGAACAGCGCAGTTTGGTTTTGGCTCGCCAACGTTGGCTGACCGATTAACCTGGCCAAGCGGTCGTTATTCCTTCGCATCCGGTGGATGCGCAAGCAAGAGCGGGATGCCGTACATCGATGGCATCCCGCTCTTGTCTTGAAACGTCTGTCGCTAGCCCCGTTACTTTTTCGTCTCGTTGATTTCGATCTTCGCTCGCGGCTTATATGCCGTCAGCACCGCTTCGCGGAGCTTGTCGCCGTACACTTCGAGGACGAACGGGCGGATTTCCTCGAACTTGAGCTGACGTCCCGCCTTCGTGTCCGTGACCAGAATCAGATGATGGCCGAACTCGGTAGCGACCGCGTCGCTCATTTGGCTTGCTTTTAGCGCGAATGCAGCACGGGCAAACGGCTCGACCATCGCTCCGGCTCGCGGGAACCAACCGAGGTTGCCCCCCTGAGCCTTGCTCGGGCATTCCGAATACTTCGCGGCCTGCTCGGCGAATGCCTTGTTCAACGCTTCGAGCCGGGCTTTTTCCTTGGCCAGCATGTCGGCCTCCGCGGGGACGGCGACCGGTGCCTTGATCACGTCGTCGTCGATCGATTTGCGAATCGTGGCGATCGATGCCTTCGCCTTCTCGGCATCCCCCTTGATGAGGATGTGGCGAGCCTGCACCTGGCTGCCGTCGAACATCGTCGTGTTTTTCTCGTAGAAGTCCTTCAGCACCTTTTCCGTGCCTTGCTGATGGACGAACTTGTCCCATCGGAGGGCGGCGGTCAGTTCTTTGCGAAGATCGGGCTCGGTGAGGTGCAGCTTCTTGAGCAGGTCGTCGAAATCCTGCTTGTTCTTGGTCGCTTCTTCCTTGATTTCGCCAAGCTTGGAATCCACTTCCTTCGCTTCGGGCTCGACCTTGAGCTGCACGAGATATTGATCGACGATCAGATTATCGACAAGGTAGTTGACGACTTCTTTGCGAGCCTCCGGCGTCATCGGTCCGCGCAACATACCGCGGTAGACGGAAAGCTCAGGGATTGCCGTCCCATTCACCGTAGCAGCCACGGCGTCGGCGGGAGGCGGGGGCGGAGGTGGAGGAAGCTCGGCCTTCTTGGGCGGAGTCTTTTCGTCCGGGGTTTGGCTATAGATCAGGTCGCTGCCGCCCAGGCAGGCGACGACGATCGAAACCCAAAGGAAACTGCGAAGCTTCATGCTCGTCTCTCCCATTCCATCCTGGAAGGAGCGTGGTGTGATCCAATGCGGGCACGGCGCAGCCGAAGACCCGAAGTTCAAGGCCGCGATTCTAGCGTAGCCGGGGGAATTGAGCCAAGAGCAATTCGGAGGCGATCATCGCTTGGAAAGATGTAAGCGGACGCGATTCAGGGCGAGCTTCGCGGCGCGGCTTTGGATTTCCTGGCGGGTGCCGGCCCAAGAATACTCGAAGGTTTCGCTGCCGCCGTTCCAGGCAAGGCCGACGAACGTGAGGCCCACGGGGTCGCCGGTGGGGCCTGCGTAGCCGGTGGTGCTGACGCCGAGATCGGTCCCCAGGCGTTCGCGGACGCCGATCGCCATCGCTTGGGCCACTTCGGCGCTGACGGCGGTATAGCGGTCGATCAGTTCGGCGGGCACGCCGAGTTGTGCCGTCTTGACGCTTCGATCATATGCGACGATGCCGCCGCGCAGCCAATCGCTGGCGCCTGGGATTTGACTGATGCGATGGGCCACCAAGCCTCCGGTGATGCTCTCGGCAGTCGCCAGCGTCATCCGTTTTTCCACGAGCAGGCGAAGGACAGCGTGCTGCAATTCGTCGGAATCGAGGCCGTACACCAAGTCGCCCAATCGTTGACGGATGAGGGCTTCGATCGGAGCGGCTTGGGCCTCGGCTTCCGCGAGCGTCGCGGCCTCGGCGAAAATGCGTAGCGAGATGACGGCGTCGCTCGCGGTGATCCCCACCTCCGGCACATGACCTCGGCGCGTGAGATCGACGACCTGCTCCTCCACCGCGGATTCGCCGGCGCCGAAGGTGTTGATCTTCCGTTGAATCCGCACGCCGCGAGCAAGTCCAAGCAATTGGAGTCGCGGCTTTACCTCCTGCTCGAACATCGCCTTCATTTCCGAAGGCACTCCCGGCAAGCAAACGATAACCGCATTGCCCACGTTCATCCAAATCCCGGGAGCGGTGCCGAGCGGATTGAAGACGACGTCGGTCCCCGCGGGAAACATCGCCTGCACCCGATTTCGCTCCGGCATCACGCGATTGCGCCGGGCGAACATGCCGCGGATGTGTTCGAGGGAAGGCTCGTGCAACTGCAGAGGCACATCGCCCAAATGCGCGAGCACTTCGCGCGTCAGGTCGTCCTGCGTCGGCCCAAGCCCACCCGTGGAGATGACGACACGCGCCTCGCGCGCCGCAATGCGGAATGCTTCGACGTTATCCGTGAAATCATCTGCGACCGTCGTGTGCCAACCGACCGGAATGCCAAGCTCCGCGAGACGCAAGCTGAGCCATTGGCAGTTGGTGTCGAGGTTTTGGCCGGAGGTGAGTTCGCTGCCGATCGAGAGAATTTCCGCTTTCATGGGCGCAGCCAGCGTTTCCGAATTCCCGCCCCAAGTCCCACCGTCAGCGCGCACGGTGGGAACGGAGTTTTCTGCCACTTTGATCCCCACCAGCATGCGCTGACGGTGGGGCTTGGCCCGCATCATCCAGAAACCCGCGGAGGGCGGCGGCGGTGCCAGTCCGTCGCTTGCTCATACATGCGGGCGACGCGGAGCAATTTTTCTTCTTCGTAGGGTGCGGCCAGCAGCTGAAGACCCAGCGGCAGGCCAGACGACGAAAAGCCGCAGGGAACGCTGATGCCAGGGATGCCGGCGAGGTTGGCGCTGATCGTGTAGATATCGGAGAGATACATCGACAGCGGATCGGACGACTTTTCGCCGACGCGGAAGGCAGGTGTCGGCGATGTGGGTCCGAGGATCGCATCGCAGCCCGCGAATGCCTGGTCGAAGTCGTTCTTGATCAGTCGACGGACCTTCAGAGCTTTCAAGTAATAGGCATCGACGTATCCGCTCGAAAGCGCGTAGGCGCCAAGCATGATGCGGCGCTTCACTTCGGGGCCGAAACCTTCGCCTCGCGATTTGCAATTCATGTCGCGCAGGCCTTTGTAGTCCGCGGCGCGATGGCCGAAGTGGACTCCGTCGTAGCGGGCCAAGTTGCTCGATGCTTCCGCGGTGGCGACGAGATAGTACGTGGCGACGGCGAACCGCGAGTGCGGCAGAGTCACCTCTTTGATCGTGGCGCCGAGCGACTTGTAGACGTCGATTGCGGTGCGGACGGCTCTTTCGACCTCGGCATCCAAACCTTCGGCGAAATATTCTTTTGCGACGCCGATCGTCAGTGGATTGAGCGGTTGGTCCACCGTTTGGCTGTACGCGGGCGTCGGTCGTGGTCCACTCGTGGCATCGCGAGGGTCATGGCCCGCGATCGCTTCGAGAAGCAGAGCCGCATCTGCGACGCTGCGAGCAAAGGGGCCGACCTGATCGAGCGAACTGCCGTAGGCGATCAGGCCGAAGCGTGACACTCGTCCATAGGTGGGCTTCATGCCGACGATGCCGCACAGGCTGGCCGGTTGACGAACCGACCCACCGGTGTCGGTGCCGAGCGACAGCGGAGTTTCGCATGCGGCCACCGCGGCCGCCGACCCGCCGCTCGATCCGCCGGGGACGCAGTCGAGGTTCCACGGATTGCGCGTCGTCTGATACGCGCTGTTCTCGGTGGAAGAGCCCATGGCGAACTCATCCATGTTCGTCGAGCCGAACAGCACCGCATCGGCCTGGCGAAGCTTGGAAACGACAGTCGCATCATATGGTGGGCGAAACTTCTGCAGAATCTTGCTGCCGCATGTGGTTGTTTGGCCCTTGACGCACAGCACATCTTTCAACGCAACCGGAATGCCGGCGAGTGGACCCAGCGGTTGCTTGGCGGCTCGCTTCGCGTCAACCGCTTTCGCCTGCCGCAGTACGTCGTCTCCGTCGAGATGAAGGAAGGCTTTCACTTGGCCATCCTGCCGTTTCACCTCGTCGAGACATGCACGCGCGATCGCCTCGGCAGTCGTGTGGCCGCTGGCTTGCAGGGTTCGCAATTCGTGAGCGGCGAGTTGGATCATCTTCGGTTCCCCCATGCCTTACCATCGCCACTCTCAAATCCGGCGGCTTTAGGGGGCACCCAACCAGTCATCCCGACATCGCCCACACCGCAGTCGATCCATTCCGCAGGCGACCGTCAGCCCGCGAACCTTCAGCGACGAGCCTCGCTGCCTGCTCGATATGAGATAACGCCTAGTTTCCGCGCCAAGAGCGGCTAGTTGAGCGGCCTATGCCGACTCGGTCGTCTGCGGAGCGCCGTGGCCTTCTTGCCCCTTCTCTTCCGCGGGGGGTTCGGCGGCGGCGGAGGTTTCCGCGTGTTCGACGGCCATGTCGCCGGTCTGTTCCTCGGCAGGCGTTTCGCCCTCTTCCGCGGCGACTTCGCCTTCGGCGGATGGCTCGCCTTCCGCAGCGGGTTCGCCTTCGGCGGGGGCTTCTTCCTCGGCTTGGTTGGCTCCGGGGTCGCCGTGGCGTTCGATCTGCAACGCCATCTCTTCCGCGTATTCGATCACGCCGCCGCAAGTGTCTTCGTCGATGCCGGTCATCTCGGCCATTTCGGAAGCTTCGATGAACGTCAGATCGTCGAACGACAGGAAGCCTTCCTCGATGAACCGCTCGACAGCTTCGGGTGGCAGATCGGGAATGCTGCGGAACCAGCGGTCGGCTCGCTCGACGCTCTCGTTGAGTTCGTCGATCGTCATGATTTCGATGTCCCAGCCGACGAGCTTGCTCGCGAGGCGGACATTCTGACCACGCCGGCCGATCGCCAGCGACAGCTGATCTTCCTTCACCATCACGATCGCGCGACCCAGTCGGCCGTAGAGGAAAACCTCATCGACGGCGGCAGGTTGCAGGGCGTTGGGGATCATAACTTGCAGCGAGTCGTTCCAGCGGACGATGTCGATGCGTTCGCCGCCGAGTTCGTCCACGACGTTCTTGATGCGCGAGCCGCGGACGCCGACGCAGGCGCCGACGCAATCGACCTTGAGGTCGATGCTGCTGACCGCGATCTTGCAGCGATAACCCGCTTCGCGAGCCACGGCGCGGATTTCGATCGTGCGGTCCTGGATTTCGGGAATTTCGTTTTCGAAGAGGCGGCGGACGAATTCCGGATGCGTGCGCGAGAGGATGATCTTCACGCGGGTGCCGGCCTTCTTCACTTCGAGGACGACCGCCTTGACGCGTTCGCCGACGTGGTGGCTTTCGCCGGGGATTTGCTCGCTGCGGGGCAGGATCGCTTCGGTCTTGCCGAGGGTCACGATGCCGGCTCCGCCTTCATGGCGAACGATCGGGCCGGTGACGAGGTCCCCTTTTTGGCCGACGTATTCCTCGAAGACCGAATTGCATTCGGCCTCGCGGATTTTCTGGATCATGACCTGCTTGGCGCTCTGAGCCGAGATACGGCCCAGGAGGGCGGGGTCGATGTCCTCCTCGCCGCGGCGGACATGGATTTCGCCCGATTCGCGGTCGATCTTGACCACGACGCCCGACTCTTCGCCGAACTTCTTTTCGGAGGCGAGCTGCAAGGCGGCCTCGATGCCGGAGAAGATGACCTCGCGGTCGATGTTCTTCTCATGATGCATCTGGTCCACGATCCGCAGAACGTCGCTGCCCTTCATAGGGAAAACCTCTGGCTTAGTCCGCCAACGAAAAAAGTGGGCTGCTGACCCACTTTTGCTTTCCCCGGAACCTGCCCGGGGGAGCATGCGCTCGGACGACGGAAGTCGGCCGAGCGGCATGGTAGAGAATCGGTTGCCCGATTCTTGCAGATATTATGGCGCCCGCCCTGAGGATTGACTAGCGGATAAATGCAGTTCGCCTTTTTGCCTTTTTGAACGCTGCACGAGCAAGTGCTGGCGGCAGGTTCCTGCAGGTGAATTGAATCTCATCCGGGAACCGATCGCCGCATTTGCTCGCGCGGCTCGCTAAAAGCACGTTCATCGCGTTTCCGCCCAGTTGGGTCCGATGCCGAGTTCGACGCCGAAGGGCACCGTCACGCGGTCGGCGAGGGCGGTGCTCATCTCGTGGCGGACGAGGGCCGAGAGCATGTCGGCTTCGTCATCAGGGCACTCGAAGACGAGTTCGTCGTGGATCTGCAGCAGCAGCCGCGAGCGTACCTTGGTTTCCTTCACCTTCTGGGCGAGCGAAACCATCGCGACTTTGATCAGGTCCGCGGCCGAGCCCTGAATCTGCATGTTGATCGCTTCGCGCTCCGGCTGATTGCGGCCCTTGTAGCTCGAATGCGGCCGGATGCCGTTGATCGCGCGGCGCCGGCCGAGAAATGTTTCCACATACCCCTTCTTGCGGCATTCTTCGAGCAGCTTGTCCTGATAGGTGAGAACGCTTGGGTACCGCCCGAAGTAGGAGTCGATGAAGTCGGCCGCCTCCTCCTTCGAGATTTCAAGGCGTTGGGCGAGGCCGAAGGCGCTCATGCCGTAGAGGACGCCGAAGTTGACCATCTTCGCGAGGCGGCGCTGTTCTTTCGTCACGATCTTCTCATCCACGGCGAAGACTTGCGAAGCGACCAGCGTGTGGATGTCGTGGTTGTCGATGAAGGCCCGCTTCAGCGTTTCGTCGTCCGCGAAGTGGGCGAGCAGCCGCAGTTCGATCTGCGAATAATCGGCCGATAGCAATTTCCAACCCGGCTCGGCGACGAATGCCTGACGAATCTGCCCGCCCTGTTCGCTGCGGATCGGGATGTTCTGCAGATTCGGCTCGCTGCTCGAGAGCCGGCCAGTCGCGGCGACGGTCTGGTTGAACGACGCATGCACGCGTCCCGTCTTTGGATGGACGGCGGCGGGCAATGCATCGACGTAGGTGCTTTTCAGCTTCGCGATCTTCCGATGCTCCAGCAGCTTCCTCGGCAACTCATGACCCTGGGCCGCGAGGTCTTCGAGCGTTTCTTGGTCCGTGCTCGCCGCCCGTGTGATGTTCGTCCGCTTACTCGGCTTGAAGCCCATCTCCTGGAACAAGATGTCGCGAAGCTGCTTCACGGAACCGATGTTGAACGTCCGGCCCGCGAGCTGGTAGATGTCCTGTTCGAGGGTGGCGAGTTCCTTCTCCATCGACTCGCCCATCGTCTTGAGACGAGGCACATCGATGCGGATGCCGGCGTACTCCATGTCGGCGAGCACTTCGACGAGAGGCATTTCCAGGTCGTCGTAGAGATAAATCTTGCCCGCCTCGCGAGGCTCCGATTTGTCGTGTTTGAAACCCAACTTCTCCAGCGCGGGTTCCAGCTTGGCGCAAAGCCGATAGGCAACGTCGGCGTCTTCGGACAGATACTGAGCGACGGTCACGCACGCCACCTGATCCATCGTCAGTTGCTGCTTCCTTTTGCCGATGAGATCCTGAATCGGAATCGGGCGGTGATTGAGGTGTTTTTCAGCAAGTATGTCCATGCCATGGCTGCGTTCGCCGGCGTGGAGCAGATAGTCCGCGATCCATCGAATCGCCCGCCACGCCGCGCAGCGTGATGCCGTGAGCCTGCAGCACCTGCCAACGTCGGCCTTGATGTTTTGATTGACCTTCTCGATGTTCGCATCTTCAAGCGTCGGCTTCAGACGTTGGAGCACTTCATCCGGATCGAGCTTCGCATCGCATTCAGGACCACGACATGCGATGTAAAACGCAAGGCCCGGCTTCCAGCAGATGGCGATGCCGACAAGCTTCGCGGAAAGCGGCACGAGGTCGTCGGTTTCGATGTCGATGGCGAAGCGGTCCTGCTTTTTTGAAATCACCGAAGAAATCATCGAACTCGTCCCAGGTGGAAACGAGCCGATAGTCGTGGTGCCAGGTGGTCGTGGCCGACGGGGCGCCATGGGCTTTGCCTTCATCCACCAACCCAGCGAACAGATCTCCTGAACCGCCGCATTGCGCGCGTCATCGTCGGCACCGGCGAGGTTTGTTCGACCGCAGCGACGTGGCCGGCAGGCTGCTGCGGATTTCGTCGGCGAAACGCTGGAAACCCCATTCGCGATACAGCGCATACAGCGGCAGCATCAGCTCTCCCAGCCCGTCCTTCCCAGTCGATCTCCATCGGCATCGGTTCTGTCGAACCAGCGTTCAGCTCGTTTCCAGCGTCGGCAAGGCTTTCTTGAAGTTCTCGAGTTTCTTCCCCTTCAATGCATCGAGATGCTGGATGAGGTTGTCGAGCGTCTGGTATTCCTGCGGCAGTTGGCTCGCCGTCTTCGGCCCGATGCCTTCGACGCCGGGAACGTTGTCCGCAGGTCGCCCACCATGGTCACGGTATTCGACCACCTGCTCGAACTGACGCCAATCCGCCTTGAGCGACGCCGCATCGAAGGTCTCTTTCTTCCGCAGGTTGTAGATGCGGATGCGATCGCTCAGCTTGGCTGCCGGCAATCAGCATCGCTGGAGCAGATGAAGACATCCACCCTGCTTCTCGCCTTCACGGGCCAGGTGGCGATGACATCATCCGCCTCGAATCCAGGAATGCCGATCTTGGGGATGCGCATCGCGGCCAGCAGTTCATGGATCATCGGGATCTGCAGCTTCAGATCGTCCGGCATCGGCGAGCGATGGGCCTTGTATTCCGCGTAGAGGTCCTCGCGAAACGTTCTCCCCACGTCGAACCGACAGCAGCCATCCTGGCTTTCGCCCGCAAATTGCAGATCGCGCGCCATGCCCCAGGCTTACCGCATTCGTCGGCAACCCGCTCGAGCTGCTCATCGCGATGGCGTGGAATACCTGAAAGATCAACGAATGGGAATCGATCAGGTACAAGGTCGGGACGGAACTCATTCAGGTGTCCTGCAAGCGGCGAGGATTGTTCGATTCTAACGAATACAAGTTGTAGGGTGTGTCGAGCGCGCTTGAGAACGCACCGTTTGAAGTGTCCTAGAGCGAAAGACATCCCACCAAAATAGTGCAACTCCGAGCGCGTAACGGTGCGTCTCGCTGCGCTCAACACACCCACGCGCGACAACGACGTTGGCGTCTTGACGCTTTTCCTCCCACTAGATCGCTCTTTTGGCGAACGCGCCCGCGGGATTCCGCGGCGAGGGTTGAGCCCATGGACGAAGTGCGATCCGCAAGGCCTGAACGCTCATCGAAGCACTCAGCCACATCGAAGAAATTCCGCGACAAGCTGACGATCATCAAGCTCGGCGGCAGCGCCATGGAAAAGCCGGGCTCTCAAGGCGACCCTCCAAGACATCGTCTTCATGGAAACCGTCGGCCTGCGTAGTCCTCGTGCATGGCGGCGGCAAGCCGATCGATCACCCGTCGGCGGCGGCGGGTCTCAAGCCACGCAGGTCTGGGCCGACGCTACACCGATGACACTTCGCATCGTCGTCAACGTCCTTCTCAATGAAATCAACGCCGACATCGACACCAGATTCGCCAAGCGGGCGGAAGGGCCGTCCACGGTCCGCATCGCGGCGATTCGGTATTTGTCCGGCTTGACGACTTACCCTGCCGGGAGCGGATGGTTCGCCGGTCGATCTGGGCCGGGTCGGCAATGTGACGCGAGTCGATGCCGACTTGATCAGGATTTCTGCGCCGGCAGCATCATCCCCGTCATCCCTTCGCTCGCGATCGATGCCGATGGCGGTTGGCTCAACATCAATGCCGACACCGCCGCCTCCGCCGTCGCCGCCCAGTTGGGTGCGGAGAAACTGGTGTTGCTGACCGATACGCCCGGCATTCTCGAAGATCGCCACAAGAAGCGAATCGCTGCTGACCCACCTGAACGCCAAGCAGATCGATGAGTTGATTCGCCGCAAGGTGATCCCGATGAAGAGGATGATTCCGAAAGTCGAAGCGTGCCTGGATGCGGCGAAAGCAGGCGTCAGGAAAACTCACGTGATCGACGGACGCATCCGCCATTCGCTTCTTCTCGAGATTTACACGGATTCAGGAGTAAGACGGAAATAGTTCTCGAGTAAGAAAGCGAACTTGAGAGCATTTTCATTGCAAATTGCAGATTTCAAATTTGAAGCCGAGAACGTGAACCTTGCAGAGGCGATCTCCTCAATTTGCAATCTGCAATTTGAAATCTGCAATTCGGAGCCGAAATGACTAGTCAAACCATTTCTCTTCGACCGCTATGTGATCGGCAACTATCGCCGGTATCCGGTGTGCCTGGTCACTTGGCGAAGGGTCATGTTTGGGATGCGGAAGAGCATACCTCGATTTCTTCCCGAAGTGGGGCTGCGATCTGATCAGGCATTGCCCGCCGCGCGTCGATGAAGGCGGTGCAGGAACAGGTCGCCCAGCTCGTGCATGTGCCGAATACCCTGGTACGCCAGAGCGCAGGGCAACTCGCCCAGGCCCTCGTCGAGAAGGGCGGCATCGCCGATGCCCAATGCTTCTTCTGCAACAGCGGCGCCGAAGCGAACGAAGCGGTCATCAAGATCGCCCGTCTCAACGGCAAGCCGAGGCCGCTATAAGATCATCGCGATGCTCAACAGCTTCCATGGGCGAACGCGCTCCGGGCATTGAGCGCGACAGGGCAGCCGAAATATCACGAGGTCTCGAGCCGTTGCTCGCCGGTTTTCAGTATGCCCTTTCGGCGACCTGGATGCCGTCGCCAAGCTGATCGACAACGAAACCTGCGCCCATCGCCGCTGGAGCCGATCCAGGGAGAAGGCGGCATCAATCTCCCGCCGGACGGTTATCTGGAAGGGCTGCGTTCGCTCGCGGATCAGCATGGCGATGCTGATTTTCGATGAAGTGCAGACCGGTATGGGCCGAACAGGGACGTGAGGTACGCATTTCAGAATTTCAACGTCGTCCCCGATGCGATCACGCTGGCGAAGCCCTCGCCGGCGGCGTGGCCTGCGGCGGATTGATCGCCCGCAAGCCATTGGCCACCGGAAAAGCTTGTGCCCGGCACCCATGCCGCCACTTTCGGCGGCAATCCGATCGCGTGCCGTGCCGCCCTTGCGACAGTCGAAACGATCGAAGACAACCTGTTGGAGCGAGCGACGGCGATTGCCGACCAATTCCGTGCTCGCTTGGCTACCTTCGCACGCGGACGCCGATCATTCAGGACATCCGCATCCGCGGTACGATGATCGGCGTGGAACTTTCGATCGACGGGCGCCCCAATCGTCGATGCGTGCCTCAAGCGCAGCTGCTCATCAACGTCACGCACGGCAACGTCGTCGCTTGCCCGCGCTTCCCTCACGCTGACCGACGAGAGACTGCTGGCGGGGTGCGACATCCTCGACGAAGCGTCCTCGCTCACGAGTAACCAAAAAGAGCTGCGTCCCCTTTTTCAATGCGAGACGATCTCGCTGACCGGGATTTCAGTCATGACGAAGAAGTCGGAATCGAATCTACGGAAGACGGTCGCTCCGCGGCGTCCAGCAATGGCCTCTCCATCGCTGCTTGGCAAAGGGCCCGGTGCGTCATTTCATCCGTTGACGGATTGGTCAGCCGAAATCGAGAATCTGCTCAACACCTTCGCATGAGATGCCTTGCAGGAAAGCACGAAGCCGGTGCTGCAAGGTCGCGTGCTCAGGCGCAGTTCGAGCAGCACCGTCAGCTTTCAGGCCGCCATGGCGCACCTGGGCGGGCAGAGCATTTTCCTGACGCAGCAGGAAGTCAGGTTCGGCACGCGCGAATCGCTGCGCGACGTGGCGCTGGACGATCAGCCAATTCGTCGATGTGCTCGCTCGTGTTTTCGAGCATCGCACTGTTGAAGAGTTCATGAAGTGGGCGGCGGTCCCCGTGATCAACGCGGCTCTCGGATGCCGCTCACCCCTGCCAGGCATTGGGCGATCTGCTGACGATCCGCGAACATTTCGGCGACCTCGCAGGGCGCACCGTCACCTTCGTCGGCGACGGCAACAGCGTGGCCCGTTCGCTCGCCCTCGCCTGCAGCAAGGTCGGCATCCGCTTCATCCTCGCGGCTCCAGAAGGCTACCGATTCGATGACGCCTTCCGCACCCAATTCGCTGAGGCCGCGTACGTGGATTTGCTGACCGAAATTGCAGACCCGAAGGAAGCCGTGCGAGACGCGGATGTCGTCTACACTGACGTCTGGACCAGCATGGGCCAGGAAGCGGAAACGGCCCGGCGGCTGAAGCGATTCAAGGTTATTGCGTAGACGGCGATCTGATGGCCGCCGCGTCGAAGGATCGATCTTCATGCACTGCCTCCCCGCCCACCGCGGCGAGGAGACGACCGATGGCGTCATGTGGAAGCCCGCAAGCGTCGTATTGTGAAGCCGGCAATCGGCTTCATGCCCAGACGCTGCTGCGTTGGATTCTTGAGTCATAGCCGTGCGTGAATTCCCTTAATTCCCTTTCCGTCTGCACAACTTGGGCTTGACAGCAGGCCGATGGGGGGCGTAATCAATTGGATGAGTTAGCATTCATTTCTTATTGGTTCGCCGGAGTCGGTCATGTCACCCAAGTTTTGCGGCGTATGCGCGTCCCTGCATTTTACGTTGATCGAATTGCTGGTGGTCATCGCGATCATCGCAGTTCTGATCGCCCTCTTGGTTCCCGCTGTCCAAAAGTCGCGAAGCTGCGGCCCGGACGCAGTGCCCAAAACAATTTAAAGCAAATCAGGCTTACTCACGCACGGCTACCACGACACGTACAAAGTCCTGCCGCATGCGGGGCAGACGTGGGCCGATGCGCCTACTTTTACCGCTGTGGGCCAACCGGCAACGGCGAGCGGCCAGTTGGCGGGTTGGGGATACCAAATCCTGCCGTTCATCGAACAAGCCGCGTTGTGGCGTGGAGGTGGCGCAACCACCATCGCGGATTGCCAAATCAAGGCGATGTCGACGCCTGTCCCCGTCTACTTCTGCCCATCTCGCCGAAGCCCCATGGCACTTCCGGCCCAAGGAAGTTGGTACGGGCCTGGCGGAACGTATGGCCATGCTCCGTGGGACTACGGCGGGAGTTCTCTCGACAATAACGGCGCCATCCCTTACGGCTACGTGGGCCGCAAGATGGTGCAAATAACCGATGGAACCTCGAATACCTTTTTTGCGGGCGAAGCTCGAAAAAATCTTGCGAACTTAGGTCAATATCAGGGTGACGACAACGAAGGATATACGTCCGGCTGGGACTGGGATTCGATGCGGCGAACATCTCAGGCTCCCCTTCCGGACGATCGTACCGATCCGGGAGAGCGTTTTGGTTCGTCCCACACTGGCGGATTCAACATGGTCTTCTGCGACGGCAGCGTGCGCTTCATTACTTACAGTGTTGATCTGGCGTCTTTCTCCGCCATGGGCAGCGCTCAGGCTGGCGACAGCATTGCGAACCTTCCGTGAGTAACTTGAGAGCGTTCTCACGGCGCCGACCGATTCGGCGCCGTTTCCTTTTGTCGATTCAAGCGAGAGGCCCACGCATGCTGCATGGCGCTAGACTTCTCCCCGGAATTGCGTTCCTGTTCGTTCTATCGGTTGGCTGCGGAGGCCCGTCCGGGCCGCCGACGTTCGACGTGAAAGGCAAAGTCACGTTCAACGGCGAACCGATGAAGGCGAAAACCATCAACGGAATGAAGATCGGCTCCGTCAAGGTTTGGGTTGTCAAACAAGAGGGTGCTGATCCTCTCGGCAAACGCGAAGCAACTGTGAAGGACGACGGCACGTTTGCCTTTGAAGGGCTCACCAAACCGCTCGGCGGCAAGCACAAGATCTGCGTCGAATGGAAAGACGATTTCTCCGGCCCCGATAAACTCAACAAGAAATTTGACGAAAAGAACTCGAAAATCATCCGAAACTTTCCTGAGGACAAGGAAATCAATATCGACTTGAGCAAGCCGGAGGGATGATCGGAGAGAACTCCTACCGTTCGAAGGAAAGGCGACTACGCGAAGCGGTCGCCTTTTTTCATGAAGGGGCATCGCGTGCAGTTCATGTTCTTTCTCCGCTAAAAATCAGTTCGCCCCTTTATAAGTTATCCACGATCTGAGAGGATCGGCGGGCCGCATTGTCGTTACGTCACCGGGAGATTGCCTCGTGCCCCATGTCATCTGCCAAAGCCTTTTCCGCATCGGCCGTATGACGTTCATTTGGTCGGAAGGGGATCGGTATTTCGAACCCTATGCGCTGGAAGGGGCAGACCTCGAGACATTCCTCGCCACGTCGCGGCAGATCCGTTCGCTGCTCGCGCAGTCCGCTCAGGGGGCTGACGTCGGCGGCGATATCGCCAAGCTTGGGCAAACGCTCCATCGGTTATTGTTCCAGGGAAAGGTCGGTCAAGAGGTTCTTGGTTGGCTGAAGGCCAACTCTCCGCAACCGTTAGAGGTGTTGTGCGACGCGCCCGGGCATGATCCCGTGGCAGACGCTGTGCGACGACGCGGGGCCGGCGGAATGGACGCAATGCTGGGGAGTGCAGCATCCGCTTGCGGCAGGGCGACATTGATCCGCAGCGGGCGATCCGTTCGCCGTCGAACCGAAGGTGATGCTGGCGATCGAACCGGACGTTGAAGCGAAGCTGTCCGCGGCGATCAAGGAACAACTGCTGAGCGTGCTTTCGGTGCAGGTCGAGCGGCGATGGGGGACTTGGACCGCGCGATTCGACGCCAAGCACCGGACGTGCTGATCTGGATCGGCAATGTGAAGGATGGCGAAGTTCTTGGCGGCGAGGTTTCGCTCCGTCGCGGCTGGCATCCTGCGATCGCCGATGCCGAAGAGGGATCGCGCTCCCGACGGTCATGCTGTTGGGCGGAAACGGAAGTCGTCCGCTTTCCTGGAATGGGAACTTTTCCTCGCGGAAGCATTGACCGCGATGTCTGCGTCATCGCCTGCGAGACGCCTTTGTCCGGCCAATCGACGCCGAGGCCGCATTGAGTTTTCTCAAGCGATTCTGCAATCCGGAAAACTCCTCTGGAGCGATCCGCTGCGTGGCGAGCCGAGGCCGGCCCCTCTTCGTTGTCGGTGGCTACGCGCGTGCTGCTCGCGCAGGAGTTTTGCCCGACGGCCGAACGCCGCCGCGCCCCGCCCCATTACTTCGCCGTTGCCGAAGGACCCGTATCATCCTTTGGCCTTGCTGGGCCGCGCGGATCGATCGCTGCTCATCGGTCGGAGGAGTACTTCGTTTCGCGAACGAAATCGACAACGACTCCACGCGCGGCATCTGGGTCGCGGGGGGCGCCGGGGTCGGCAAGACGTCTTTCGTTCGAGCCGCGGCTCTGCCGTTTTTGGAAGAAGAAGCGATAGGGTACCGCGTCTGGCGCGATCGCACGGAAGCAACACCTGAGACGGAGGGGCGCCAACCTGACCTCGGCTATCGCGCTTCGAGCGATTTGATCGGGCAAATCGCGTTGTCCATTTCTCGTTTCGCCGCCAAGCCGTATGCGTTCGAGACGCCGACCGGGCGACTAGTCGTCGTCGATCTGCCTGCGATTGTGCGAAACTTCTTGAGCGAAAGTACTAGCAGTGCGATTGCCCCCGCCCCCCTGACTGCTTCCGTTGGGGAATCCGGATCGACGGATGCGGCTGCTCTGCAAACGGCGCTGAGCCAACGCCCAGAATCGTTCGCCGAATTGGTGGAATCCCTCACCGAAACGCTTCCTTTCGAGGGCGTGCTGGCGATCGAGGAAATGGACGATCTCTTCGCGTGCGCCGGCTACGAGGCACGCCTGCGTTCCGCCGCTCGGTTGCTTTCCAGCCTCGAAACCTCGTCCGCGCGTCTCAAGCTGATCTTCACGATCCGCGCGGAATTGCTCGGCCGAGCGCTTACGGCTTTTTCCGATCTCGCTTCCTATGCCTGGCCCCGGCATCTGCTGGAGGAACTCAGCCTCGATCAGCTTCGCATGTTGATTGTGGCACCCACGGTTTCGGAGCCGTTGCCCTTTTCGTCCGAATCTCCGGCGACGGTCTTCGGCATCCGGCTCGACCCGGGAACCGACGACGCGATCGTTCGACGCGCAGTGCAATCGGCGCGGCGCAACGGATTTTCCGCCATTTCGGAAGTGCTCGCGTCCGCCCATATTCTTGTCGGCAAATCCCGATCGACGGGGACCCTCATGGCGGCAATGGTTTCGCGATTGCCGGATTCTGCCGTCGCCGCGCTCATCGACGGTTCGATCCAACGTGCTCTGCGGGGCCGAGACGTCGGGGCGTTTCAGGCGATTGCCGAACGGCTCGGCTACCGTCAATCCGATGGAGTCTGGACGCGAGCCCTGGTATCGCCCAGTTCGTTGCGAAGCAGTTGGCGAGGAACATCGCGCCTCGAAGACGCCATCAACGCTCTCGCGGACGACCGCGCGCCGATCATCGAGTTGCAACCTGTCTTGCAGGACGGACGCGAAGAGATATTCGTGTCCGCGGCTCAGGATGCCGTTGTCCGGTATGGGGCGGAAAGGCCGAAGCACGCTGAAGTCGCCCTGTTGAAGGAGCGGAGCAGCAACTACCTCTGGATCGGAATCCCCGCAGCATTCCTGGTGCTTGCTCTCGGTATCTTCTTCTACAGCCGTTTCGCCGGGCGACGACTTTCCGAGGAGCAGGCTCGCACGAACAAAGCGGTGGAAGCGGCGACGACGTTCAAGAAACAAGTAGAGGAAGTCGAAACCGAGAGAGCTTTCGTCGCCAAAAAAGCCTACTCCGCGTTGCTCGCCGAAGGCCTAACCGCTATTCGGGCAGGGAATGCGCTGCGTGCCCGGCAGCTGCTCGCGGGGCAGGAATCGAAGACCTTCGAGTGGCAATGGGTGTGGCGGCAGGTCGAGTCGCATCGGCATTCGCTGGTAGGCCAACCCGCCGCCGTCTCGGTCGTCGCGTACGCGCCGGACGGGAAACTGCTGGCATCGGCGGACGAACTGGGCGTGGTCCGTCTCTGGAATCTCGGCGACCGCCCGCAAGTCGGCGCTATCTTGCGTGGGCCCATCAGTCCGGTCTATTCGCTTGCGTTCTCGTCCGACGGAAAGACGCTCTACGCCGCGCTGATGGAAAACGCGATTCATGCGTGGGACGTGAGGACCGGCGACACCGTCGAAAACGTGAAATCGCGAGTCGCTTTCGAGGGGCACCAAAAGGGCACCTACCGCATCGCGACGCTCGGAAAAGATACGGTCATCTCCATCGGCGACCATGACAAGCAACTGATCCTCTGGGATGCGACGACCGGGAAATCGAGAAGCGTGCAGAAGCTGGAAGATGATGCGCTTTCCTTGGCGACGACCAAGGAGGGAGACGTGTTCGCCATCTCGGTCCAGAATGTCGTCGAGGTGTGGGATGCCAAGCAGCCGAAGAAACTGCAATCGTGGAAGACGGAAGGCGGGATCAGCAGCCTCGCATTTTCGCCGGACGGATCGACGTTGCTCGTCGGCGTCATCGAACTCGAAGGCACGCTGACCTTTGGCCGGCTTCGTCGCTTCGATCCCAAGACCGGCAAGGAGACGACGGCTTTTCAACAACACGGCTCCAGCGTTCGGCACGTCACATGGTCTCCGAAGGGAGATGCCTTCTATTCGGCAGGCGACGATTGGGTCGTGCGCGCGTGGGATGAGAAATCCGGCAAGCAAACACAGGCGTTCGTCGGCCACGTTTCGCGCATCCGATCTCTCGCCGCGTCCAGCGATGGACAGCATCTGGCATCGGTGGGCCACGACAACTCGATCAAAATCTGGGACCTGAATGCGGCGAAGTATGACGAGCCGATCCAAGCACACCAATCGTCTGCGACGACCGTTGATTTCGCACCCGGCGATCAACTGCTTGCGACAGGCGGCCGCGACGGACTCGTCAAACTTTGGAATCCGCTCGACGGCTCGAGCGTCGGCGAAATGAAGCACGACGGGCCGATCAATGCGCTCGCGTTCCGTCAGCGCGACGACGACGGCATCCTACTCGCGGTTGCGGTCGAAGGGAAAACACCTGAAGTGAAAGCCTGGCGGCTCACTCAGGACGACAAGAAAGCCTGGGCCTGGAAGGAAGCGTATCAGATCAAAGCTCAAGCCAACGTCGTCGCCTTCGATCAAGGGGGCGATGTGCTCGGCATGGCAGGCAACTCCGCCGTCGGTTTCTTCAACGCCGCGACGGGAGCGGTAAAAGGCAAGCCGATGGAAGCGACTCCCATCCGCTCGCTTACGTTCGGCTTCGGCCATCAAGCCATGATCGGCGACGCGAAGGGGCTTTTCGCGATGTTGGATGTGGAAAAGGGGCGCCTTTCGCTCGATCCGATTCCTTTGCAGAACGGAGCGATCCGCGGCATCGCCAGTTTGGCGGGGGGCCGCATCGCGACCATCAGCGACGACCACGTTCTCACGGTTCGGCGATTCACGAAGGAAGGTCAGCCTTCCCTTGAACGTCTGGAGCGAAACCACCATCAACCGATGACCTGCATCGCCGCTCATCCGGACGGAAACACATTTGCGACGACCAGCTACGACCGCACGATCAAGATTTGGAACGCGGAAGACGGGCTATTCGGGGCGGAACGTCTGACGCTGACAGGGCACGACAGCCCAGTCATGGCGGCCGCCTTCGCCCGCCGCCTGCCGCTGCTTGCCAGCGTGGATCATGAAGGCAAGCTGCGGATTTGGCGCGCCGGCACGTTGAAGAAGTAGGCATTCGTTGGTAAGAGCGGGTCCTTTTCCTCGCGAGGAAGGGTAACTAAATCGCCTTCGACCAATCATGCCGCGACGCGAACTGATGTGGGGGCAGGGGCCTCGAACCGCAACCGTGAACCCGCGACATAGTCGGGGTTCAGTTCGATCGAGACCCATTTGCGGCCCAGACGCTCCGCCTGTTGCCCGGTCGTGTTGCTCCCCGCGAAGGGATCGAGCACCGTCTGTCCTTCGTTCGTCAAGAACTTGATGAAGAAGTCCGGCAACTCCGACGGAAAGCGAGCCGGGTGCACCGGCAAGCCCGCGGCGCGGCAGCGGAAGATGTATTCGTCGTAGGACCGCGTGTTGGGAATCGTCAGGATGTTGGGCGGAATCGCGCCGCCGTTGTCCTTTTGAAAATGCGGGCCGATTTCATGCTGCGAAGGCCGTTTCGCGGGGCTGTAGCCGTCCTTAAGCAGCCTTTTCATCGATTTGCTGTACGGGACGAGCACCTTGCGGTTGTCAGCCTGCGGTTCGGTCGATTTCGAGAACCACCAGACTTGCGTGATCGCTTCCTTGACGCGCGTGCGGCGAATCGTCACCCATTCCGCGGGTGTCGGCAGGCGCGAAGGATTATGCCAGTAGAAGTCTTGCGCGAGGTGATAGATTTCGCCGAGTTTAAGAAGCAGCTTGTAGATGAAGAGCGAGCGCGTCCCACTGCCCGGATTCCATGCTCCGCCCAGTTCCATGACGAAACTGCCGTCTTCCTTCAGCACGCGGCGAATCTGTTCGGCGATCGGCCAGAACCATTCGATGTACTCGTCGGCGGTCACGTTGCCGTAAGCTTTTTGGCGTCGCAAGGCGAAGGGCGGCGAGGTGAATACGAGAGAAACGGAATCGTCCGGGAGGTTGGCGAGCACCTCGCGTGCATCCCCTTGATATGCCCGTCCCATCGACGTGGTATACGCCGGCAACATCGACATCCGTGTCCTGACCACGCTTCACGCTCCTTGCGCACGTGAGGGGAGCGGCCTTAGCGGCATTCCAGAAGCGCCCAAGCACAGTTGCCGGGGTAAGCCGGGACGGAGTTCTCATCTTCCTTCAGAATCAGGCGCGAAAAAATGCTACGTTTGCATGTTTCCCATGTTGCAACAGTTGTTAAATCCACCTTTCGGGGTGGTTTCATTTGCGTTTCATGAGTTGGCGCGCTGGCGTGGGAGACACCTCGGCTTCGGAAACAGCGGCGTGTCGGCTGCCTTCTCCCCATTCCTCAAGTTTTCAGAAGATGAGACGAAAAGTCGCATCCGAATCGACGAATCGCTCCTTCCATCATGAGCAGTTTGCCAGGTTCCTGATTGAGGCGCAGGGAGTCGCCTCGGATTTGCATCGATCCTCCTCACGGTCCTTCCTGACCGATTTTCAGCCTACATGGGTAAGGAACATGCCGGCGCCAACCACTATCGATGCATTCTTGGAAATCGGCTACAAGAGCGGCGTCTTGGATGCCGAGACGATTGAATCGTTTCGCGCCCACCACGAAGCCGAACCCGCTACCCCACGCGAATATGCGGATGCCCTGATCGAAGACGGCGTCCTCACCCGCTTTCAAGCCGAGAAGCTGCTCGACGGACGCTGGCGTGGTTTCGTCGTCGCCGGCAAGTATCGCCTCATCGACCGTCTCGGCGCCGGCGGCATGGGCGCGGTTTATCTCGCTGAACATCAGCACATGGGCCGGCGCGTCGCCCTCAAAGTGCTGCCGATCGCCCAGGCCGAAGACCCGGCGTCGCTTGCCCGCTTCTACCGCGAAGCCCGCGCAGCTGCCCGGCTTGACCATCCGAACATCGTTCGTGCGCACGACATCGACCACGAAGGGAAACTCCACTTCCTCGTGCCCGAGTTCGTGGACGGATGCCAACCTCCACGATTTCATCCGCCGCAACAACGCCGACGACTCCGCATCGGGCGGCTCACTACATCCGCCAGGCCGCGGTGGTCTCCAGCACGCGCATCAAGCCAGGCTTGTGCATCGCGACATCGAGACCGGGCAACCTGCTGCTCGAGCGGACCGGCGTCGTCAAGATTCTCGACATGGGCCTCGCGCGTTCTTCCACGAAGACACCCATGCCTACGTGAAGGAGTACGAGGCCGGCTACGTCATCGGCACCGCCGACTACCTCGCTCCCGAACAAACGATCGATAGTCGGGTGGACATTCGGGCCGACATCTACACAGCCTGGGCCCGGAAGTCTCTACTACTTAGCGGCGGGCCGCAGCCCGTTTCCGGGAAGGGACGACGGCGCGAAAATGATTTGGCATCAGGTGCGTCAGCCGAAGTCTTCGCGCGTGCTGCGGCCTGATGTGCCGGAGGCATGGTTCGCGTCATCGAAGATGATGGCGAAATCGCGTCGCTACCAAACCCCCGCCGAAGTCGCGGAAGCCTTCGCCGAGTTCGCATCGTCGCCCATCCCCGCGCCCGACGCCGGACGAGATTCCGCTGATCGTCGCCAGCACAGGCCGTCCATCAAGCCATTCGCAACCCACCGCTCCTGTCACCCCAGGCACCTTCCGCTCGCCGAGCACGCCGAACCAGGTGAAACTGCTGCAGGCAGTTCCGCCGACAGCATTCCCATCTTCCAGCCGATGACTCCGCCGCAAGGCAAACTGCATTTCACGCAAGCCGCCCGCTGCCGAGTTCGGATTCGCATTAAGAACATCACCTTGCATCGATCGAGTTGGCCGCGACGCGTCCCAGTGTTCAGGCCTCTTTCGTTTTGCGATTGGATGCGCTTCGCATAATGCGGGCTCCTGCCATTTGCTCTTCCCCAAAAGATCGCCCTATGAAATCGCCCTGCACTCGTTCGTTGTCCGTCGCTTCCTTCTTGGCGGTGCTGTCGGCGCCGGGTTGGGCGTTGCAGGGGCGTATCAGATGGAAGGGGCATGGCCTCGTCTCGGAGGACAGCCCTTCCCGAGCCGAAAACGGCCGAAGTGCCGCGTGTTCCCGCTTGGAATGCCGGGCTCGTTTCCCGGACGCGTGGCGGAGTGCGTAATCCTCGCGCGGTGGCGGCGGACTATTCGCTCAACCCGGCCGCCGTTCGCGTCATGATGGAACGCGGCATCACCGAACTTGTCGGAGCCCATGGCGATGTGCCCGAAGCCTGGCGGCGATTCTTCGGCCGAGGCGATGTCGTCGGCATCAAGGTGAATCCGGTCGGTCGTCGCGCTCGGCCGAACGAACCTGGCCGAGTGCCGAACGCGGTGGGATCAATTTCAAGCCCCGAGGTCGTGGCCGAGACGATCCGTTCGCTGGTCGAATACTGCGGCATTCCGCGGCGAGACATCCTCATCTTCGACCGCTACGCGAACGAAATGCGCGAGACCGGCTTCGACCGGCTCGCTTCCGACCTTGGCGTCGATTGGGCCGCCGCATCGTATGCCTACGACGACACGCAAGTCGAAATCGACGGGCAACCACGCGGCGGGCAGCGGGATCCGAACGTCGTCGGTTACGACCCCGATGTGTTCGTCACGATGGGCTTCGCCGCCCCCGAACACGACTCGCGCGACGATCGCCGGCATCGCTCGCATCTGACGACGATCGTGACGCGTCGCATCAGCAAGCTCATCACGATTCCGTGCCTGAAGGACCACAAATCGTCCGGCGTGACGCTCGCGCTGAAGAATATGTCGCACGGCATGAACAATAACGTCTGCCGCAGCCATCTCGCGGGAATCTATCGCATCGGCGGAAACGTGAGCGGGCCGAACCAGTGCAACACCTTCATCCCGACAGCCGTGCGACAACGGCCGATCTTGGAGAAGGCGACGCTGCACATCCTCGATGGATTGGTGGGCGTGTACGAAGGCGGGCCGGGCAACTGGAACCGCACCTGGGGAGTGTGGCCTTACGGCGGTCTCTTCTTCGCGACCGATCCCGTGGCGATGGACCATGTGGGATGGGACATCATCGACCGCGAGCGAGCACGGCGGGGATGGGCGCCGGTGGCTCAGATGGGCGGGATTCAACGTGGCGAAAGCGTGATGCTTTCCGCGGAAAAGACGGCGATGGCCGTCAGCGACCCGCTCATGGCTGCCGCATTGGTCGCGGAGCATCTGCGGACTCGGCCCGCGATTTCCGAGCCCTTCGACCGCCGACAGCCGGAGCATATCGCGCTAGCCGGAATGATTGGCCTGGGCACTTTTCCTGCCACCGCCATCGAGCGTCGCATCGTCCGCATGTAGTCAGAGACGAGCAGCCCGTGCTAGGCGGCTGCTCGCCATCATTCACATCAGCGTGCCGCGACCCCGCCCACGAGGGCATCCGTCAAGGCGCCGACGATCTCGGGGATTTCCGCCATCGCGCCCATGCCGACCTCGTCGCAGGCAAGGCGCTTTTCGATGGGGCCGATCCAGTGGACTTCGTCCATGTCGGCGGCGATCTGTTCTTGATGGCGGAGCGTGGCGGGGTGTTGCCACATCAGCGTATTCATCGCGGGAGCGAGGACGATCGGGCGAGTGCGGTCCCACGCGCGGTAGACGCAGCTGAGGCAGTTGTCGCAGATGCCGAGGGCAAACTTGGCGAGCGTGCCGGCGTCGAGCGGAGCGACGAGTAGCACGTCGGCCCAGCGGCGGAGTTCGATGTGGAGGACCGGATCGCCGCGCCGCCAGCGTTCGCCAGGCCATTCGTCCTGGTCGAGGGTGACGACTGCGGAATTGCGACCGCCCGCCGGAAGCGGAGCGATCTGAGCAGGGTCGAAGAAATACGTCGAAGCATCGGTCGCGATGATTCGGACCTCATGCCCTTCGCGACGGAGAGCCGCGTAGAGATCGGGAACGCGAATCGCCGCCACGGAACCCGTCGCTCCCAGCAAGACCTTCGCCATGGATGGCACTCCGAAGATGTGGAAGGTTACTCGTAACGCAGGTCGTTCGGGTCAATCAGATTTGTTCGGGGCACGCCCATGCAGCAGGCGTACCGAAGCTCGGAAAATCGGACTCGAATGCAACGTTCGAGTCGATGCGCGCCAAGTCGTTTCGGCGCAGGTGATCATAGGCGTTCCTCGAAGCGAGAATGCATTCTACCTCGTCGGTCATGCGAGCCGCAATCATGCAATCGCTCGACTTGCGACAATTCCTGGCTCTTGGTTTGTTCCTTCAGCTGCCTTGAACGGCTTCTGTCCTGCCGACTATCATGTTTGGAAGATTCCGAGACGCCGCATTGAGGCAGGCATTCCCATGTCGCGCATCGCTCCGCCGCCGCTCCCCGTTGTCGCTCATGGCGACGGCGATTCTGTTGCGCGAGCTCGGTTTCACGCTCGCCAAGTACTGTATGCCGCCGTGACGGTGGCATTCACGGTGTGGTGCTGGAAGCAAAGCCCTATCTTGGGGGCAATTCTCACGTTCGTGACCAAGCACGTTTTGGTCGCCATCATTACGGCAGGGCTTTACTACCCGCATCCGGACGAATCGTCGGGCAAGTAGACTGTCGCAACGTTGGTTCGATCGCGAACCAAACCTTTGCTCAAATCGTTGTGCTTCCTTAGGGCTTCGCCTACGATAGAGGCACCCCCACGCCGGCCGTTCCAATTTGCTCGCGGGAGCCGTCCATGTTGTTTGTTCGTCAGGCCATCGTTGGCTTTGCCTGCGCTGCGGGACTCTTCCTAGTGCCCTCGCTCGCCATTTCGCAGGAGACGAAGAAACCCGATGCTCGGCAGCTGGTCGAACGGTTAGGCGACGGATCGTTCGCTGCGAGGGAGAACGCTTTCCGCAGCCTCCAAGGCATGGGTACTGAGGCGGTCGAAGCCGTCAAGGCAGGCATGGATCATCCCAATGCCGAAGTGCGTCGCCGATGCCAGGCCATTCTTGCCGTCATCGGGAGGCCGGTCGAAGATCACCGTTGGGACGCATTCATCGGAAAAAAAACCGAACAGGCTCCGCCGGGGTGGGAGAAGTTTCGCGACGCCGTCGGTGACGACGCGACTTCGCGAAGCTTTTTCGTGAAAATGCACAAGGCGGATGCTGAATTGATGGAATTGCTCGCGAAAGATCTCACGAAAGCAGGCGGCTTGATTTCTGCGCTGATGAAACTGCAGCAGAAGATCGGTCGATCGCAGCAGGAAGGAGTACTTTTCGATCCGTACCCCGACTTCCTGGCGATCATGCACGCGGCGAATTCCACCAAAGCCAAGCTCGATCTCAACAGCCAGTACCAAATTTGCAACCTATTCCATCAGCAAGGCATTCACAACGTCCTTCGCACATCCACCATTGGCAAGAGCCTCATGAGCGTTTGGCTCACGGAAACCGCTGACCAGCAGGTGCAACGCAATCAGGCTCCTTATCTCGCCAACAATTTCCAGCTTGGGGACGTTGTCCAGAAAAAATTGCGTCCCATGGCGGAGACGATGGTGAAGGAGTTCGTCTCGAACCCGGACGATATGAACCGCTTTTACCAAGCGATCAACATGTGTCAGGTGCTCAAGCTCACCGACCTCATGGAATCGCAGATGAAGCCGATTATCCGCAAAAAGCTGGAAGCGGCCGTCAAGGAACCGATCGACGTCAACAAAATCAACTTGGCCGTCAACGCCGCGCAATCGCTCCAAATGGCGAACGAAGTGAATGCGGCGTTGAAGCCTGCCGTCGGCAAGCTGGCGGAAAAGGCAGCCAAGCAGAACCTTCTGGATCCGGGCCAGATCAACCAATTCTTCACGGTGCTCAATCTGGCGAACTCGATTCAGGCGCCCGACATTGTGGATTCCATTCTCCGGCCTGCCGGCCAGCGCGCGTTGATCGAAGGCATCGCGAAGACGAACGACGTCAATCAGATGTTTCAGATGATCAACCTGTCGCAGCAATTGCAGCTTCAGGAACTTTCCGAACCGCTGATGAAACCGGCTGCCGACCGCGTCGTGCGGAAGATGATCCAAAACAAGGAATGGAACAACCTGCAGCAAGCGCTTTCTCTGACCCAACAAGTCGGCCTGAAGGTCGAAGACCTGGACAAGGCGATCCGCGAAGGGGCACTCGACACGATCGAGAAAAGGCAGCCGCTGCAACAGATTTATCAGTCCGTGCAGCTTGCCCGTCAGGTCGGCGGCGACCCCGCCGTCGAAAAGAAAATCGAAGCGGGGCTCAAGAAGCTGTTCGTCGATCTGGCGAGCAAGCCAATCCAGACGAACGACGTGTATCAGGGGCTGCAGCTGGCTCGCGAATGGAATCTGACGGAGGGCATGGAGTTCGCCGTCAAAGCCGCCACCACGACGAATGTGCCGGTCCACGCTCGCGGACAAGCGCTCGGATATCTTGCTCAGGGGGGCACAAAGGATTTGTTTCCGAAGCTGGAGCCGTTGCTCGAAGACAAGGCAAGCTTCGGCCGGACGAACATCAACGCGATTTCGCTGGAAACCCAGATCCGCGACGCAGCTTTGATGGCCATGGTCTGCATCGCGAATCAAGACCACGAAAGCTACGGTTTTGCCGCCAGTCAGATGATGCGGAATCAGAACCCCGGCCAACTCCCGCCGAACTGGTGGGGCTTCCGCGACGATGCTTCACGCAACAAGGCCATCGAGAAATGGCGGGAGTTCCGCAAGAAGGGTTAAACCCTTATGCGGAGCGAGCGGCGTCGACGAACCGCCGCATCTTCTCCGCATCTTTTCTTCCAGGCGACGATTCCACGCCGCTGGCCACATCGACCGCATGAGGCCGAACTCGGCGGATCGCTTCGGCGACGTTGTCGGGGTTCAATCCGCCGGCAAGCATCAGCGGCACGCCGAAATCGAAACCTTCCAGCAGATGCCATGGCGCGGTCTGGCCCGTGCCGCCGAACGAACCGGGGACATGGGCATCGACGAGGATCGCGGCGGGCACTGTTTCGATGTCTCGGCACCGACCGAGAAACGCGCGAATGCGTTCGATGCTCGCGGCATCGCGGACGGGGAACGCGGGGATCCAATTCCGAAAGCCGCGTCGCTCGCACGGAATCATTTCGTCCGCATGCACTTGAATCGTTCGCAGCCCTTCACACCGATCGAACGCCGGCAGCACTTCGGCCCATGGCTGTTGGACGAAAAGGCCAACCGTCTCGACGGTTGACGGCAGATCTCGCAACAGCTCGGGCAAAGCATCGAACGTCACATACCGCGGCGAGCGCGCGTAGAAGTTGAACCCCAACGCATCCGCTCCCGCCTCGATGGCGGCATCCGCATCGGCTCGGTTCGTGATTCCACAGATTTTCACGCGAATCGACATCTCACGCATTGTACGTCGCTCCATCGTCTTACGGCTCGGATTGACGCGGTTTCCGCTCTGCGGGTACTTTGGCGTGCGAGGCACGCCAAGGAGGGCGACGATGAATGTGCATGGGTTCGTGACAGACATCCTCAGCGACGAGCGATTGCTCGCGAATTTGGTCGCCATCCATATCGGCCTGGGTCTCGTCCTCATCGTGTCGATTCTGATGCGTAATGCCGTCCTTGCCGGCGGTGGACGCATGCTGCGCTGGTTTGGCCTCGATCGTGTCGAAGGCGTCAGCGAGGAAGCGGCGAGGACGGTACGCACGCTGACCTTCTGGTCCGCCCTCTTCGCGATGCTCGCAATCATTGCGGGAGGCATCGCTTACCACAGCTATGGCCGCGATGTTCGGCATGATGTTTTGGACTGGGTCCGCACCCTGACGGCCGCCGACCTGGTTGGCCTGGGCTGGATCGGCGCTCGGCTCGTCCTGCTTGCGATCGGTCTGTTTCTCATCCACCGCATGGTCGTTCGCATTCTTCACAGCATCGAATCGAGTTTGCAGCAGGCGTTGCCGGACGACGCGGAGGAAGATCGGCGGACGAGTCATGAAGCTCGCGAGCAATCGCTGCGAAACTGGTTCGTCATGCTGCGGCGATTCGCGAGCGTGGTGATGGTGCTCGGTTGGTTCTGGGGAGCGGGCCGCATCGCGAACATTCCGCGGATCGATGTCGCCGTCGCATTCTGCATCCGCATCCTCACGATCTGCTGCGTCGCCCGATTGCTGGTCCTCGCCTCGCGAACGATCTCGCGTGGCCTGGCATCCCTCGGCGAACGCAGGCTCAACAACGGCAAATATCGCCGTTACTGGGAACGTGTTACCCGCCTGTTCCCCTTCGGCGAAAAATGTTTCGAGGCCGCCGTCGTCATCTCGGCGGCGTCGCTGGTGACGCGTGAATTGGAATGGATCGCTTTCGTCGCCATCTTCGGCCCACGCATCGTGCAGTGCATCGGCATCTTCTTTACGACTCGCGTCCTCATCGAACTCGCGTCGGTGATGTTGCAGGAAGGGTTCGGCATCCACGACGAACGCCGATCCGCGGATCAGAAGGGGCAGACGCTGGTCCCGCTCCTGCAATCGATTCTGCAATATGCGATGTATTTCGGATGTGCCGTCGTCATGCTCGGCGTGCTCGGCGTCGATACTGGGCCGATCCTCGCGGGCGCCGGCATCCTCGGATTGGCGGGCGGATTGGGAGCGCAGAGCCTGATCACCGATGTCGTCTCCGGCTTCTTCATCCTCTTCGAAAATCAGTACCTCGTCGGCGACTTCGTGCAGGTCGGCGACGCGGTCGGAAAAGTCGAAGCAGTCAGCATCCGCTTGACGCAGATTCGCGACGAATCCGGAAAACTGCATATCGTCCCGAATGGGCAGGTGAAGAGCGTCGTCAATTTTTCGAAGGGCTATGTGAACGCAGTCGTCGATTTCAAGGTGCCGACGACGATCGACCTGGAGCAAACGCTTCGCGATATGGCGGAAGCCGGCAAACGACTGAAAACCGCACGCCGCGAAGTGCTCGCCGAGACGGAGGTGAAGGGCTTGGTGGAACTCACCCCCGGCGACATGACGCTGCGAGCCGTCACCCGCGTCGCCCCCGGCACGCACCAGACGATGCAGAACGAATACCGCCGCTACCTGAAGGAAGTCTTCGACGAAAACGCCGCCAAAGCCGCGAAGCTGCCGCCCCCGAAAATGTCGCTGCTTGCGAATGCGAGCTGAATTCCTCCGCTTGCGGCCGCAGGAAGCGGGGTACCAACGGAAGAAGCTCAGGGCGATACGCCCTGAGCTTCAAATCTTTCATCTTCGTCGCGAACGTTACTTCGCGGCGGCAGCCTTGGCTTTCGCGGCATTCTCAGCTCGGGCGAGCTTCGACTTGCGGCGGGCGGCGGTGTTCTTGTGCAGAACTCCGCGGGCGGCGGCTTTGTCGATCTTCTTGAACGCCAGCTTCACTTGGGTCGTCGCCTTGTCGGCAACGCCTTCCGCGAGGGCTTCCGTCGCGAGGCGGGTCTGGATCTTCACGCCACGCTTCACGAACTGGTTCCGCTGGCGGCGCTTTTCGTATTGCCGCGCACGTTTGGCGGCACTGCTCGTGTGAGGCATCGAACACCCTAACTCGGAGGTCAAAAAACGTCCCCCTCAGGAGGACGTATCGCATATGCGGCGAAAAAGTCAGAGCGTCAATTTACGACATGCGGGCGCGGGCGGCAAGACGCCGAAAAACAATCGCATGAGGTCGCCTGCGGCTCCCCGCTAAACGGAAAGTCGGCTGGTACGAATCTCGCTGTCGGCTACAAAGAGTTCTACCCGCCGCTCGCCTAACGTTTCCGCAAACTCATGATTTCCATCGTCATTCCCGTTTTCAACGAGAAGGAAAGCATCGCCATCCTTCACGGCGAGATCCTCTCTGTCGCGGCGGCGAATGGGCTCGATGTCGAGATCCTTTTCGTCGATGACGGCAGCCGCGACGGCTCTTGGGATGTCATCCGCCAGCTGGCGGCTCAACGCCCCGGCACACGCGGCATTCGCTTTCGGCGAAACTTCGGCAAAGCGGCGGCCCTGCAGGCGGGATTCAAGTCTGTCCGAGGCGACATCGTCTTCACGATGGACGCGGACCTTCAGGACGATCCGACCGAAATCCCGAACTTCCTCAAGCAACTCGATCAAGGGTTCGACGTCGTCAGCGGGTGGAAGAAAGTTCGGCATGACCCCTGGCACAAGACGTTTCCGAGCAAAGTGTTCAACGGGCTTGTGAGCCGAACGACACGGGTGAAGCTGCACGATCACAACTGCGGCTTCAAGGTGTACCGAGTCGAGGTGCTGCGCGAAATCCGCCTCTATGGCGAACTGCATCGCTTCGTCCCTGTCCTCGCCGACGCGCGTGGGTTCAAGGTCGGCGAACTCGCCATCCATCATCGGCCCCGCAAGTTCGGCAGTTCCAAGTACGGCTTTCGGCGTTTCGTCAAAGGCTTCATCGACCTGATGACGGTGAAATTCATCACCCAGTACGGCCAACGGCCGCAGCATCTGCTGGGCACGATGAGCCTCATCAGCATGGGCATCGGCTTCCTTGGGTTGCTCGCCACCGTGTTCCTCTGGTTCGTCCCCCTCGGGCTTTCGGAGCGAAACGATCGGCTGCTGCCGTACGCCATCGCGGCTCTGCTGATCGGCGTGCATCTGCTGTCGATCGGTTTCGTCGCCGAGATGATCACGGCGTTCTGCGGGCGGGACGAGGACGGCTACAGCATCGCGGAGCGGATCGGGGACGACGTGGTGCGGGCGGAGCCTAAAATGCACGGTACGCCGAGCGGCGAAAATGGAACGCCCGGCCATCCGCCCGCAGAGCAACGCCTCGGAGACCGCACATGATTCGCATCGCTCCTTCGATCTTGGCGGCCGACTTCGCGCGATTGGGGGAACAGGTTCGCGAAGCGGAAGCGGGTGGGGCGGATCGAATTCACGTCGATGTGATGGACGGGCATTTCGTCCCGAATCTCAGCATGGGCCCCGCGATCGTGCAATCGCTCCGTCCTATCACTAAGCTGCCGCTCGAAGTACATCTCATGGTGACCGACCCAGCCAAATATGCGGAGCCGTTCGCGAAGGCGGGAGCGGACACGATTCAGTTTCACCTCGAAGTGGAACCCAACCCGCAACCGCTGATCGACAAGCTTCGATCGCTCGGCAAAAAGGTCGGCCTCGTCCTGAATCCGGACAAGCCGATCGCGCTGTTCGAGCCGTGGCTGACGAAGATCGACGTCGCTCTCTGCATGACGGTGTTCCCCGGTTTCGGCGGCCAAGCGTTTCTGCCCGGAAGCACCGACCGCATCCGCGAATTGCGTGCGGCGATTGAGCGGACGAAAGCAACCTGCGACCTGGAAGTGGACGGCGGCATCGACCTGACCACGGCGCCCGAGGCGATTGCCGAGGGGGCGAATGTGCTGGTCGCGGGGACGAGCGTTTTTCGCAGCCCTGTAGGCATTGCGAGGGCGATTGCCTGCTTTCACTCCCCTCCGGGGTGAGGGGCTTGGCGGATAGAACACTAGCGTCAGCATGGTAGCGCCCCTCCCCCAACCCCTCTTCCTAGAGGGGAGCAAGACACGCGGAGCACTGCATGGCTACGATGAAGGCCCTCGTCAAACGCAAACCGGAGCCGGGCCTTTGGCTCGAAGACGTTCCTATCCCTGCCATCGGCATCAATGATGTGCTGATCAAGATCCTGCGCACGGGCATTTGCGGGACCGATCTGCATATCTGGAAATGGGACGCGTGGGCGCAGAAGACGATCCCGGTGCCCATGGTCGTTGGGCATGAGTTCGTCGGGCAAATCGTGGAAGTCGGCTCGAACGTAAAGGACTTCCGCGTCGGCGAAATCGTGTCCGGCGAAGGGCACGTCGTCTGCGGCCGTTGCCGAAACTGCCTCGCGGGCCGCCGGCATCTTTGTAAAGACACCAAGGGGGTCGGCGTCAATCGATCTGGCGCGTTTGCCGAGTTCCTTAGTTTGCCGATGACGAACGTTTGGCATCACGACGAAACTATCCCGCGCGATATCCAGTCGATTTTCGATCCCTTCGGCAACGCCGTACACACCGCCCTTTCGTTCGATGTGCTGGGCGAGGACGTGCTCATCACTGGCGCGGGGCCAATCGGCTGCATGGCGGCAGCGGTCGTGCGGCATGCGGGGGCGCGGCATGTCGTCGTTACCGATGTGAATCCGTATCGCCTCGATCTTGCGATGCAGCTCGGGGCGACCCGGGCTGTCGATGTGCGGACGACGAAGCTCGCCGACGTGCAGGCCGAACTGGGCATGCGCGAAGGCTTCGACGTGGGGCTCGAGATGTCCGGCAACGCAGCGGCATTCCGCGACATGCTCGCCAACATGTGCCACGGCGGCAAGATCGCGATGCTCGGCATTCCCAACGGCGAAATCGCGATCGACTGGAACCTCGTCATCTTCAACATGCTCACGATCAAGGGCATCTATGGCCGTGAAATGTACGAGACGTGGTACAAGATGACCGCGATGCTGCAATCGGGCCTGAAGCTCGATCCCATCGTCACGCATCGCATGTCCTACACCGATTTTCAGCAGGGCTTCGAGGTGATGAACGCGGGCCATTGCGGGAAGGTGATTCTCAACTGGGCGGAGGGCTGAGCCATGCATTGGATTCTTATGCTTTGTCTATGTAGCCCTCTTGCTCCGCGAGAAGTAAGCGGCAGCGCGCCATGCGAACGCGAGGCATACATCCGCCATCCTCTCGCCGACCGAGACTGCGGCTTCGAGGGCGAAATTACCGCGGGAAAGATCGACACCATTGCCGGCAGCGGCGTGAAGGGTTTCGAAGGCGACGGCGGGACCGGTGTGCAGGCGAAGCTGAATCAGCCGTTCCACGTCGAGGCGGACAACAAGGGCCATCTCTACATTGCGGAAGCGGACAATCATTGCATTCGCAAACTGAATCTCAAGACACGCGTCCTCACCACCGTCGCGGGCACCGGCAAGAAGGGCTACACCGGCGACGGCGGCCCCGCGACGAAGGCGACGTTCAACGAGCCCTACGCCGTCGTCGTTGATGCGAACGACAACCTCTTCGTCGTCGATCGGCTGAATGCCGTCGTCCGCAAAATCGATGCGAAGACCGGCAACATTTCGACGGTCGCCGGCAACAGCACGAAAGGATTTAGCGGCGACGGCGGCCCCGGCGCCAAAGCTCAACTCCGCGAGCCGAACGACTGCTGCTTCGACGGCAAGGGCGGCCTCCTCATCGCCGACGTCGGCGATTGGCGAGTGCGTCGGCTCGATCTGGAAACCGGCACCATCACGACCTTCGCCGGCATCGGCCGGCCGAATGCGAAGGGGAAGCCCGCCCGCAGCGAGATCGGTGACGGCGGACCCGCGACCAAGGCGATCCTCGTCGGCGCTCGCGCTGTGGCGAGCGACGGCAAGGGGACTGTCTATATCTGCGAGCGTGAAGGAAGCTCGATCCGCAAAGTCGATCCTTCAGGCAACATTACCACGATCGCCGGCAACGGCGCGTGGGGCGAAAAAGGGGATGGCGGCGATGCGGCCAAAGCCGAGTTCAAGGGCCCCAAGGGCATCCGCATCGATCGCGCCGGCAACCTTTTTATCGTGGATACCGAGAATCACTCGATTCGCCGGATCGACGCCAAGACCCACATTGTGACCACCGTGGCGGGCGGCCGGAAAGGCGAGGGAGGCGACGGTGGGCTTGCGACCGACGCCGGCATGGATCGCCCCCATGGCTGCATCGTCGATGCCGACGGCTATTTGTATGTCGCCGACAGCAACAACCACCGCGTTCGCCGTATCAAGCTTCCTTGAGGTTTGCTCGTGTCGTCTCATGCTCTCCGCGATGCACTGAATACTCTCTACGATCGCCGCGAACTCGATCCGCAGGTGCTGCGTGCCTGGCTGGTGGACATGATCTCAGGCCGATGCGATGCGGAAACGATCGCGTCGTTGCTGATCGGCCTGAAGATGAAGGGGGAGACTGCGGGCGAAATCGCGGTGGCCGCACAGGTGCTGCGCGATCACATGATCCGCTGGGATCCGGGCGTTTCCGGCGTGCTCGACACTTGCGGAACCGGCGGCGATGGGCTGCACACGTTCAATATCAGCACCGCGACCGCCATCGTGGCAGCTGGCGGCACGCGTGCCCGTGGTGAAGCATGGCAACCGCTCCGTTTCCAGCCGCAGCGGCAGCGCCGACGTGCTCGCCTCGCTGGGCGTGCATGTGGAAGGGGATGCGGAGTTCGCCCGAGCCTGTCTGCGGGAGACGAATCTCGCGTTTTGCTTCGCCCCCGCCTTCCATCCGGCTCTCAAGCACGTCGGCCCCGTTCGGCGCAAGTTGGGCGTGCCGACGATTTTCAACTGTGTCGGCCCCCTCGCGAATCCCGCGGGCGCCAAGCACCAGTTGCTCGGCGTCGGACGACTCGATCTGCTTGACCGCATGGCCGGGGCGCTCGCGAAATTGGGCGGAGCGCATGCGATTTTGGTGTGCAGCCAAGATGGGCTCGACGAGGTGAGCCTGTCGGCCCCAACACAAGTCCGCGTTGTCCGCGACGAGGAAATACGGTCGTTCGTCTGGACGCCGGACGATTTCGATTTGGAGCCGGTAAAGCTGACGGACCTGGTCGTGGCCGACGCCGCGGAAAGCGCGGCCGTGGTGGCAAGAGTATTGGCGGGAAAGGAAGGCCAACCCTACCGCGTGGTCCTCGCCAATGCCGCCGCCGCACTGTTTGCCGTCGGCAGAGCGAACAACCTCCGCGACGGCGTCGCCCAGGCGCGCGAAGCGATCCGTAGCGGCAAAGCGAATGAGGTACTCGAAAACTGGCGGCAACTGACTCCTGGTCAAAGTAGGGGTTGAACCACAGAGTCGCAGCGGACACAGAGAAAGGCAGCGTGCAATAGAGGTAATTCCACTTTTGCTTTCACCGGTTTTTCTCCGTGTCCTCTGTGGCACTGTGGTTCAAGTCCTTTCGGCCCACTGGCGAAGCACGGCATGCCTGACGATCGCGACGAACGCTTGGCTCAACTGCTCGACGAAGCGACTCGGCAGCCGCCGGATTGGATGGCGCTGCGCAAGAAGGCGCCGGATTTGATCGAGGAACTCCAACAGTTGCTCGCCGTCGGCCAGGTCATGTCGGGCCTCGCCTCGGTGACGGCGACGAATGACGGCGGTCGCGAGACTCGGCCCATTCCGTCGCTCGAGGGGTTGCCTCGTTCCTTCGGCGCCTATGATTTGGTGCAGGAACTGGGCCGCGGCGGGATGGGGATCGTGTATCGGGCGTGGGATCGGGCGCTGAAGCGATTCGTCGCGTTGAAGACGATTCTGCGAGGGCCCCACGCTTCGGAGAAGGATCAAACTCGCTTCCGCGTCGAAGCTCAAGCCGCGGGGGTGCTAACGCATCCAAACATCGTGCCCATCTATCAGGTCGGCGAGCAGGAAGGCCAGGCCTACTTCTGCATGAAATTGGTCGAGGGAAAAACCCTCGCCTCTGCGATCGCCGGCAAACCGCTCCCGCCGCGCCAGGCGGCTCAGATTTTGGAAACCGTGGCACGGGCGGTCCATCACGCTCATCAGAAAGGCATTCTGCATCGTGATCTGAAGCCATCGAATGTGCTGCTCGATGATAACGGCGATCCGCTCGTCGCCGACTTCGGACTCGCGAAGATCGTCGAAGGAGACGCTAGCCTTACCGCCGCAGGCGCGATTCTCGGCACTCCAAGCTACATGGCACCCGAGCAGGCCGACCCGCACGCTCAACTGGCTCCGACCTGCGATATCTACGGTATCGGCGCCATTCTTTATGAGGCACTTACCGGGCGTCCGCCGTTCGTCGCGGCATCGCCGGTGGACACGCTGCTTCTCGTTCGCACCGAAGAGCCGGTTCGGCCGAAGCTGTTGAACCCGAATATCGACACAGATCTGGAACTGATCTGTCGAAAGTGCTTGGAGAAACGGCCTGAGCATCGCTATGGTTCGGCGGAGGAATTGGCGAACGATCTCAAGGCGTACTTGCACGGCGAACCGGTCACCGCCCGCACGAGCAGCCTCGTGTATCTAGTCACCCGTTTCTTCCGCGACACTCACCACGCCCCGGTGCTTGAGAACTGGGGATTGCTCTGGATGTGGCACTCGCTGCAGGTGCTTGTACTGTGCGGCGTCACGAGCGCGATGTATGCTTCGGGAGTGCACGATCATCTGCCGTTCTTGATGCTTTGGAGCATCGGACTGATCGTGTGGGGCGTTTTCTTCTGGAACCTGCGCCGCCTAGGCGGCCCGGTCACGTTCGTCGAACGCCAGATTGGTCATGCGTGGGCGGCGGGCGTCGTCGCGTCGATCGGCATCTTCTTCATTGAAGTGCTGCTGCATCTCGAAGTGCTGGTTCTTTCGCCGGTCCTTGCGGTCGCGGCCGGAATGATCTTTCTGGTGAAAGCCGGCACATTGTCGGGCTGGTTCTACATCGCCGCGGCCGCATGTTTTTTGACCGCTATTCCCATGGCATGGGTGGGCCCACCCATCAGCCCGCTGATGTTCGGGGCCGTCTCTGCCGTCTTCTTTTTCATTCCCGGGCTCAAATACTATCGCCAACGGCTGCGACAACCTTCGCAGCCGTGAGCATGGAGCGGAAGCGCTCGCTCTCCCGCGAGTCGCGTCCGGTTCATCCCCTTGACTATTGCAGGAGGTTCTCGATTTTCGCGATGCGTCGCTGTTCGGCGAGGATCTTGGGGTACAGTTCCATGTCTTGAGCGATCACTTTGCGGACGGTGTCTTTCATCTCGTCCAATTTCGATGCTTCGCCCGGAGTGCGTTCGACGACTTTGATGATGTGGTATCCGAAATCGGTTTTCACCACGTCAGTGACGTCGCCCGGCTTGGTCGAAAACGCGGCTCGAGCAAAAGGCTCGACAACAACGAACTTGTACGGGAACATGCCGATATCGCCGCCTTTCTCCTTGCTCGGGCATTCCGAGTAAGTGCGGGCCGCTTGCTCGAACGTAGTTCGCCCCGACATGATCTCCTGGCGAACCTGCGAAAGCTTCTGCTTCAACGTTTCATGCTCGCCCGCCGTGTAATTCGAAGAAGTCTTCAGAAGGATGTGGCTCGCTTTCACGTAGATCTTGTCGAAAAACGGCTTGTTTGCCATGTAGTAGTTTTTCACCTCGGCATCGCTGATGCGAGTCGTTAGGTAGTGCTTCCATTGAATATGAGCCGCGACATCCTGAAGCATACGCTGCTCGGTCATCTTGTTGTCGACGAGCCACTTTTCGTAAGCCAGGTTCTGTTTTTTTAGGGCATCCTTCAGTTCCGCCACTTCTTTCGTCACTTCCGCCTGCTGAGCAGCAGGTGCGTTCTGGCGGAGAAACTGCCGCATAAGCATGTCGTCCACGAGCATGTCGAGGACTTCAAGGCGAACGCTGCGTTCGACGTTGGCCGGCAGGGGCGTGGGGGATGGCGGACGTTGATCGAGAATAGCCTTGATTTCAGACTGGAGAATCGCTTCGCCATTGACCCGAGCGGCGGGCTGATCGTTTTGCTGGGCCGAGAGACGCAGCAGGCCCAAGCTGGCGAGAGAGAAAACCAATGCAGTGCAAGTGATTACGCGCCGCGTCATGAGCGACCTCCCTGTCGAAAACGCCGAGCAAACTGCCCGCCTTATAGCTTTTGCCCGCAACACGCACAAGAGGGGATCGGCTTTGCCCTGCAATGTGGTCCGGATGTCTTACAATGCGTTCCGAGGAGGGATGCATGTTCGTCGATCTTTGGGGTTGGTATCACGGCTACCACTATGCCGCGCTCAAGCAGGGGGACCTGGAGCGAGCGCGGTTCGTCCCGATGTTTCAGGAATTTTGGACGCACGTCGAGAAGGATCCGCCTCAAGCCCTCGCGTCGGTCAACTCATGCATGCAGCACGCCCGTGCGCTGGGGGAACCCTGCTGGTGGCTGTTTTTCGCTTATTGGCGGATCGAGGTGTTTCTCTTCTATCTCAAGAAGCTGCACGCCGGCCTGGATGCGGCCGTCGAAATGATGACGGAGGCCCGCAAGCCGGAGTATCGTCACTGCCCGGCGCAGGGCCGAGCCCATCGCGTATTCATTGACGCGTATTACCTCATCGATCCCACCGGATACGAGGACCGCATCCGCGAGACGATCGACTATGTCGAACGCGAGGTGCCTCTGGACGACGACAGTTGGTTCATTTTGCTCGAACGGCAGGCTGGTCTTGTTTATCCTTATGAGAAGTGGGACGAATACGAACGGCTCATCTGGCAATACCTCTCCGCCAGCGAGCGAAGCACCTTTCGGCAAATTCACGGCACTTCGACGTTGGGCTTCCTTCGGTATCGAGCAGGGAAGTTCGACGAGGCTCTGCAATTCTTCGCTGCGAGCGAAGAGCATGCACGATCGAACGATCGCAAAAGCGGCATCGCGAACGCTCTTATATGGCAGGCGTTGGTTTCGTTGCGCATGGGAGAAGGCCCCGCGGCGGCCCGACGGCATCGAACGGCCCACGCGCAGCACGGCAAGATCGGCATGACCGCAAGCGACTTCTTCGTTCACGCCGATGCCGAGTATCGCGAGATGATGGGAAAGGCAGACGAATCCCTCGCCTTGCTGGACGCCCAAATCGAAACCAAGGAATCCAGCGGCGCCATCCACGACGAGTGTTTTCTCAAGCTCATGCGATTGCGTTTGTCGGGCCGAATGGGGTTGTCGATGGCGGAACGCATAGCCGAGACGCGAGACGCGGGACGCAAGTTGTTGAAGCCGGATTGGTTTCTGACGAAGCTTTCCCGAATCGAATCAGGTGATTATTCCGAGTATCCGTGGATGCGATAAGGCGGCACGAAAGGAGACACGGGCGTCCTGTTTGCATACGATAGCGCTCTAAGCCCCGTGGAGCGACGCCATGTCTCCGATCAGCTTTCCGGGAATCTCAGCCGCCGTCGTCGCGATCTTGGTTGGCGTCGTCGTCGGCCTCGGCGGATACACCTTCTGGTACGCGGAAGGCGGGTCCTATTTCAGCAGCGATCCGAAAACGTGCGTGAATTGCCATATCATGCGCGAGCAGTACGATTCATGGCAGCATTCCAGCCATCACAACGTCGCCACCTGCAACGACTGCCATCTGCCCACCGATTTCTTCGGCAAGTGGCTGGCGAAAGCGAAGAACGGCTACTTCCACTCGAAGGCGTTCACGCTGCAGGATTTTCCTGAGCCGATCCAAATCGGTCCCGCGAACGCGAGGCTTCTGCAAGCCAACTGTTTGCGTTGCCATCAAGAATTCGTCCGCGAATTGACGCATCATGGCGCGTTTGCCGACGAAACTGATTCCTGCGTCCGCTGCCACCACAACGTGGGCCACAGCGCCCGCAAGTAACCGATACACTCCCTTCCTTTCCAAGGGACTTATCCATGGACACGACCACACCCGCTTCAACTGCCCCAGCACCGCGCCCGAGCCGTTGGCTTTATTTTGCCACGCTCGCGTTGTTGATGATCGTCGTGGGCCTCGTCACCGCGTTGCTGCTCAACATTCAGCAGCGCAAGAACGAGGCGAAGGAACACGTTTTCCAGATCGTGCAACTCGACGAGACGGTTGAAGATCCGGCTGAGTGGGGCAAGAATTATCCTCGACAGTACGACGGCTACAAGCGGACGGTGGACGTCGTCCGCACCAAGCATGGCGGGTCGGAAGCGTTCGACAAGCTCGAGCAGGATCCGCTGCTGAAACGCATCTACGCAGGCTACGCCTTCAGCATCGACTTCCGCGAGGAGCGGGGCCATGCCTACATGCTGAAGGACCAGGAAGAAACCAAGCGCGTGAAGGAACGCAAACAGCCCGGCGCCTGCTTGCATTGTCATGCCTCCGTCACCAACGCCTACAAATCGGAGGGCGACGGCGATGTGATGAAGGGCTTCGAGAAGATGTGCGGCATGGATTGGCACGATGCTCGCGCGAAGGTGAAGCATCCCGTCGTCTGCCTCGATTGCCACGATCCGAAGTCCGCCCAGATCCGAGTTACGCGTCCTGCGTTTCTCGTCGCCATTAAGGGATTGGCCGAGAGCAAGGATCCGCTGCCGCACATGCCGAGCGTGGAGCGCTGGCGCAAGGGAGACCGCAAGACGCCCTACGATCCGAACAAGGAAGCGACCCGCCAGGAAATGCGAAGCTTCGTCTGCGGCCAATGCCATGTCGAGTATTACTTCAAGCCCGACACGAAGGTGCTGACGTATCCCTGGGCCAAGGGGCTGAAGATCGATCAGATCGAGGAATACTACGACGAGATCAAATTCACCGACTGGAAGCATGCCGACAGCGGAGCGGGCGTGCTCAAAGCGCAACATCCGGAATTCGAAATGTGGAGCCAGGGCATCCATGCCCGCAGCGGCGTGTCCTGTTCCGATTGCCACATGCCGTATGTCCGCGAGGGTGCGATCAAGATCAGCGACCACCATGTCCGCAGTCCGATGCTCAACATCGCAAGGGCATGCCGCACGTGTCATCCCTATTCGGACCAGGAAATTCTCTCGCGCGTCGAGACGATCCAGGATCGGACGAAGGCATTGCTCAACCGGGCCGAGCGGGCCATGGTGGATTTGATCGACGACATCGCATCGGCGAAAAAGAAAGGCATCCCGGAGGAAAAGATTGCCGCCGCTCAGAAGCTGCAGCGCCGCTCGCAGTTCCGCGTCGATTTCGTCTCCGCGGAAAACTCGCTCGGTTTCCACGCGTCGCAAGAAGCCGCCCGCATCCTCGGCGAAGCCATCGACTTCGCAAGACAGGGGCAGGTGGAATTGCGGAAGGAATAAGACTCAGAGCAGACTCAGAGCAGGAGGTGAAGCGGGAGCGAAGCGATCCATGAGAACGTATCGCCCGCTCCCGTTCGTAGCCGTTCCGAAACTGAATCAATCCAGTTTGAGGTCAATTTTCTGATTGCCGCCGGTGATCTTCACCGTAGTCGGCGTCGTATCGGCCTTCTTGTATTTCGCCGGGACCTCGACGACTTTCTCCGGCCGCGGATTGACCTCGGCAATGACGGGAGTGCCGGGCGGAGCTTTGGGGCTCGGGGTCGTGCCGGGCGGGTCGATCTCCAATGCGACTTTCAGTTCCTCGAGAGGAAGGTCCGTGGCGACGAATGTCCCGTCGCGGTTGAGCGTAGAAGTACCGACTTCCTCGTTCTTCGCATTGAAGAACCGTACTCGTCCCCAATTGAGTTTTTGGTCCTTGTACGTAACTGAACCGGAAACGGAGACTTTGCCGGTCCCCTTCTCGCATCCCATGGACACCAAGAGCGATGCGGTAAGAGCAAACGCGAAAACAGCCTTCATCGAAGCGTTCCTTTCAAGCAATAAAAACGGTCATGCCGTCCCGGCATGACCGATGGTTGTTGAATCCGAGGCTATTAGAAGTCGTTTCCGGCGATCTGACCGTCTTGCGGCGCCGCAGCCCGCTCCCATGACGTTTGCGAAACGCTTGAAGTGACATTGCGGACGCTGCCGTCCAGCAGGCTGATCACGGCACCGCCAGTCGTGAAGGCCTGAGTCCGATTCCAGTCGCAATCCGCTTGCGTCGGAGCTGACTGCGGGGGCACATTGCCGCCCCAACTCAAAACCATCACCGCCTGATGGCGGTCGGACCAGGAGCCGTGAGCCCACAGCGATCCGCGCGGATCCGCGGTTTTGCACCGACCGTACCGCTGAGCGAACGCGATCGTGTTGGAGGTGCCGTCGGTAATGGTCGCCAAGGTCAAGTTGCAGGTCCAGTCGATACCCGGGCGTCCGAAGACGCTGTGGTTGCTCACGTAGTTGGTGACTGCCCAACTCGTATCCCACTGACCATTGGGAGCAGTAAAATCCCGAGGATCGAGATAGGTCGGGATGACGGCACTTCGGATGGCCGCGACATCGTGGGCGTTCCCTGTCGTGCACAGGTTGTAGAGCGGGGTCTGTTCGACGTAAGGCAAAATCCAATAGTGTAGGCTGGCGGTTTTGCCGCCGATGGTTACCCACTGGGAGGGCAATTTCTTGTAAGTGTCATGATAACCATGCGTTGCGAGAGTGATCTGCTTGGAGCAGTTGGTTGCCTGCGTGCGGGCTGCTGCCTCGCGGACCTTTTGAACTGCGGGAACAAGTAATGCGATCAGAACAGCGATGATGGCGATGACCACAAGCAATTCGATCAAAGTGAAACCGAACCTTGCCGAACGAAACTTCATGTCGACTCCTTGAAAAACCATTCGATGAGGATGAAAAAGGTCAACGCCAGCACTCCATGGCACCAACGTGGTTTGACCTACCTAAACAAAACGTAACGTTGGTGAACCACGTTGTCAATGACGTTTTCGCAAGGAATCATTCGCCTTTAATCTGCGAATGCGTTTGAAGTAAAGACATGCAAATTAATGGTTTGCGATTCATGCGGCAGGCGAGCCGAAAATCGCTCTCCATTATTTAGCGGGTTAATCTTTGAGTAGTTCGCCTGACAATCCCTGCAAGCGTTGCAAGGCGAATCAGTGAAAACCTTGATCCTACCGACGCCGCTTCGCCGACGGGTTCACACGCCCGAAGCGTCTCCACGTCCGCCCAGTCTTTGTGTCGAGCGCTGGCGAGTTTGTTGGCGAGCAAATCCTCAAACGAAATGACCAGCCCTTTCGCCCGCTCCCATCGACTTTCGATGTGGCGAGCGTAGCAGGCGTCGAATGCGACGCCGGAAATGTCGTTGTGGATTTCGATCCGAACCGGCCTCACGCCCATGCGGAGCATTTTCTCGGGTTTTAGAAACAACCCAGATTGCAAATCCGGCTGAGCGAAGCCGAACGACTGCAGGACCTTGACCATCCGCTGAGCATTCCTCGGATCGGCGAATCCAAATGTCGAGGGCTTCGGTTGGCCGGAGGTAGCCATGATGCGCGACGGCGAACCCGCCGATTACCATGTACTCAAGCTTTTTTGCGTTGCACAACTTCAAAAACTCTTTGAAGTCGTCTGGAAGCCGCAAATCCATGGTTGATCCACCGGAGCAGAGCTAGCTCGCGCATCCGCTCGGCCACCGTCATTTTGCGGCAACGCGCGAAATCGGCTGCTTCCGCCTCCTCGAAGCTCGAAAACACTTCGAGGGTCAGCCGCTTCCTGCGTTTCGCCATCGCTCTTCCTCCTACGCCAGGTTCAGCGTGTTGAGGAAGTCCAGGTTGCTCTTGCTCTTGCCCATGCGGCTCGTGAGCAGTTCCATCGCTTCGATGGCGTTCATGTCCGCGAGCACTTTGCGGAGGATGTAGGTGCGGCGGAGTTCGTCGGCGGTCTGCAGAAGGTCTTCCTTGCGGGTGCCGGACGCGTTGACGTCCACGGCGGGCCAGACGCGCTATCGACCAGGCGGCAGTCGAGATGCACTTCCATGTTGCCGGTGCCTTTGAACTCCTCGAAGACCGCTTCATCCATGCGGCTGCCGGTATCGACGAGCGTGGCGAGGATCGTGAAGGCTCCGCCTTCTTCGATGTTGCCAGGCGGGCGCCGAAAGAATCGCTTCGGCTTGACCGCTTGGCGTCCACGCCGCCGGAGAGAATTTTTCCCGACGGGACGTTGTTGTAAACGCGGGCAGAGCGTCGAATCGAGCAGACCACGTCTTCGCCGTATTCCACCATGCGTTTCGCTTTTTCGATGACGATCTCGCTGACCTGGATATGCCGGGCCGCGGGTTCGTCGAACGTGGAACTGACGACTTCGGATCGCAAGCTTTTGACGCTCCGCTCCATTTCGGTCACTTCTTCGGGCCGCTCGTCGATGAGCAGCACGATGACGTAGCACTCGGGATGATTCTGGAGAATGCTCTTTGCCATTTTCTGCAGGAGGACTGTCTTCCCCGTGCGTTGCGGAGCGACGATCAGGCCGCGTTGGCCTTTGCCGATGGGCGACACCAGATCGAGCACGCGCATGTTGATTTCTTGCGGGTCGATTTCGAGCTTGAGCCGGACATTTGGATGCAGCGGCGTCAGGTCTTCGAAGACCGCTTTCTGAGCGAGCTTATCGGGATCCTGGAAGTTGATCGCTTCCACGCGGAGGAGCGCGAAGTAGCGTTCGTTCTCCTTCGGCGGACGAATCTGGCCCGAAACGACGGCGCCGTTGCGCAGGCCGAATCGGCGAATTTGGCTGGGCGAGATGTAGATGTCGTCGGGACAGGGAACGTAATTGTAATCCGGGCTGCGGAGAAAGCCGAAGCCGTCGGGCAGGATTTCGAGCGTGCCTTCGCCGTACATCAGGCCGTTTTGCTTGACTCGTTCCTTCAGGATTTTGAAGATCAGGTCCTGTTTCTTGAGGCCCGTGTACTCCGAGACGCTTTCCGTCTTCGCGACCTGAATGAGCTGCACCATCGTCATGGCTTGCAGTTCGGAGATGAAGGTCGCGCCGCGCTTGATTTCTTCGTAGCGATTGTTGGTTTCGGCATCGAAACCGGTCGGAGCGTCGGCGGGCGGCAATTCGGCGGTGGGGTCAAGCGGCGTCGGCACGCGGTCTTCCTCGAAGTCGTCGCCTTCTTGGCGTGAACGAGGACGGGCGACGGCGACGGACGAACCATCACGGCGGGCTTTCGTCTCGGACATGGGAATGAAACCTCCTCCGTGGGCTGGCTCAGGAAGGTTTGGCTCGAACGGAACCCCGGGCGGGATTACGAAACCGTTTCGAACCGAATTCGCCGGGGGATGCGACGTGGTGGGACTGCATCCAGGCGAACAGCCAGCGGCAGGCAATGGCGGGAAACCTCCGCTATTGTAGCAGTCCCGCTCTTCGGCCCCTACTGTTTCCCGATTTTTCATCCTTTCGTCATCTGTTCTGGGCTTCGTCTGGATGTTCCCTGGAAACTGCATCCCAAGTGCTTGTCGCTTGCTTTCTGGCAACGATGCGGTCACGCATTTTTCGCGGTTGATTTTTCTCTTTTGATCGTCTTTCCTTTCGATTCTAGTCTTAAGTTCTGTATCCGAAAGCCTTACGGTTTCGCAAGTTGCATTCATGCTGGCTTGCGATCCGCCCCTTTCGCATCCCACGTGAACCATGAATCGAAATGTACGCTGCCCGGCTTGCAAGGCGATCAACACGATCAAAATGCGTATGGACGGCAAACCCACCTCCGTATGCTGCACGGAATGCGATAAGAACTTCGCCGTGCGATCCACGGGCCCGTCGCCGACGGCGGTCACGCTTGCGAAGCCCGCTGCCAAGCCGACTCGGACGATAACGGCCGAGACAAAACCCGCGGTGAAGCCGAAAGGGAAACTGACGCCGACGAAAACATCCGGCATGAGCCTAGTGCAGCTATTCAGCATCCTCGGCGGCGTGCTCCTCGTGCTGGTCGCGGGGGGCGGAATAGCCGCGTATTTCGTTTTCTTCCGCGCCGCCCAGGTGGGGACGCCTCCGATCGTGCACATTCAAGACGGCTTGCCGAAAGATGCGGCCAAGGATCTAGCGACTCTCTTCAAGGATGTCGCCAAAGACGGAAAGATCGACCTCACGAAGCTTGATCCCGGCAAACTTCCGATTCCGAATCTTCCCGATCCCACACCGCCGGCGAAGGAAAAGGAACCGGCTGCGCTGCCGATTCCTTTCAAACTGGAGATTTCCGCGAATCATGTCGTATTTCCTCCGGACGGAAAGACGGCGGTGTTCGCGGCGAACGGTTTTTCGGATCAAGATCGGGCGATCGCCGTCGTCGAGCTACCCTCCGGAAAAGCGATCAAGAAAATTCCAATGCCCGAACAATCCATCGCGGGCATTGCCGTCACTCCTGACGGAAAATCGGTTGTGATCGCCGGTTTCCCCGGCTTCAATCCGAAGCAAAAGAGCTTTGCACGAGTCGTTGATTTGGAATCGGGCGAAACGAAACAAGTCGTCGAAGGGATCAAAGGGGGAGTAACCTGCATGGCCCTTTCGCTCGACGGCAAATCGCTCGCGGTCGCCGAACAATCGCCCTTGGTGCTGCGCGTGTTCGATCTTGCATCAGGTCAGGAGCGGTTCGCAATGGAGAAGCCGCATCGCAATCTCGTCAAGCAACTCGCCTTCATGCCGGACAACAAGCATGTGATTTCATGCGGAACGGATGCCGGCGGCGAAGAAGACAGAAATGGCAAACTTATCATCTGGGACCTTGAGGGGAAGTCGGCGAAGCATGTTCTCACAGGCTACGAAGGTTTCGCCGAGCACATCGCTGTCAGCACGAACGGCAAATGGATCGCTGCCGCTCTCAACATGCCCCTGCGCGGCGGTTCCGTTCGTGTGTGGAATGCGGAGACCGGCGCCGAAGCTCTGGCCATCAACACGAAGAACGCGGGATTTCTTTCAGGCGGGGCACGTATCGTCGCATTCGGCCCCGATGATCAAAGCGTCCTCGCGACCTTTTACAACCAGACAACCCGAGCCTTCGAGTTGCCCTCGGGAAAAGAATTAGGAGGCATACGCGATCAGGGGTTGGCTAACGTCATGGGTTTGGCTCCCGACAAGTCGACGCTGGTGACCGCGGAATTCGCCAACGTGAAACTGTGGAACTTCCCCAAGTCGCTTTCCGAGTTGGCCAAGCCGAATGATCCGCCCTTCGCGACAATCGTTCGCGACGGCGTTCCTCCGACGCCAGTGGTAGTTCCGAAAGCCGAAACGCCGCCGAACTCGCTCGCGGGTCTCGTCAGCGGCTTCCAAGACACCACTCTTTTCCTCGATGTCAACGGCGGCAAACGAACCGTGTTTTTGCAGCCTGACACCATATATCTTGATGCTTCGGGAAAGCCGTTGGTCGGGGAAAACGCGAAGCGGGTCTACCGCGTCGGCAACCAGGTGACCGTCAAGACGCGCCTGAACGAGCTGGTTGTCGAGATTCAGGTGCTTCGCGAAGGCATGGACCAGTTGGTCCACGAGATGGCGAAATTCACTGAGCTTTCGCCGCGAGGAGCCAAGGTCAACGTTCAGGGCAAGGAACTTTCCATCGCGATGAATCCCGGGACGACGAAGGTCTACCGATTCGACGGATCGGAAGCTGCCGACCCTCTGCAAAAGGAACTCAACTTTCAAAACTCCTATCGCATCGTTCTCAAGCAAGAAGCAGGCCTCAACATGCCGATGCTCCTTGAGGCCAAAGAACTGAGCCCCGGTAACCCCGGCGCGGCGAAGAAGGAGATCAACATTCGGGAAGTGCCCGGATTCAAGGACGTCAAGGGAGCGTTCGTGCAGATGGCGAAGGAAGGGAAGAAGACCGTTACCACACTGATCGTCGGAACGGAACCTCCATTCCGAGTGATCTTAGCCGCACGAGCGAATGGATTCGACAAAGCGGGAATTCCGACTGCAGCCCAGAATTTGCTGAAAGAAGGCATGCAGGTAGATGTCTTGGTCACCCCTATTCAAAACATTTTCATGATCCATGAAATCCGACCTACTGGAGGCCAGATTCAAAAGACCTCGCAGCTCGAAACCGCTCCGCTGCCTGACTTCAGCCATCGTTCAATGGCCGTTGCCATGGTCTCCAAGCCCTAACGATAGGCAAGCTCGGCGTCGAAGTTACTCCGTCTTCGTCTCCAGGGTCGCCTAAGATCTCTGGAGACGATTCCGGTTCGCTTTCGAACGGTGCGAGCATGTCGGCGTTCACTAATCGGCTGATCCGCGAAACCAGCCCTTATCTCAAACAGCACGCCCATAATCCCGTCGATTGGCATCCCTGGGGCCCAGAGGCCCTCGAGCGGGCGAAGGAACTCGATCGGCCCATTTTCCTCAGCATCGGCTACTCCGCGTGTCACTGGTGCCACGTCATGGAGCGCGAAAGCTTCGAGGACCCCGCAATCGGCAAGCTTCTCAACGACTCCTTCGTTTCCATCAAAGTCGATCGCGAGGAGCGGCCCGATCTCGATCAAATCTACATGGCATCGGTGCAATTGCTTACCCAACAAGGCGGTTGGCCGATGTCGGTTTTCCTCACGCCGGATTTGAAGCCCTTCTACGGCGGAACGTATTTTCCGCCGCGCGATCTGTATGGCCGACCTTCGTTTCGCCGGGTGCTGGAAGCGCTCGCGACAGCGTGGAAGGATCAACGCGATCATCTGCTGAACACGGCCAAGGAACTCTCCGGCCATGTCCAGGAAGTGTTTAACCTGAAGCCGAAGCCGGGCGACCTCACTCCCGCCCTGCTCGAAAACGCCTACCGCCAACTGGGCCGGCGTTTCGATGCGAAATACGGCGGGTTCGGCGGAGCGCCGAAGTTTCCGCATCCGATCGACCTCCGCCTTCTGCTGCGTCTCCATCAGCGATTGAAAGCCGACGATGCCCTCGCCATGGTCCGCAAATCGCTCGACGGCATGGCCCGCGGCGGCATGTGCGATCAGATCGGTGGCGGCTTTCACCGCTATTCCACGGATGCCCGCTGGCTCGTTCCGCACTTCGAGAAAATGCTCTACGACAACGCGCTTCTCGCCGTCGTCTACGTCGAAGCCTGGCAGATCACCGGCGATGCGTTCTATCGGCAAATCGCGGAGGAAACGCTCGACTACGTGCGGCGCGAAATGACGCGCGACGACGGCCCGTTCTTCTCGACCCAAGATGCGGACAGCGAAGGGGAGGAAGGCAAGTTCTTCGTCTGGACGCCCGCGGAACTCAAGACTATCCTCGGCATAGACGACGCGGCATTTGCGGCTTCCGTGTGGGACGTCACCGCGGACGGAAACTGGGAAGGGGTCAATGTTCTGCATCGAAGCCGCAGCGATGTGGACGATGCCCAACGGCTGAACCTTCCGCTCGACACTTTCCAGATCCGATTGCGAGACGCGAAAACAAAGATGGTCGCGGCTCGCTCGAAACGCGTTTGGCCGGGCCGCGACGAGAAAATCCTGACGGCATGGAACGGCCTGATGATCTCGGCCTTCGCATTGGGGGGCCTAGTCTTCGATCGACGCGACTACGTCGAAGTCGCATGCAAAGCGGCCGACTTCGTCCTCACAAGGATGCGGGCTGCCGACGGCAAATTGCTGCGAACGAGTTTCCAATCCTCCGAAGCGAAGCTCAATGGCTACCTCGAGGATTACGCCTATCTGCTCGATGCCTTGGTCAGCGTTTATGAAGCGACCTTCGATCCGCGCTGGATCGAATCCGCGCTCGACGTCGCCCGTGTCATGATCGACGAGTTTTGGGACGACCAGGACGGCGGATTCTATTACACCGGCAAATCACATGAAACGCTGATCGCCCGCACCAAGGATCCGCACGACAACGCGACTCCCTCCGCGAATTCCGTAGCCACCATGGCGCTGCTGCGATTGGCGACGCTCACCGACCGCGCCGACCTTCGCGAGAAGGCGGAGAAGACGCTGAACCTTTTCCGCGGCTTGCTGGAATCATCCCCCGCCGCGACCGCCCAGATGTGCATCGCTCTGGATTTTTACCTGGGCCCGGTCGAGGAGTTCGTCCTAGTCGGCGACCTCGACTACGGCGAAACGCAGAAAACCCGCCGACTGCTCGCCCAAACTTTCCGCCCCCGTCGCGTCCTCGCGGGAAAAAGCGACCACCCCACCCGCAACGGAGCCGAGAAGTTGCTCCCCCTTCTCGCCAACCGCAGCGCCCAAGGTATCGCCACCGTCTATTGGTGCGAACACGGAGTTTGCAAAGCTCCCATCATCGGATCGCGATCGCTAGAGCAAGTTTTTGCCAATGAAGTGAAGGTGGCGCGGTCCACCTTCGGAAGCGACGTGTCCAACGATCCTACTTGAATGCGAGCGGAATCGGCTACGTTCGCCAACGATACGGATCGAACAAGCCGCGGAGAAAGTGTACCACGCCAAGTCCGGCGGTGACCGTGGCAACGGAACCCGCAAGCGGCGCCCAGTCTTCGTATCTCGCCCTCATTTCGATTGCGGATGCCGCCGTTCCGGCAACGAGAGCCATGGCGAAACCGACCTTCATGCGAACATCGGCTTCTCCGAGATGGACCTGCCGAACCGCTTGTTTGTAGGCATCGCTTTGCAGCCAACGATCGATACCGACGACGACGGCAATGGCGGATCGCTTCGGGAATCCACGCACGGCAAGGTGAACAGCGACATCGTCGGGATGTTCGCGGCGAATCAGGCTCCCCATGATCTCGCTTAGCGTCGCGTCGGTGAAGGCGCCGATCTCGATATCGGCATTCGCTTCCGCGAGGCGACGAAGATCGACACGCAGCGAATCGACGAAGGCGGCATCCGGACCAGGAGGTGGTGCGTCGCGGCTCATGCGACGTTACTCCTCCCATTTCGTGTGGAACGAACCCTTTTCGTCCACGCGTTCGTAGGTATGGGCGCCGAAGAAATCGCGCTGGGCTTGGATGATGTTCGTCGGCAGTTTCCCGGCGCGATACGCATCGAAGAGTTGCACACACGCCGACAGCGCCGCTGCCGGGATGCCGGTCCCGATGGCCGAGCGGACGATTTCGCGAAGGTCGCCCTGCGTCTTCTTGAGGCTGGCGGCGATGTTCGCATCGAGCATCAGGTGCGGCAGGTCGGCGCGGGTTTTGTACGCTTGGCGAATCGTTTCGAGAAACGCCGCACGGATGATGCAGCCGCCGCGCCAGATGCGGGCGATCGTTTCGAGTTGCAGGTCGAATCCGTGCGCGGCCGACGCTTTCCGCAGCAGGCCGAAACCCTGGGCATACGTCATTGTGAATGCGGCGAGGCAGGCGTTTTCCAGATGGGCCTTCACGCGTGCCGCATCCGCGATCGGCGTCGGCCCGCCGTAGATGCGATGCGCCTCCGCGCGTTCCGCTTCCTGGCCCGACAAATCACGCATGGCGACGGCGGCTTCCACTGCGAGGAAGGGCGATTGCAGTTCCGCGGCTTCCTGCGTCGTCCACTTCCCCGTCCCTTTCCCGCGAGCGACATCAAGGATGACTTCGACGAGATGCTTCCCGGTTTTCGGGTCCGTCTTCGATAAAATCTTCGCGGTGATTTCGACGAGGAACGACGCGAGCTGTCCCTGGTTCCACTCGGCAAACGTCTTCTGAATCTCCGGAATGCTCATGCCCAGGCCGCGACGCATGATGTCGTAGCATTCGCCGAGGATTTGCATGAGGCCGTATTCGATGCCGTTATGCACCATCTTGACGTAGTGCCCCGCGGCGCCGAGGCCGACCCAGGCGACGCACGGATCGCCGTTCACTTTGGCGGCGATCGCATCGAGCATCGGTCGAACGCGTTCGTAGGCATCCTTCGGTCCGCCCGGCATCATGGCCGGACCGCGACGGCTCCCGCTTCGCCGCCGGAGACGCCCATGCCGAAGAAGTTGAGCTTCTTGGCCGACATCTCCTTGTCGCGGCGATCAGTGTCCTTGAAGTGCGAATTGCCCGCATCGATGACGAGATCGCCCGGCGACAAGAGCGGCGACAATTCCGCGAGCACCGCATCGACCGCTTTGCCCGCCGGCACCAAGAGCACGACAACGCGCGGCAACGCGAGCATCGCCACGAACGCTTTCGCATCCGTGGTCGCATCGACCTTCTTGCTCGCCCCTTCGGTCTTGAGAGCCTGGACTTTTTCCGGACTGGTATCGAGCCCCGCGACGCCGAAATCGTGGTCGGCGAGATTGAGCAACAGGTTCCGCCCCATGACGCCGAGGCCGACCATCCCGAAATCGAACAACGCGCTCATGGCGACTGCTCCTCACAAGTGGTGAATGCGTTCGTTCATTGTAAGAACCCGCCTTCTCGCGAAGGACCGGAAGGCATACCTTAGCGCGGGTGTCTTTAGCACGCAGAGCGAGCGCCGTCGTAGATCGCCGCCGATTATTCGATTCGCTCCGGGAACCTGCGAACGCTTGCTTGCCAGCGTGCTAAAAGGGAATGCTCGCTGATGATCCACGTCGAAAACCTCGTCAAGGCGTTCCGCGATATTCGACGCGGGGAAGTGCGGGCGGTCGATCACGTCAGCTTCGACGCGGAACCGGGCCAAATCCTCGGCTTGCTTGGGCCGAACGGCGCCGGCAAGACGACGACGATGCGTATCCTCTGCACCGTCCTCAAGCCCACCAGCGGCATCGTCCGCATTCATGGCCACGACGTCGTCGAAGATCCGGGTGGCGTCCGGCAGAGCATCGGCTTCCTCTCCGCCAACACCGCCATCTACGATCGCATGTCCGCCTGGGAACTCGTCGAATATTTCGGCAGGCTCTACGGCCTCGAAGGCGAACGGCTCCGCGAACGCCTCGAAATCGTCTTCGCTTCCCTCCAGATGAACGACTTCCGCGACATCCTTGGCGCCAAGATGTCCACCGGCATGCGGCAGAAAGTCTCGATCGCGCGGGCCATCATTCACGATCCGCCGGTGATGATCTTCGACGAACCGACCCTTGGCCTCGACGTACTGGTAGCCCGCGCCGTGCTCGAAAACATCGAAAAGCTGAAAGATCAGGGGAAATGCATCGTCTATTCCACTCACATTATGCGCGAGGTGGAAAAGCTTTGCGACCGCGTCGCCATCGTCAGTAAAGGCCGCATCCTCGCCAGCGGCACGCTGGACGAACTGCGAGAGGCGCACGGAGAGAAAGACCTGGAGGAGTTGTTCTTCCGCCTCGTGTCGCAGTAAGCAAATTGCTTAATACTTCTTCGCGACGTAATCCTTGCGTTTCTTCACCGCATCCTCACCGGTCGCGAGCGATCGCAGGGAAAACTTGATCGCTTCTTGAGCCATGGCAGCCGAGTAGCGATAGGTGCGGGACTTCTTCGCGGGGAACTCGGCTTTGTCGGCTATCATCTCGGCGGGGAGCTGATACACAATCGCGACCTGACGGGCGAGGCGTTCGTCGGACCAGTAGTAGATTTGGAAGCCGATCGGATCGGGATTGGTTTCGGTGCCTGGGTTTTCGTGAAGGACGGCCTTGGAATACGTGATCGGCGAACCTTCGCCGAGGCTGGTGACGGGGCGGACTTTTTCCTCCGTCCACTTGAGCAGCGGCGGGATCTGCAGGGTCGTCGCTTTGCCGCCGCGGGCTTTCTGGTAGTAGGCGCCGAGCGCTCCGGGCAGACGGCCCTTGAACTCGTCGGCCGTCATCTTGTTCGGCACGATCTTACCCGGTGGATTCTTCGCCAGCAGATCGGCGGCGCCGACGAGCATCGCGAAACTTTTGTCGTCGCCGGCGTACCAACTCAGCTTCAAATTCTGATACGCAAACGTGTTGTCCAATTCCGGATCCGCGGTCGGATCGAGCTTTTCTCCTTTTTTCGGAATAAGACCCGGTCGTTTCGGCTTTACGAAGATCGGCGCCCGCAGATGCACCTCGAAGGGGAACGCGATCGTGGGGTTCTTCCCCTTCACCTGCGGCAGCATCGGCGGAGCGATTGGCTCGTTGAGATACTTCGTCTCGTCGTCGAAGATGGCCGCACGCTTGCGCTGATGGTCCATGCGTTCTTCGTAATCGGAGATCCCGCAGCCGACGACGAGGAATGCGGCGAGGGCGAGAAGCCCGCCTTTCGTGGATGCGTCGCGAAGACGACCCGGTATCATGACCGCTCTTCTCCTCGGTTCGGCGAGACCAACATGAAGCCGCGCTGGCGCTGGACGATTTGGTTCGTCCTCTGGGCATTGTGGACCATCGGGCTCACCCGGCCCATCCCCGATTTTACCGAAATCGTCGGCGAAGAAGCGATGCAGTATCGCTTTCACGTCGCCAAGACGCTGCATGTCGCCGTCTACGCGGGGCTGACGGTGCTCACGGCCTGGTTGCGAGCGCCGATGCGATGGCGCACTTTGCTCATGTTTTTTCTGATGGCCCATGCGACGATCACGGAGCACATTCAGTTATCTGTGAAGGGCCGGATCGGGCATCTGCATGACGTGGGATGGGACAACCTGGGCGTGCTGGCAGGCCTGATCGTTTCGTGGAAATGGTGGGCAGCGGACGAGAAATGAATTGAGCCGCGGACTCACGCTAAGGTGAAAAAGCGTTCCCTCTCCCCCCGCTGGCGAGGAGAGCGATGCTTCCGAAAAGCGATGAGCGGGGGGAGAGGGAATGCTTTCAGCTATCGCCCTTCGACGACTTCGATCACGATGCACGACACATTGTCGCGCGAGCCTTTATCCAACGCGAGTTGGCCCAGGCCGTCGGCGCATTGCTGCACGTCGGGGTTTTGCTCGATGAATGCGAGAAGGTCGGCATCGGGGACGGGGCCGGTGAGGCCGTCGCTGCAAAGCAGGAAACGGTCGCCCGCTTGGATCGGCACCGCTTTCACGTCCGGGCCTTCACCCACTTCTTTCGAGCCGAGATACTTCCAGAGCACGTTGCGAAAGCGATGCTCTTTCGCTTCGGCGGGGCTGATGGTTTTGTTTTCGACGAGGGCCTGCGCCAGCGAGTGATCGACCGTCAGCTGTTCGATTTGGCCGCCGCGGACGAGATACGCCCGGCTATCGCCGAGGTTCGAGATGTAGATTTCGTTCCCCCGGCGCCACAGGGCCATCACGATGGTGGTGCCCATATTCTTGAGATCGCGGTCGAGCGATCCCATCGTGATGATTTCTTCGTTCGCCTGCACGACGGACTTGCGAACCACCTGCTTCACCTGATCTTCGACCGACGCCGGCGTGAGGTGCTTGCGCAATTCGCGAGGAACGACTTCGATCGCCCGCTTGCTGGCGATTTCGCCCGCGGCCTGTCCCCCCATGCCGTCGGCGACGATGGCGACGGCCATATCGGGGAACTGCTTGACCTCGATCGAGTCTTCGTTGTTCTCTCGGTAGTTTCCCAGAAGGGTGCACTTTCCGATGTTCAAGGCAAGGGGCATGTGCCCACCTCGTATTTCGCGGACGCCGATGACGTGTCCGGTTCATGGTATCGCTGTCCGCGGGGAGACGCAAACTGCCAGGCGCAATGCGGGGACGGAATCCGCGGATATTCTGCCGCGCAACTATAGATCGGGGGACGCCAAACCGCAAACCGCGTCGCTTGACCGATTTTCCGACGAAGAACTATAATGCCTGACATCTCCGGCATCATCGGAGCGACCGGAACCGCTCGGACGAAGCGAGGCTTATCCCGTGCCCGTGCAGATGGAACTACGGCGGATCATCATCAACGAGGTCCACGACCAGCAGTACATCATCCTCACCGAGACGGAGGGGGAACGCCAATTTCCGATCGTCATCGGCATCTTCGAGGCGACCAGCATCGATCGCCGGGTGAAAGGCGTACACTCCCCGCGTCCGCTGACGCATGATCTGGTGACCAGCGTCATCGACAACATGGGGGGTGAACTGCAGGACATCTACATCCACGAACTCCGCGAGCACACCTATTACGCCAAGCTCCGCATCCGCAAGGAGGGCGAGTTAGTCGAAATCGACTGTCGCCCCAGTGACGCGATTGCCCTGGCAGTGACGGCGAACGTGCCGATCTACGTCGCGGAGGATGTGCTGGATGAAGCTCTGGAAGCGTAGGCCTTCGTTGGCTGTAGATTTCTGCATGACCCCGTACGAAACCAACACAGCGACGATTCCAGGCCGCGCCCATCGCTCATTTTTTCACGAAGTCGCAAATAGCCAATTTCATTCGGTTTATGCATATTGCGTTTCCGGTTTTTGCTCTCATTTCGGGAAACGGCACTAAGTTCGCAAATCGAGATTGCGGCACTCCCGCTTTAGTGCCGTGAGGAGGTTTGCGATGGTTGCGTTGCGGGACCAACCGATGCCCCACTGTCGATGCCGGCCCTCCGTTCTCGATCCGTTGCGGCATGGCGACTCGTGGGTCGCTCAATGTACCGATGGTCTGGTTCTATACCACAACAATCTGCCGGTCGCGATGCTCGCTGGCTCAGGCTTGGAACGGGCGACATTCAACACGTTGCTTTTCCAACTGCAATGCCGCCTTCCGCGAGGAAACTAGTCTTCGCATCGAACACTTAGCGCTTCGCGCAAGAGCCTCGCACGCCGCAATCGCAGTAGTACGACTTACGGCAAATGCGATTGCTGCGTGCGAAGCACTTCAGCAGGTACCCGCCCATTTCGTCGCGCGAAGCGTCATTTACCTCATCGCGCGCATCTATCAGAAAAATACTTGACACGTCGCCCGCATAATCGATTAAGATCACGGCTGCTCCTCACCTATCTAACCTCAGGGCAGCCATGGAACCGAAATCCGCGGCTTGCATCGCTGCGCTCGTGGCGTTCGCCTTCTGGTCCGCCAGTCGAAACTGGCATCGCACGCCCGAAGAAGTCGCGGATATCCGCATTGGCAAATCCATTCGCAAAAGCATGGACGACATCCATGTCGAAGTCATGTCCGGCAAGCGATCGTTGGCCGAAGGTTCGCGACACCTGACGACGATCTCGCTCAAGGACGAAACCGTCCGCATCGCCTACGAGGTGGCCGGCAAGCCACTCCACTTGCGATCGGCCGATTTTCTCCTGCAATGGACGGAAGACATGACGCGGCAGCCGAACGAACCGCATCGACAACTCGCGGCGGAAGCCCTGGATCGCCTGCGCTCGGAGCACGCGGCCATGCACGACGGCGCCGACGAATAGTGCGCGGTCGATGCGGGCGCGAATGGCTAGGATGATGCGAAGCGCCCGCGAGAACCCGTCGCCTGGAACCCATCGCCGCCATGAATCTGCTTCGCATTGTCAATGGCCGAGTGGTCGATCCCTCTCAAGACCTCGATCGCGTTTGCGACGTGTGGGTTCGAGGCAATCGCATTCTCGGCATCGGTCCGATTCCCGAAACGAAGGCCCAGCGAACTTTGGATGCGGCAGGCATGATCGTGTGCCCCGGTCTCATCGACATGCATGTCCACCTGCGCGAGCCGGGGCAGGAAGAAGATGAGACGATCGCGACCGGCGCGGCCGCGGCACTGGAAGGTGGCATCACCTCCGTTGCATGCATGCCCACGGCCGATCCCGCGATCGACAGCCAGGCGGGGGCGGAGTTCGTCTATCTGCAAGCCGAACGCGCGGGGAATGCAAATGTGTTCCCGGTCGGAGCCGTCACCAAGGGACGCAAAGGCGTCGAACTCGCGGAGATCGGAGGCCTCGTCGAGGGTGGGGCGGTCGGGTTCTCCGATTGCGATCAGCCGATCGTCAGCGCCGAGATTATGCGCCGGGCGCTCGAATATTGCCGAATGTTCGACAAGCCGCTGCTCGCGCATTGCGAAGATCCCGAACTGACGCGCGGCGGCGTGATGCACGAGGGTTTCGAGAGCATGCGCCTTGGCCTGCGCGGCATGCCCGCGGCCGCGGAAGAAGTCGTCGTCCACCGCGACATCGAACTCGCTCGATTGACCGGCGGGCGTCTCCACATCCAGCAAGTTTCGACCGCCGGCAGCGTGACGCTGGTTCGCCGAGCGAAGAAACGCGGTATCCAGGTGACCGCCGAGGTATCGCCGCAACATCTGCTGCTGACTGAGCGCGACATGGCGAGATACGACAGCAATTACAAAGTGCGCCCCCCGCTTCGCACCGATGAGGATGTAGCCGCGTTGATCGAAGGATTGCGAGACGGCACGATCGACGTGATCGCCAGCGGCCACGCTCCGCTCGCCGTCGAAAAGAAGATGCGCGAGCTGGACCAGGCCCCCTTCGGCATCGTCGGCCTCGAAACGCTGCTGCCGCTGTGCGTCTCCGCCCTTATCGAGCCCGGACACCTAACTTGGCTGCAACTGCTCGAAAAGCTGACGACGCGCCCCGCGCAGATCATGGGCATCGAACGCGGCACGCTGCATCCCGGCGCCGACGCGGATATCGCCGTCATCAACCCGAGCATTGCTTGGAACATCGACGTGAACGCGTTCCGCTCGAAAAGCCGCAACAGCCCCTTCGATGGCAGACGCGTTTCCGGTCGAGCGCATGCCGTGATCCTCGGTGGCGAACTCCGCTATACGCGTGAGTGACCCAGCAAGCCCAGGGGCGAGCGCTAGCGAGCTCCTGGGATCCGAGCGTTGGAATAGGACAAAAATCCCAGGTGCTCCCTTCGGTCGCCCCTGGGCTTGACGTTGTTTTTCGAGAATCCTACCCATGGGCATTTGGACGCTCGCGAAGAAGGACATGCGGATTCTGCTCCGCGATCCGCGGGCGGTCACGATCCTGTTCGCGATGCCGCTCATCTTCATCCTCGTCCTTGGCGTGTCGCTGGGCGAGGGATTCGGGCAGAAGCCGGACGATCGGCTCAAAGTGTCGGTGCTCGTTCTGGATGAAGGTCCGCCGCGGTTCTTCGATCGTCCGCTGATTTTCCGCGAAGGGATGGCCTTCGCCTCTACGGGTTCGCTCGATCCGATCTCCGCCATCGGCATGCTCGCCAGCACGCGCCAAGTGCATGATGGTTGGTTTCCGCATGAGCCCTGGTCCGAGCGATTGCTGGCGGACCTTCGCGACACGGCAAGCATTCGCGTCGAAGTCATTCGAACTCGCGAGGAAGCGGAAGAACTCATCCGAAGCGGCAGGCGGGCGGCCGTCCTCGTCATCGGTCGGCATTTCAGCAAACGCGTATCGCGCTGCTCGTTTCTCTCGCATGGCTGGCGCGAATTGTTCCGCGATACCACCGCATTGCCGATGGGGCCCGATCCGATCCAACTCATGATGCGGGCCGCCCACGACGAACATCAGACAGCGTATCCGCTCTACCTCGGCGATGGGCTCAATCCGTTCTTCCGCGACGGCGTGAAATTGGACGTGCTCGACGTGGAAGTAATGCGCGACCCGACGCAGCGGACCGCATCCGCCATCATCGACCAAGTCGCGCAAGGAAGCCTCGTCCGCATCGTCATGCCGTGGATGATCGGGCGAGCGTTCGAGAAAGTGGCCGACCCCAAGTTCCTCACTCTGCTGGCGAACGAAAAGCAGATTCCCGGCATGGTACGCACTTTTCTCGACAATCCCTTAGTGCCTGAATCGCAGCGCCGGCAGCTCGGCTTAGGCCTCAAGAATGCCCTTCAAAACCTTTTCCCGAAGTACAATCTCACCGCGAAAACGTGGGCATCACTGACGAAAGAAGCGGAATTGGAAGGCCGCGGGCCGGAGGCGATCCAGTTTCAGGAGGACGGTACTGGTTGGCTTCGCCGCGGGGCGATGCGGTATCAGTTGCTGGTGCCTTCGTATCTTGTGATGTTCGCGTTCTTTATGGTGCTGACGGTGGGCTGGATGTTCGTCGCCGAGCGAAGGCAGGGGACGCTGCGCAGGCTCCGCCTCGCGCCGCTGTCGTCGCTCGACATCCTCGTTGGCAAATTGCTGCCCTGCCTGCTGCTGTCGCTCGTGCAGGGAATTCTCGTATTGGCCGCGGGCCGTTTGTTTTTCGGCATGAGTTGGGGTCCGCATCCCATATGGGTCCTCGCCGTCGTCGCCAGCACGTCGATGGCCGCGATGGGCCTCGCAGTGCTGACCGCCGCCATTGCGAAAACGGAGACGCAGGTCGCGATCTACGGCACGCTGCTGGTGCTGGTCCTCGCAGGGCTCAGCGGCGCCCTGATGGGAGATCGCTCGCAGTTGCCGGATCAGATGCAAACCGTCAGCCTCGCGACGCCGCATGCGTGGGCGCTTGATGCATATCGGCAGTTGTTGACCACGCCGCGCCCCGCCGTCGAGCGCGTCGCCCAGGCGTGCGGGGCGTTGCTTGCGTTCGGCTTCGGCTTCCTTCTCGTCGCATGGCTCAGCCGCCGTTCGCTGCGTACGGGTTGCTAACCGACGTGCGCATTCCTTCAAATATCGCCCCGCCGGCGGCCGTGGCGGAGGAACGCTCCGCGGAGTTGGTCATGAAGTTCACCTTTCGGATCGGCGATCGCCCGTTGCCTGGGTTCGTCCTTGGCAGGGCGTGAGCCAGGGCGGGTTCGGCGAAGTCTATTTCGGCGTCAGCGAAGGGGCAAAGGAAGTTGCCCTCAAGTGCATTCGCCGAAATCTCGACGTCGAACTTCGCGGCATTCAGCCGATGCCTGAATCTCAAACATCCGCGCCTCGTCCATCTTTACGACCTGCGCGCGACGAACAGAACAACACCTGGCTCGTCATGGAGTATGTCTGCGGCCGAGACGCTCGATGCCATCGTGCAACGGCATCCGCATGGTGTGGGCCAAGACCTGGCCGCAGGAATGGTTCCTCGGACTTGCGTCGGCCGTCCACTATCTGCATGACCACGGCATCGTTCATCGCGACCTGAAACCGGCGAACATCTTTCTCGAAAACGGCACGGTGAAGGTCGGCGATTACGGCCTGTGCAAGGCGATCGGCACCAGCCAGCATGTCGTGCAGACGCAAAACGTCGGCACCGTCCACTACATGGCCCCCGAGATTTCGCGCGGCGAATACGACCGCCGCGTCGATATTTATGCGGCCGGCATCATCCTTTACGAGATGCTGACGGGACATCCGCCGTTCGACGGCGACTCGGCCGGGGAAATTCTTTACAAGCATGTGCTCGATCATCCAACCTTGCCGAGGCGCCGGATGCGTTCCAGCCGATCTTGAGCAAGGCGCTTGCGAAGGATCCGAAGGATCGCTACGCGACGATTGCGGCCATGGCAGACGATGTGGCTGCCTTGCGAACTCCAACTGCGACGATGCCGGGGATGGCGGCCACGGTTCGGAATGCCGAACTCGCTCCGCGGCTCGCCTCCGACACGCCGACGCGGGAGGCGGCGCCGACGACGCTTCTGCCGGGGCCCGGCTCCGAGCGTGTGCGCGAGATGCTGCTCGCTTCAATCATCGCCGTCGCGGTGGCGGCGGGGTGGGGCATGCTGTTTCAGGGGGGCGATTGGCAATCCGTTGCCTCGGCGGCGTTGCTTGAGTCCTCGGTTCCTGCGGCCTCATTGCAGCCAAAACATGGTGGCGGAAGGCTCGCGAGGAATCGTGGCGACGCCGCCTCGGCTTAGGGACCTTCAAGGCTCGCCCTTGGCGTACAGCCGTGTGGTTGCAGGGATATTCGATCACGGAAGCGACTCGGCTGCCGTCCGTCACGTTGAGCGATTCGGCCTCGCGGCATCCGTTCTTCAGTGCTCTGTATGCGGATCATCCGAAGCTGCCGATCGCGGTCGCCCTCGGCGGCATACTTCGGCCTGATGTTTCTGCTGCTGCGTTGGTGGAAGAATGTCGAACCGACGCGCGAGGAACGCTTCAGCTTCCCGGCCTCGGCGGTGTTGTTCTGGGCCTACGTGCTGCTGTTCCTGTTGCCAGGCACGGAGGAACGGCGAACCGCCTTCGTGGCCTTGGCGGCGACGGCGGTGGCGATCCAATGCGCCAGCCCGCGCCGCGAACCGGACCCTGAGCCAAGCAAACGTCTGCGACTGAAACACGTGTGAGCGAACCATGCGACTCGCGGCAATCATCTGGATGATCGCGGCAGCGGCGTGGCTGCGGACGGCAGTCGTCGTTGCCGACACCCCGCCGGTCGCGCCGGCTTTGCCAGGCGTGCCGATGTGGGAATCGCACGGCTTCGGTCGCACGAAAGAAGAAGCGAGAGACGACGCATTTCATCATGCGGCCGAGGCGCTGCAAGCAAAGGTCGGCGACCGTCGATCTGACGCGGCCGCCTGGAAGCCGAGTGACGCGTTGGTGAACTCGCTGGTGATCGATGGCTTCGAAGGCGAGAGCATTGAAGTTCCGCCGATCGGACACGCACGTCGCTGGGTGTTGCGATTGCGAATGCCGGCGGAAGCATCGCTGGAGAATGCCTTGCCGAGCGCGAGAATCGCGGCGGGTGCGTGCGGAGATCCGTCAACGAAACACAGCCCTCGCGTTCGGCGGGGCGGCGTTGTTGTTGGCTGGAGGTTGGGGTTATCGCACGCTGCGAGCGCGGCGCTTGTCGGCGTAGGCGGGCGGCAGAACGTGAGCATTTGGATGCCTTGGCTCCTCGCCTATCGGGAAGATGTCGCTTTATCGCGGTAGAACGTTGCACGGACGGAGACGTGCCATACTTGCCCCATCCCGGACGTTGGAGGTTTCGCATGCTTCGCCGGTGGAAGCGGAATGTCCACGAATCCGACGAGGAACCCGTCGAGGCATGGCACAGTCGGAGACCATGCAGCGACAGGGAGTTTTCTGATAAGTGCATTCCGATCTCTTCTTCTGATTTTCTTTGCGTTTCTCATTGCTCTCTGTGACTCTGTGGTTCAACATCTTTCCGAGATTCGAACCCCATGATTTGCATCACGATCAACCAAGAATCGCGTCGCCTTGCTCTCGCCGACATGCTCAATGCGGGCCGGTTCGGCGATTTGCTCGAAGTGCGGCTTGATCGCTTCGGCAAGGCACCCGACCTCGGCGAACTCATGGCCGCGAAGCAGAAGCCGGTGATCATGACGTGTCGGCGCGGCAGCGACGGCGGTTTCTGGGACGACTCCGAATCGGAACGCCTCGCCATCCTTCGCCAATGCATCATCAGCAAATCCGATTACGTCGAGATCGAGCTTGATGCCGCCGACGAAATCCGCCCCTTCCCCGGCGCCAAACGCGTCATCAGCTATGTGAACCTCGAAGAGACGCCGGAAGACATCCAGGCGATCTACGACGAATGCCGCAACAAGAAACCCGATGTGATCAAGCTGGTGACGAAGACGCGGACGCCGGAGGAGGCATGGCCGCTTGTGCAGATCGTCGCGAAGGCGACCGTCCCCACCGTCGTGATGGGCCTGGGCAAAGCGGCGACGATGCTCGCGATCCTGGGCCAAAGGATCGGCGCTCCGTGGACCTATGCCGCCCTCGAACGCGGCATGGAGGCGTATCCCGGCCAGCCGACGGTGGACGATCTGCTCGACGTCTGGAGATTTCGCACGATCGACAAATCGACGCGGTTCGTCGGCATCATCGGCCAAGGCCCGCGTGAAATCATGACGGCAGCGGCGCTGAATGCCCACTTCGTCGAAACCGGCGTGTCGCTTCGTTGTTTGCCGCTCGAACTCGGCAGCCTCAAGGTGTTCCGTAAGCTGATCGACATCGTGAAGATGGTCGCCGTCGTCGTGGACGACGCGAACCAGGCTCGCATGATGGAGTTGACCCCGGAACTGCACGGCGTCGCCAAATCGACGAACTCGATCGATCTTCTCGTCAACAAGGATGAAACGCTGCACGGCTTTCACGCCGCCGGCCAATCCGCGCTTGCCGCATTCCAATCGGCGATGGCGAAGAAATACGGCGGCGAACAGCCGATGAAAGGCCGGCAGATCGTCATCGTCGGCATCAACGCCGCGGCCCGGCTGATCGCGGAAGACGCTCTGAAAAACGGCGGCAGCCCAATTCTCGCGAGCCAGGACAAGAAGCAAGGTGCCGAACTGGCGAAGCAACTCGGTTGTCGGCATATCGGATTTGAAGCGGTCTACAGCACGATGCACGACGTCGTCGTCTTCGCGGCCGACGAATCGACCGAATCTCGCGACTGCAAGCTGAAGCCCGGCTACCTCAAGCCCGGCATGGTCGCCATGGATTTGACCTGCTCGCAGATGCCCACCGCATTCCTCGCCGGCGCCGCGGATCGGGCCTGCGACATCGTCCCCGCCGCCGACCTGTTCTTCGATCGCATCGGCTACATCGCGAAGCTGCTCACCGGGAAACCGGCGGCCCGGGCGACGATGGAGAAAGCGATTCCGGATCGTTTCTGGGATTAGGCCACCCGGTTAGCCGCTCCGCTGCGCGTCGCGGCTAACCACGTTGCAGCACCGCTTGACCCTTCTTCCGCTGTTGCGACAATAGCGTTGTCGAATCAACCTTCCGCCTGCCTGCCTCCCGCTTGCGCCCCATCCAGCTCGGGCCCTTCGCGCGGATGATTTTTCCCGGATTGGATTTCGTTTCATGAGCAATCGTCGCATCGGACTTTGGCTGGTCGGCGCGTGGGGCGGCGTCTGCTCCACCGCCGTCCTTGGTCTTGCCGCCCTCCGCAAGAACCTCATCGATAGCGTCGGCCTCGTCTCCGAAAAGCCCGACTTCGCCCACCTCGATCTCGACGGGCCCGATGCCTTCGTCGTCGGTGGCCATGACATTCGCAAGTCCACCTATTGGCAGGCGTGCACCGAACTGCATGAACGGGCGAATATCTTCGATGGCCGTTTGCTCGATGCTTGCAAACCTCAGCTCGACGAATGGGACCAAAACATCCGCCCTGGCACCATCTACGGCAGCGGGCCGACGATCTCGAAGTTGGCTGATTGGTCCGATGTGCAGCGCGTGGACACGCCGCGAGCCGCGGTGCAGCGGATTCAGCAGGACCTCAAGGATTTTCAGGCCCGCCACAAGCTCGATCAGGTGATCGTCGCGAATGCGTCGTCCACCGAGCCGCCGTTCCAGATCGACGACAGCTTTTCGACGATCGCCAAGTTCGAGGCCGCCCTCGACAACAAGGAAAACCGAATCCCCGCGAGCACGCTCTATGCGTGGGCATCGCTCGACCTCGGCATGCCGCATGTGAACTTCACGCCATCGCTCGGCGCCTCGTTCCCCGCCGCGATGGAGCTTTGCCAAAAGCGAAAGACGACCACGACCGGCAAGGACGGCAAAACCGGCGAAACGCTGATGAAAACCGTCCTCGCCCCCATGTTCAAGCACCGCAATCTGCAGGTGCTCAGCTGGGTCGGCCACAACATCTTCGGCAATCGCGACGGCGTCGTGCTCGACGATCCCGTGAATAAGGCGAGCAAGGTCCAGACCAAGGATCAGGTGATTTCATCTATCGTTGGATATAAGCCGAACACGCTGGTGACGATCGAGTACATCCCGTCGATGGACGACTGGAAGACCGCTTGGAACCACATCCACTACCGCGGCTTCCTCAACACGAAGATGATCCTTCAGTTCATCTGGCAAGGCTGCGACTCGATCCTCGCCGCTCCGCTGCTGCTCGACAGCGTCCGCTTCACCGCGTTCAGCCAACGCCGCGGCGAATACGGCACCCCGCGCCACCTCGCGTGCTTCTTCAAAAGCCCCATGGGCACCGACGAGCACGACTTCTTCGTGCAATACGCCGAACTGGTCCAATACGCGCGAGCGATCAAGAAGTAGGGTGCGTCGAGCGAAGCGAGACGCACCGCTCCATGCTGTTGCGATGTTCTCTACTCTTTTCGAGTGCCCGCAAATGGGGTGATGTCGGTGGAGGCGACCTGGAACGGTGCGTCTCGCTTTGCTCGACACACCCTACGGCGATTGCATGTTTTTCCGGGGTCATCATGCTCGAAGGGCTCGACTTTGCCGCTTTGCGAGAAGCAGTCGCCAAGCAAGCCGACGCGTTTCTCGCCAAGTGCCGGACCAAGGCCCCCGATGAGACGTTGTACGCGCTCGCCGTCTGCATCGATAGTGACGTGACCTCGCTCGTCTTTCGCGCCAATAGCGAGCAATCGCTTGAGCATGCCGGCGACCGTTTCTACATCGACGATTGGCCCCGCACCGACAAGAAAGCCGCTGAAGCGAACGCCGCCCTCTCCACCTTGTGGGAACAATTCCGCATCGAAGTCGATTCGTCGCAAGACTCCGACGATGCCCGCAAGGCGATGCGAAAGCGCTGTCTCGAAACCCTCGTCAACGGCCTCCGCGATTTCCGCCGCATTGCGGGAAACAGTATCTCCGCTGACTTCGGCCTTTTCGTCTACGACTCCGACCCCGCCGTCCCCGGCGAAGCATTGCAGATCGCGAGTTCCTCAACTCGCCCGCAACGTACGAAGCCTTCGCCGACCCCGACAATGGTTGCCTTCGCGTGACCTATGTAGCCCTCTCGCTCCGCGAGGTAAGCGGATGAAACTCACGCGATCGCGTGGCATGAAGCCGCTTACCTCTCGCGGAGCAGGCGAGAGCGCCAAATTGCGTCTCGCTGCGCTCGACACACCTACGACCTCCGCGAAGTCATTGCTACAATCAACGTCGCCCACGCCTCCCCGCTCAACGTTTCCGGGAACTCACTCTCCATGAAGCTCGCGTTCAGCACCAATGCCTACCTCAAGTTCTCCTTCGCCGAAGCCACGCGGCGGCTGGCGCCGTCGGCTATGCCGGCGTCGAAATCATGGCGGACATCCCGCATGCCTGGCAGGTTACATGCTCCCCGAGCACCTTGCGTCGCTGAAGAAATCGTTGGCCGACAACAAGCTCGCGATCTCCAACATCAACGCCTTCATGATGCATGCCGTGGACGATCCTCGGCAAAAATACTGGTATCCCTCCTGGATCGAGCCGGACCGCCATTATCGCCAAATCCGCATCAACCACACGAAGAAGGCCCTGACGATGGCGAATCAGCTTGGCGCTCCGTGCATCACGACGGAACCGGGCGGGCCGGTCGAGCCGGGACAGTCGTGGAAGGATGCGCTAAAGCTGTTCGTCGAGATGATCAAGCCGGTCGCGGATCACGCGGAGAAGGAAGGCGTGCTCCTGCTCGTGGAACCGGAACCGGGCCTGCTAATCGAGACGGCCGACCAATTCCTCGAATTCATGCAGCACATCGATTCGCCGGCGGTCGCGCTGAATTTCGACATCGGCCATTCGTACTGCGTGGGGGACGACCCCGCGACGACGATCCCCCGCGTCGCCAAATACATCCGCCATTTCCACCTGGAAGACATCGCCGCCACGCGGGTACATCACCATATGGTCCCCGGCGAAGGCGCCATCGATTTCGCTTCGACGCTGAAGGCGATCAAGGCGATGAACTACGATGGTTGGGTGACCGTCGAACTCTACCCTACGTGGACGATCCCGACTTAGCCGCACGCACGGCGGCTTTGACGAAGGTGAAGGAAATCCTGGCCAGCATCTAACGCCAGAGTGGTCCTCACGCTCCACGTGAGGTCAGCGACGACTCAATCGATAGTTAGTCTGGCTCCCCTCTCCCCGCTGGGGAGAGGGGTTGGGGGTGAGGGGCAATACCCGCATGGTAGCCCTGCTTTTGATCTGCGAACGCGAACCTGCGTCCTGAGGGATTCCCGCCCCTCATCCCCTCTCTCCAAAGGGAGAGGGACTGCCACTACAATCACGTCGCCGCCGACCTCGCGGAGCGTGAGGACCACTCTGGTCATTCTAGTTGAAATTGCACATTCGCCCGATTAACGTGCATCGCATTCCATGCGAGGGATGCGAAGATCATTTATTCCTGGGGCACGAAAGTCGTCGATTCGACGGTTGTTCGCGCAGATTGCGCTCAGTGCCGAGGCGAGACGGAGCAGACGCTGGCTTCGACCTTCGACTACTGGGGCGTCTGGTACATTTTCAATTGCTCAGGCCCCATCAAATACAAGACCGTGTGTTACCTCTGCGGCATTCAGGTCGATGCGCCCGCGGAAGAGGCGGCGCCGATGCTGCCGCCGCCGGCCAAGTCCGCGATGGATCAATTCGGTTGCGTGATCTTCATGGTTCTCGGATTGCTTCTGGTCATGATTTTCACCGTTGGGGGAGGAAGGCGATGAGACTAAATACTTGCGTCCTGCGGAACATGGCTGTTCTCGCGACGATGCTTTTCGCCGGCATCGCCCTGTCGGCGGAGTGGGAACCGATGGTCGCGGATCTCCTTAAAGCGGAGAAGCCAGGATACGGCGGCTTAACCGGCCTGCATGTCGATCGCGAGAGCGGCGATGTCTTCGTCTGGTTGAGCGACAAGGGGCTTTACCGGTCCACGGATCAGGCCAAGACGTTCGCTCCGCTCGGCAAGGCCGTCAAAGGTCGCACGGAATGGCCCGGCGCGATGGTCGTGCAGGGTGCGGGGCCGATGGCCCATTGGACGGTCGCGCTCGTCTATGGCGATCCGATCCTCGGCAGCAAGGACGGCGGCAAAACCTTCAATCGCATGGCGAAAAATTCGACCCATGTCGATTGGGTGGCAGTCGATCCCGAGCGGAAGTTCGTTCTCACGCTGAAGCACGAGGCGAACGACTTGCTGCTCGCGTCGAACGATGGCGGACAAAATTTCCGTGAGGTCGGCAAAGGCTACGGCCCCGCGTGCATCTTCGATGAGCAGACAGCAGTCGTCGTCCGCATCACGCCGGGCGAACCAAAGAAGCCGGCGAAGCGTTCGCTGGTTCGCACGACCGACGGCGGGAAGACCTTCGAGCATACCGCCGATTTCGCGACCAAGGCGGTGCCGACCTGGTTCGCCGGCAAGCCCTATTGGCTCGTCGAGGGAGCGATCATCACTTCGGCGGACCAGGGAAAAACCTGGGCGAAGCATACCGAGGTCAAGAATGGCCAATTCGGCCCAATCTTCGGCAAAGACGAGAAGCACATGTTCGTCCTCACGCCCGCAGGCATCATTTCGACCACGGACGGCGGCTCCCAATGGTCGCAGCCGATCGCTCCGCCGCGCGACATGAAAGGCCTCGGCCAACTTTCCTGGATCGGCTACGACGCGAAGAACAACATCCTCTACCTGATGAAGATGACCTCCGACCTTTATCGCATGAAGCTGTGAGCGGGTGGCCGATCTTCGCTGGCTGGGCGAAGGATTGGGTGATACCATCCATTCGCTGCGTCTCTCCCTACCTCGACGAAAACGCCCATGCCCGTATTTCGGCGGTTGATCGCAATCTTCTTGTTGGCTTTGGCCGCGCCGACGTCGAACGGACAGGCGCCGGATCGCGTGGGGCGCGAGTTCTTCGAGTCGAAGATTCGGCCCATC
>JAXMAT010000010.1:0-107938 GCA_046350235.1 Gemmataceae bacterium | reverse complement strand
GGGCGTGTCCGGCATCAGTCCGAAAGGCACCACGCCGAAGATGCCGAACGGATTGCCCGGCTTGCCGACGAGTTGTCCGCCTTCGACCATACGACGAATCGCCAGCGATGCTCCCGCGTAGTCGCCGATCGAGGTCTTGCCGCCGAAAGACGCCGCCGAGGTGTAGGGGGCGCGACCGAAGACGAGCGACAAGAACGGAAATGCGGCGGAATTGACGAAATCGACGATGCCATCCACCGGACGCATCGCATTCCTCATGCGGATCAACGCAGGGCCGATGAAATCTTTCACATACGAGACCAACTCGAATTGCAGATGGTCGAACGCGATCGACGGCGTCGTCTGCGTGGTGACGGCCGAACTCGTCGAAGAGGTGAAGCCCCAATTCGTGATGTCGAGGTCCATCTGATAGCGAGGCAGCGCGGTCCCAGCCGGGAGGTTGCTCAGCAGATGCAGGCGGAAATCGATATTCGAGCTGCTCGTGAATCCGCCCTTGATGAGCCCCTGCGCCGCAGTCTGCGCGGCCGATTCGTTGGCAGTCGCGTAGACGCCGACCGCCGACATCATTTCGTTCAAGGTCAGCGTGCCGTCGCTGTTCGGATCGTTGATGCCGAATGCGAACGAGCCCTGGATGCGGGCGTTGTTGCCGGACCGTTGCGTGATCTTGTACGGAAGATTTCCGAGCCAGCCGTCGTAGCCATTCGCGTCCGGCGGAGCGGCGAGTTGGGCATCGAGATTGATCGAGAAGCCGGTCAGCGACGACGAGTTGATGTAGACGCCCTTCGTCGTGCTGATGCCGAAGCTGAGCGGCATCGAGAAGCCGAGCTTCACACTCGCCGCAGATTGCAGCTTCAGACCCAGCCCGGGCAGCATCATGTCGAAATCGACGGGCGTGTCGATCGTCTGCAGCGGCGAGGAGAGGTTCAACGCGAACGAGGTGCCGTTGGCGTCCGAGGTAATGACGACGTCGTTCTTGTTGACGAGCCCGTCGTTGTTCTTGTCTTGCAGCCAGTTGAGCCCGCCGGGCCCGAAGGCGTCGAAGATCGCTTGCTGCGCCTTGGTCGGCGTGAGGATGCCGGTCGTGAAATCGAAGTTGTCGCCGACTTTGTTCTGAATCTGCTCGAGGAAGTCGGCCGCATCCATCAGGCCTTTGCCGACGATCGGCAGACCCTTGCTGAGCACCGACGCATCGAAGGCGAGGTCGAGCAGGCGGAACAATTCCTTGAAGCCCGCACGCAATCCCTGAATGTTGCCGTTGAGCGGCTGACTGGCGAGCGTGGCATCGACATTGGGCCCGCTCACCGACAGCGCGACCGAGCCCGACATCGGCGGATAATCGACGCCGAGCGAAATGGTGCTCTTCAGCGGCTGATTCAACTCGGGGCCATACTGAATCGGCAACGTCGCGCTTACCTTGCCCGTGAGCGAACCGGTCGCGGTCGTCAAGGCGCCGGCGAAGGTCTGTCGGCCGGAGGCGAGGTCGATGGAGTAATTCGCGGGCGTGGTGCTCGCGCCGCTGCCGTCGCTGTCGAAGACATACGAACCCGCGACGATGCCGACGGTGCGAGCGCCGAAGAGTGCCTGGAAATTGAGATCGTCGCGGATGGCCCGAATATCGACGTCGGCCGTCGTCTCGCTGCCATAGAGGAAGCTGCTGCGTGCGCCCGTGAGGTTGATGCCGAGGCCCAGCGCGAGCGTCGCATTCGCCGTCACGGTCACCGGGCTGCTGCGGTCCGCATCGAGGATCGTGGATGCGGAGGTCAGACCGAGCGTGGCGAGTTCGCTCGAAGTTTTCGGCAGATTGAGCTGCAGACGCTGCGAGGAGATCTGCTGCGGGCTGTAGGTGAGATTGATCTTGAGCGCCTCGCTCCCCGATGTGTTGTCGAAGCCGAGGGACACGGAGCCGAAGTTCGGCAACGCGGCGAGCGCGGTCTGCAATCCTTGAATCGTCGTGGGCGGATTCGTCTGCAGCGATGCGATCAATGCGGCGAACTGATCGGCGAACTGCAACAACTGTCCCGGCGTGCGATAGATGCCGAGGATCGGCTGAGCGAGCGGGTTCGCCTGACCACCCACCTGCGATGCGGTTTGCAGATCCTGCAAGTAGGCCGCGGCATTTTGCAAGGCGCCGAGCGCATCCGCCATGGTCACGGCTTGAGCGTTCGTCAGGAAATCGGAGGTCGCATTCGTGGCGGCGAATGTGATGACCGGCGGCGTGTCCGTCGCGGTGACGTCGGCGTAAACGACATGCGCTGTCGCGGAAGACGTGAGCCCGCCGAAACCAGGCGTCAGCGTCGTCGGCAGATCGAGCGTCAATGAGCCGGTGCGAGTCATGCCGGTGATGAGCGTGTTCACATCGGCCATGCCGCCGCGCAGCTCTTGCAGCGAAACGAATCCGTCAGCCGCATCGGTGCCGGGATCCGCGAAGGTCATGTCGAAGGTGAACGAACCGGATGCGGTTCCAGCAGCAATGTTGACGCCGGCGATGTTCCACAGGCCGCTCGCATCGATGCTCGATGTGGACAGGTTGACCGTGGAGTTGAGCGTCGCGTTGCGGACGCCGAAATGGGACGTGATCGTGTCGCCATGCAGCGCATTGCCGAGGACGATGCGCGTGGTGCTGCTCACGGGGATGACATACGCCGCGGTGCTGTCCTGCATGTTGCCCGCGATGGCCGCGGTGGTGATGCCGAGATCGGCGGCGGCATTCGAGCTGTTGAGCGCCGTGACCGCGAAGGACGACGCGCCGCTGGTCAGGTCGAAGAGGGCCGGCTTGTTCGAGACGGGATCGAAGCCGGTGCGGAACTTGCCCTGATTCGCGCCGAGCGCCGCATTGGCGGCCGCATCGATGGCTGCCATCACATCGCCGAGCGTCGTCTGGGCATTGCTCAGATCGACGTCGAACGTCGAGCCGTCGCGCAGCGTCACGCGGAAGTCGTTGCCGCCGACGGTGCGGATGCCCGCGCCGCGGCGAAGCGTGCTGAGAAGGGTGTTGTCGTCAAGTTCCGGTTCGCTGCCGGTTGTGAGGAAACCGAGATCGCGATTGGCGATCGAGTCGTTGAGTGCCTGAATCTCGAAATCGCCAGGGCCCGCGGTGCCGTCGATGGCGATGAGGCCTTTGCCGTCGTCGGCGATGCGGATTTCGAATTGCTGGATCGACAGGCCCGCAGCGGACGCGGCGGCTTGGATCATCTGCATCACATCGCCAAGCGTGAAGAACTCGGCTTCGGTGAACGTCTCGAGGCTGCTGTTGAGAACGGCTCGCTGCGCGGAACCCATGCCCAGGCCCGAGGGAGCCGTCACTTGCATTGTGCCGGCGCCGGTGCTGCGATCGAGGAACAGGAGCGAGCCGCGGCCCGTATCGATCTGGGCCACGAACTTTTCCTGGCCGTCGCCGAAGGCCGTCTTCGCAGCGTCATTCGCCTTGGTGACGATGTCGGCCAATGTGAGACCGCTGATCGCGCCCAGGTCGAATCCGAAGCTCGATCCATCCTTCAGCGTGATGGTGAAATCGTTGCCCGCACCATTCGTGATGCCGAGCGTCGAGAGCAAGATGGTGGACGGGTCATGGTCGAGGTTGACGTCGAACGATTTCGAGTTGTCGCTGAGCTGAACATGGATGTCGTTTTGGCCAACGATCGTGCGAACGCCCATGCCGCGATTCAACGCGGTGAGCGGCGTGGTCGAGGTGTTTCCCGATCCGAGGTTGAAGCCCGCGCCGACCGGGGTCAGGATTTGCTCGAAGGGCAGGTGCAGGATCGAGCGCGCGGCCGGAGTCATGGTCACGGTGGCGCCGTTCGTCACCTGCAATTGCTTGAGCGGGCCCATGTCGAAGAGGGCGGCCGCATCGCTGGTCGCTTGGCCCAGGTCGATGTCGGCGGTGAAGCTCAGCTTGTGCGTCGAATTGTCGTAGGCGAGCCCCGTCACCTGGCCGCCCGATTTCGCGACCAGTTCCTGGATCGTGGCGAAATTCGGTCCCGGGTAGCCGATGTTCTGCGCGACGATGTTCGGCCCTGTCATCCCGCCGCTGGTCGCATTGATCTTGAGATCGCTGAGCGAATTGCTGCTGTTGAGCGCGGTGACATTGGCAGGGACCGAGCTGCCGCCGGTCTTGTCGATGATCGTCAGCCGGAAGTTCGTCTTGTCGAGAACGATGTCCAGATCTTGCGTCGAAAGATGGGACGCATCCCGGATCATCTTGATGAGGTCGCCGATGGTGGCGTTGGCGCCATGATCGAGGTTGACGTCGAACGATTTGGTCGCGTCGCTCAGCGTGACGCGGATGTCGTTTTGGCCCGGCTTGGTGCGAATGCCGACGCCGCCATTGAGATCGCGGAGAAGCGTATCTTCGTCGAAGGTGATCGATCCCGTCGTGAGCATTTCGAGATCGGCGGCCGCCAACGAATTATTGAGGGCCTGGATGGAGAACGTGCCCCCGCCTCCCGTGCGATCCACCAGAGCGATCCCCCCGGTGCGCGGGTCGATGCGGACTTCGAAGTTGCTGGCATTGATGCCGCCGGTCGCCGATGCTTTCGCCTGAATGCGGCTGATGAGATCGCCGATGGTGGTCGAAGGATCAAGCGACGTGGCCGTGGCGTTCGCGTTCAGTTCGACGGTAAACGTCACGCCGTTGCTGAGCGTGACGCGAAGGTCGTCTCCCGCCGCCGTGCGGACGCCGCGGCCACGATTCAGACTGCTGACGAGCGCGGCGTTGGTCAAAGCCTGCTGCGCGAGCGGCGTGATGAACGAGTTTTGATACGTCCCCTTCAGTTGCAGAATGTCGGCCAGCGTTTTTCCTGAGGCACTTAGCGGCAACCCCGCTTCGAGCGCCTTCGTGCTGAAGGTGTCGAGCAGATCCGTCAGCCCGCTAAGTTGCGCGAACACGGACCCGGCCGTGGTCTGGAAGAAATCGGAAATGCCCGCGGCCGAATAGTTGTCGAAATACGTGCGCGATGCGTTGGGATCGAAGAGATCGAAGGTGCTTCCGGTCGAGGTTCCGGTGAGGCGAATCTGCGGAGCGGGAAGCGAGGGGAATGTGATCGAAACGCCGCCGACGGTGGTGCTGCCCGTGAGGTCGTACTTGGCGAGGGCCGTGCCGGTCTGGGTGAAGCTGCCCGCGGACAGGGCGTTGATTTGCGTGGTCGTCAGGCTCGACAAGCTGCTGACGTCGATCGAAATGTCGGCATCAAGAAAGACGACGCTCGGATTCGCGAAGTGCAACCCGAGGAACCCGGCCCTGCCATCGAAGTCAGTCTTCGAGAGATCGGCGCTCACTTGCATCGCTGCAGCGGACGACGCGGAGAAGGCGCCGGCGTTCGTCTGCGCGAGGTTGACGGACCATTGCAAGCGCGCGGACACGTCCCCCTTCACGGCATCGATCTGCAGCGTATCGGCGAACTCGTCCGGCAGCGCCAACGTGACGCCCGTCTTCGTCTGCTGAATGTCGAGCGAGAGCGTGTAAGCGATATTACCGTTGCTCGCGACGGTGGCCGACGCCTGAATGCCGCCCGTGTTGTTCCACGCGGCGAGCACTTGTTCCATGGTCGGGCTACTGCCCAGCGCCGTGATCGGATCGACGAGCTTCGAGCGCAGCATGCCGCCGAGATCGACGATTTGGCCCAGCGGCTGCCCATCGAACAGAAAGAGACCGGCGCCGAGCTTGCCGACGGTTTCCAGTCGGTCGGCGAAACTGGCGACGGCATTCAGGCCCGATTGCAGGTTGGTCTTGCTGGAAGTTCCCGAAACATCGGACGTGAACGTGCCCGCGGCGGAGAAATCGAGCGTGCTGATCGTGCCGCCGTTGTTGCCGACGAGTTCATGTTGGCCGGCGGTGTTGCTCGGCTTGTTGAAGGTGAGCGACCCGGTGAATTGCGGATTGAAATCGAGCGTGCCGGCCGTGTCGTTGATGGCGACGGTTCCCCAGCCGTCGCCGAACTTGTAGGTATCGCTGCCGGCTCCGCCGTTGATCGTCACCGTTTTGCTTGCCATGGAGGCGTTGTCGGTGAGGCCGGAGATGGTGTAGGTGTCGGCGCCGCCGTTGCCATTGATGGTGACGGAAGTGAACGCGGAGATGGCGAACGGCGAATTGCTCACCTGTTGATTGCCGTCGTAGACCTCGATCTGAGACGAGTCGTTCGAGTCGAGTTGAAGCGAAATGTCGTCCGCGCCGGTGGTGCCGGCGATCGTCAGCACGCTCCCCGTGATGGAGGCGACGACGGCGGGAGCGAGCCGGCATTCCAGACGTTCCACGCCCGGCGCGAGTTTCCGCGGCGCATGGGTGGAGAAAGCCGAATCGTAGAGCGTCTCGGCGCCAAGTGAGAGCGGACGACGCGTCGTCGATGCTCCCTCTTGCTTTTGCGAAACGATCCAACGCCAAAACTTGTGCCAGAAGACAACCGGAGGGCGCATGCGGGCGAGACCTTTTCGCTTGATGAACCAAGACGATGTACGGACCCAATTCGTCTATCGGTTCACGATGGGCAATTTCGGGGGAGAATCCGGAAAACAGCGAACAGGAAATCTGTACTGCATGTACGCTTGGCCCGCAGGATCGCTAAAGGTGGGCCAGAGGCCGCAGCATTGCCGGTTTGCCGAGGCTGCCACGGTCCATGCGTGCGAAGAAATCGGTCGGCCAAGATCGACGGATCGGGGCGGTTCCTTGCAATGTGCGGATTGCCGACCGGAGAGCATGGGAAAGCGACTTCAGCCGGGTTTCGGGAGTCAAGCCGCCCAACTTTCCACGTCGAAAGAAAGGTGTACCGCGAGCGAAGGTCCCCCTTCGCCAAGCTTGCGTTCTTGAGACGGAAAGGAAACGCATGGCGGCCGCACCTGGGAATTTCGGCTTCTTGACGTTCATGCAGGAATCGACGGGCACATCCGGCGGGTATCTCATTGTGAACCAATGGGGTCGCCCGCTCGAGTTCCGCCTCTCCTCCGCGGTCCAGCCCAACCGCGTCCAGCAGATCCTCTATGGGGACGCCCTCCCTGCGTTTCTGCATGGCGAACTGATCGGCAAGACGCTGGTCGATAAGTCCACCACACCGGTGAAGGCGATCATCACCGATCAATTCCACGCGCTTGACCTTCGTCTCCGCGTCGATCTGCCGATCGCCTGGCATTCGCCGACGAGCGGCCCACCGACGAATGTCCTTTCGATCGACCGCAATCTGCATCTGCACAACGACTATCCGCAAGATGCAGATGCCTTCCGCGAACTTCTCACCCAATTAAGCGCGATCGACTTTGCCGAGCCCTTCCAGCGGGTGCGCGAAGCGATGACCGAAGCGCGGCGCCTGGGCGTCACTCAGCGCAGCCTCTCCGCTGCCGCTTAACGCATAGCATGCAAAGCAAACGCATGCGGCCGCATAATCGTTCAATTCGGAAAATCCGATCGCTTGGACCTGAACGGCTGATCCATTGGTTCGATCGCCCCCTCTTCGGTGCATGAGGAAGGGTGTTCGTTTCTCCACGCAAATCTCACCTCAACACACCTCATTGCTTGCATCGGGACGGTCGCTCCGTTCCAATGGCAAGCCACGCCTCGTTCCATCCCCGCTGGAGAATGTCCATGTCGCATGCCACACGCTTTATGTTTGCCTGTTTAGGAGTCACGCTCGCGATTGCCCCGGCTTCCGCCCAGGATTTCTTCTTCAAGAAGGGCGACGTCATCGTCGTCATGGGGGACAGCATCACCGAGCAACGGCTCTACAGCAACTACCTGGAGACCTGGAGCCAAACGCGTTTTCCGAATTACAACCTCGTCTTCCGCAATGTCGGCATCGGCGGCGATCGATCGACGGGGGGCAATAGCCGATTCAAACGCGATGTGCTCTCTCACAAGCCGACTGTCCTCACCGTCGATTTCGGCATGAACGACGGCAGCTATCGCGCGTTCGACGAGAAGATTTTCGATACCTACGTCAAAGGCCTGCAAGGCATCGCCGATCAGGCGAAGGCGGCGAAAATCCGCGTGGCCTGGATCACGCCCCAACCCACTGAACGGCGTGAGCCAGGCAATCAACTTGCGGGCTACAACGAAACGCTCAAACGCTTCGGCCTCGAAGGCGTGGGCGGCATCGCGAAGAAGAACGACGGCCTCTTCGTCGATCAATTCACCCCCTATCTGAACGTGATGAACAAGGCCCGCGAGACGAACGACAAGATCATCGTCACCGAAGGCGATGCCGTACATCCGGGTCCGGCGGGGCAGTCGTTGATGGCCGCGTCGATTCTCAAGGGTCTGAGCTTCCCGCGCGAAGTTTCGAGCGTAATCATCGATGCCTCCGGCAAAGCGGAAGGCACGCGTTGCAAGGTGTCGGATGTGGTCGCCAAGGACAACGGCATCCGCTTCCGCCGACATGACGAAGCGATTCCCTACTTCCCGGAAGCCGCGAAGAAGATCCTGAAGTGGTCGCCGATCCTCGAGGACATGAACCACTATGGTCTCAAGGTGACCGGTCTGAAAGCCGGCAAATACGAGGTCAAGCTCGGCAGCGCGAAGGTGGCCGAGTATTCCGCGGACGAACTCGCCAAGGGAGTCAACCTCGCGGAAGCGGCGCTGACGAAAGGCCCGGTCGCGGACCAGGCGAAGGCGGTCGAGAAGGCCGTCAACGCGAAGACGACCCAGTACCATGATCAGATCTTTCGCGGCCTGATCCTCAACGGCGGCGTCGCCAAGCTGCCGGAATTCAAGGATCTCGGCAAAGCCGACATCGAAAAGCGCCGCCAGGCGCTGATCGAGGAACGCCTCGTGAAGACGCAGGAACTCGACGAAGCGATCCGCAAATCGCTGGAAATCACGCCGCACGTCGTTGAAATCGTGCCGGCTCAATAATGCCCAGACAGTTGCTCTCTCGCCGGGCAATACCGATAACGATTGCATGGTGCACGTTTCGGTCATGCCCGGCGAAGTCTTGTCCCTGCTCGATCCGCAGCCCGGGCAGACGTTCGTCGATTGCACGGTCGGCCTCGGCGGACACACCCGCCTTCTCGCCGAACGAGTCGGGCCCACTGGGCGCGTCATTGGACTCGACCAAGATCCAACGATGCTCGCGGTCGCGGCCGAGCAGTCGAAGGGATTGCCGATCGAGTTCGTTCACGTCAACTACGAGAATTTGCAGCAAGCTCTGAAGCGGTTGAACATCGAACGCGTGGACGGCATCCTCGCAGATCTTGGCTTCTGCTCCGATCAAATCGCCGACGCGCAACGCGGCTTCAGCTTCCAATCCGACGGCCCGCTCGACATGCGGCTCGATCCCACCACCGGCGAGCCCGCGAGCGTGATGTTGCAGCGACTCTCCGAACGAGACATCGCCGATATCATCTATCGGTACGTCGAAGAACGTCATAGCCGGCGCGTAGCCCGTGAGATCGTCGCCCGGCGAAAGACCGATCCGTTGGAAACGACGGGCCAACTCGCGGAATTGGTTCGCCGCTGCGTCCCTCGCGGCAAGCATCATTCGATCGACCCGGCAACGCGCACGTTCCAGGCGTTGCGCATCGCGGTAAATGACGAACTCGGCGCGCTCGAGCGTCTTCTCGCGTCGCTTCCGTATTGCCTGAACATCGGCGGACGAGCCGCGATCATCAGCTTCCATTCGCTCGAAGACCGACTCGTGAAGCATGCCTTCCGCGAAAAAGAGCATTGGGAAGTGCTGACGAAGAAGCCGCTCGTGGCCAGCGACGAAGAAATCGAACGCAATGCGCGTTCGCGCAGCGCCAAGTTGCGGGGAGCGAAATTGATCCGCGAGTGATCGGCCAGCCACGTTTCAGGTGGTTGGTTTCTTATGCCGCCGTGCGAATTCCAAGACGGCTTCGACCTGCTCCGGCGTTTCGATCGACCCGGGCCGCAGTTCGCGAATGCGAGCAATAGCAGCGGGAGCAGACATGTCTTGAAGCGTCAGCCAACATGCCAGGACCGCGCCGGTGCGGCCCATGCCGGCGCCGCAATGCACGCCGACGCCGATGTTCTTCGCGTGGGCTTTCTCGATGGCGGAGATGATGAGATCGAATTGTTTTTGGCTCGGCGGCGTCATGTCCTCGACGGGGACATGCAACGCGAACATGCCGGCATCGTTGATCCAACTACGAGGCAACGGGCTTTCGGTCAGGGAGACGAGAAGCTGCAATCCTTGCTTCCGTAGCCATTCGACTTCGTCCGGGCCCATGGGCCGAGCAAGTCCCGCCAGGAGCGGCTTTTCGACCCAGGAAAACGATTCGGGCGGCGGCATGTGGCGGCGTCGCTTGGGGACGATCGGTGGCGCGGCGGTCGATCCGCCGAGCAGGGCATCGAATCATTGTAGTTGCCCCAAGCCCCACCGTAAGCGCAGCGCACGGTGGGGATCGAACCTACGGGCGTTCGGATCTCCACCGTGCGCTGCGCTTACGGTGGGGCTTGGGATCTTTCTTCAACCATCGGCCCTTAGGGGCTTTTGTCCGTGCTTCTGCCGAAGGACGTTCGCCGCCTCGAACGCTTTCGGGGCGGTTTGGAGAAAGTCGATGAGGTTGCCAGTCGTCGTGCCCAGTTTCTCCGCCGCTTCGGAGATGCGGGCGTTGCAGGCGTCGATCGCGTCGAGGATGACGCCGACTGCAGGCCAAAAACGCGGATCCTTCCGTCCCGCTTCGAGTTTTCCGGCCGCCGTTCGCACCGCGTCGATTTCGCGCGGCGCTTCCGCGAGCGGTTCGCGAATCTTCAGATAGAGAGCCTGCCGAAGCCGTATCAACGCCTTGGCCTTATTCTCATGCTGCGATCGGCTCTCCTCGGCGATGACGATCATTCCCGTCGGCTCATGCCGCAACCTCACCGCCGAACTCGTCTTGTTCCGTTTCTGCCCTCCTGGCCCGCTCGCGCGATACGTGTCCACGTCGCACTCGGCGAGGAGTTGCGAGTCGTCGCGATTGACCCAGGGATGGCGAGAAGGAGGGAGCGACATGAAATTCACTACGGCTCAACGTTGTGCAATCGTGGTCGCCCCTCACCCCCGGCCCCTCTCCCGCGAAGGGGAGAGGGGTGCTCTCGATTGCATGTTGGACAACTGCCTTTCCGGGAACCTGGCTCTACGCTTCCAACCGCCACGGCGCCCGATAGGGTCGGCCCAGGTGCCGGTTGGCGGCTTCCGCCTGGTCGCCGATGAAGCGTTCTTCGCGCGGGTCCCAGCGCAATGCTTGGCCCATGCGGATCGAGATGTTGCCGAGATGGCACACGCTGCAGGAGCGGTGGCCGACGGTCGGGTTGCAGATCGGAGCGCGACGGGACTTCACGCAGGCGAGGAAGTTCGCCATGTGGTTGTTGCTGGTCGCCACTTCGAGCCGGGTCGCATTTTGCGGCAGGGCTTCGTCGATGATCGCCTTGTCGCTGGCGAACAGCTCGCCGCGGCTGACGAAGATCCAACGGCCGCCCTCCCCTTCGAAGAGGATGCCATTGTTGGGCGATTGGCCTCGCTCATTGCGGATGCGCCAACCTTGCGGCGGGTTCGCACGGCAAACCAGTTCCGTCCCCGCGCCGCCGTTGGGGCCGTCGCCGTAGGTGTAGACGACCTCGAAGTTTTTGTGGCAGTTGTAGCTGTTCGGCTGGTTCGAGGTCGGGGCCTCGGCTGTGCTGCGGATCGCGATCGGGCCGCTGCTGTCCATATTGAGGGCCCACTGGGCGATGTCGTTGTGGTGAGCGCCCCAGTCGGTCATCTTGCCGCCGGAGTATTCGTACCACCAGCGGAACTCGTAGAAACAGCGTTCGGGGACGTAATCCACGCGTTCGGTCGGGCCGAGCCAGAAATCCCAGTTGAGGCCTTGCGGAACCTGAGCGGTGCGGAAGGGGCCGCCCTGTGGGTTGTCGCCGATGAGAGTCGTGATTTTCGACAGCTTGCCGATGCGGCCATTGCGGACCAGTTCGCAGGCGAGGCGGAATCGACCATTGAACTCGGAACGCTGTTGGCTTCCGGTCTGCACAATCTTGCCAGTATCGCGCGCCACCTTGACGAGGGCTTTGCCTTCCTCGAGGGTCAGCGTGAGCGGCTTTTCGCAATACACGTCTTTGCCCGCCTTCATGGCCGCGATGGCGATCAGGGCATGCCAATGGTCCGGAACGCCGATGGTGACGGCATCAATGTCGCGGTTTTGCAGAAGCTCACGAAAGTCGCCGTAGACCCGGCAATCGCGGTTGCCGTTGGCCATGTCCACGAGATCCTTGGCGAAGTCGGCATTGTGCCGATCGACGTCGCATACGGCGATCATGCGGGTGCCGGGCTGGCCCATGGCGGCCTGCATGATGTGGACGCCGCGTTCGCCGCGGAGCGGTTGATTGGCGGTGCGCCGCATGCGGTTGGTGCCGGTGCCGATGGCTCCCATTCGGAGCGTTTCGTTGTTGCTCGCGGGGGCTTTGCCGGTGGTTTCCTGGGCGTGGTTGAGGTTTTCCTTGGCGAACCACATCGGCAGACCGGCAGCGGTCATGCCGGCGAGCGACTTGGCCAGAAAACCGCGCGCGAAGGATGCCGCGTTGCATGGGGAATCTCCTTGGGGTTGGATCGGAAGCGATAAGCTCGATCGTGGCATACCGCTCAAAGGATGCAAGAGAAACCGTCGCGTTCCCGTACATGGCGATTGCAAACGACCGGGTGGCACACCCTTCGCGTTGCTCAGGGTGTGCCACCCCGGACCTTGTATGCGTCGGAATGTGCAACAGCGCGTCGAGGATTACGAGCGGTTCTTGTAGCGGTCGGCGACGCGGCTGAGGAAGCGGGTTTCCTCATCGGTCAGCGAGCCTTTGCCTTGCTGGGCGATCTTTTCCAGCAGTTCGTCCATGCGGCGTTCTTCTGCTTCTTGCTGCTCTTTTTCGCGTTGCAGTTTGGCGAGGCGGCGTTTCTGCAGCCAACGTTGGATGAAGCCCTGTTTCTTCTTCTTCGTTTCGATCGCCGGGGCGGCGTCCTTTTCGAGGCTGGTGTAACCCTGCGAGAAGTCGTAGCCGAAAATCGATTCTTCGCCTCCAGTCTCGAGAACGACATACTCCTGCTTGCAGCTGAGGTAGATGAAGATGGCGAGCGCCAAGGCGACGCTTTCGTTCTTCATCACCGAATAGAGCAAGATGAGAAACACGAAAAGAAAACCGATGCGAATCGACATCGTCATCGAGGCTCGATATCCCATCCGAGGCCACAAGATAGCCTGCAGAACGCGAGCGCCATCGAGCGGCCACGCGACGACGAACAGATTCAAGAGGGCCAGCGTCCAATTGATCCAGAAGAATTGAGCAATTCCCAGTACCCACCAAGTCATGCCGCCGGAAGCCTGTCCCCATGGCGTCAAAAGCGACCAGCGCGTCGGGAACTCGAACCAAGTAGGCGGACGATAACCTTCGGTCGCGAACGCGAGCAGAAGGGTGGAAACGCCGCAAAGGGCGATATTGACGAGCGGACCGCCGAGTGCGGTGATCAAGTGGGCTCGCGGCGTGTTGGGCACGTCGACGTACGCCAAGCCGCCTAGGGGCCAAAGAAGGACTTCCCTCGCATCGCCTTCGACGGAGCGGGCCGCGAAGCAGTGTCCTAGTTCATGCAGCAACACGGAAACGAAGAGCAAGCCCATGAGCAGAGAAACGTCGATCCAGATTCCAGGCATGCCCTCATAGTCTTTGCCGACTGCGAATCGCAGGACCATGCCGACCATGAGGACCGGCAGCATCACATGCATGCGAATGGCGATGCCGAAGAGTTGCCCGAGCGGCAAGGACCATGAGATTGGATCGCGCATGTAGAATTCCTAGTCGAGCGCCCAAGCGTTTCCATCTTACCACCGGCGCCAACCCCCCGCAATCAAAGGGCGAGCCGCCTACAGACGCTTGGCGCACGCTTTTTCATCGATATTCCGATGCGCGGAGCGTAGAACAGAATCCACCTCGGAGCGATTGCCTCATGAAACGGCCCGCCAACAAGGATGTAGCTTCGCTCAAAGCCAAGTTCAAGCAAGCCGTCGAGACCGGCCGCAGTCAGTCCGCCGTGCGCTTGGCCCGGGACATCGCGGACGCCGAACCCCGCGCCGATCACAGCGAGTTGTTGCGTCAGGCTGTTCGTCTGCGGGCGGAGCATTTGCAGAGGGACAACCAACTGAAAGAAGCGGCCGTTCTGTGGCGCCACCTACTCACTCTGGGCGACATTCCGGGGACACGCGAGATCGTTGCGGAAGGTCTTGCTCGCTGCGGTTTCGCCGCCGAAGTCATCCAGCATCTCGCACTGCTTCCTCCCGACGCTCCCGCTCGAGCCCGCATCGTCGGCGTCATGGTCGATACGGCGTTGGAGCAAGGCGCCTTGGGAAAGACGCTTCTTCCCGCGGAATACCATGCGGGATTCGACGCGGTGCTCCAAGGCATCGAGCACGCGCACCAAGGACGCGACGACGACGCACGCAGCGCTATCCAGACTGTCGGGCTGCAATCGCCATTCCTCGAATGGAAAGTCTTCCTTCGCGGCCTTCTCGCCTGGTATGCGGGAGACGATCAGCGGGCGTTGGAGGCGTGGATTCGCTTGCTTCCTCACCGGCTGCCTTGGCGCATGGCGGCTCCGTTACGCTTCGACATCGATCCCGAGTTTCGGCGAACTCAATCCGCCGCCGCGCAGACCGCGTTGCAGAAGGCGGCGGATCGCGCATCCGGATCGCGCGACTTGGAGTGGGTGCGGGATCTCCAAGCGTCGCTGCATGGCGCCAGGAAATTGAGCGAAGTGCTTCGAGTCGCCGATTCGATCATCAAGCATTGGCGTAGGACTCGGCCCGAACTGCTCGAACCGCTGCGGCGAACCCTCGCAGGGAGCATTTTGCAGCGAGGCCAACCGGAGGACTTACGCACCTTGGCTCGCCGATTCGACGCTGAATTGGATGACCCGGCGTACGTCCGCCTGCTTGCCATCGGCTGCGAACGTCACGGCCAGCTTCTCGGCGCCGTCCTGACCTGGATGCGGTTTCTCCAAGCTTCTTCGATCCACCATGCGTTCGGCATGCACCAAACGCTGGCGGACGCCAAAGTATGGGAACACATCGGCACCTTGATTTTGAATCTCGACATCTTGGACGTGGACGATGACCAGCAAGACGATTTCGACCAGATGCCGTCCTTCGAGGAGTGCTTTGCTCGCTCGATCAAGTTGGCTCCGCATCGCCGCCGTCCGTACTTGTTGCGATTCGAAGCTCTGGCCGCGGAACCTGCGCTGAAAAAAGAAGCGATCATCGCGGGGGAAGCGCTGATTGAACGTTTTCCCGACGATCCCAAAACGCTGGAACGCCTCGGCGACTTATACCGCAATTCGAATGCTCCTTCCAAGGCGTTCGCCGCTTACGAACGTGCCCTCGCGTATGATCCGCTGAACCGCAAGTTGCGGCATCGGCTCGGCGTTTTGTCGCTGCAACGCGTGATCGGCGGCAGCCGCACCAAACTGGCGACGCAACGGGCCGACCTCGCCAAGGCGGAGGAATTGACGCCGGACCTCGCTCCGCTCGTCTTGGCCCGCCGCCATTTCTTGGAAGCGACCAAGGGCGATCCCTCCGTTGCAGCTAGCGCCACGGATCAACTTGTTGCTCTACCGCACGCACGACTGGCGACGCCGTTTCTCATGACGCTCGAGGCCGAGCGCTACGGAACGCCCGCGGCAGAAATCAAGAATCGCAGCATGGTGATTCGCTCCTTGGCAAAGTCCGGCGGCACGCCCGAAGAATACACCCTGCTCGCCGAGATGATGAAAATCGCGGCTTCGCAGTCCCCTGGCAAAATACCCATGCAGGCAGCGTGGACCGTCTGCAAGGCAGCGTCGTTCGAAGGTTGGCCGGAGCGGCTGTTGGAGCGATTCGTGCTGGCGCTCAGCGACGTGCCTGCACTTCCCAGCTTCCTGCCCTTTGTCCGCAAAGCTCAGAAGCGATTCCCCAGGAACCCGTTTCTCGTCTTGGCGGAATTCGAGCCGTTGTTGCGTGAACGAAAAGATCAGCCGTGGACGCTTCGGGCATTAGGAGAGCAAATGGAAGCGCTGATGAACGAACTTCCGCGGGAACGTCATGCCGAGTTCGTCGAACAGCTCGCCGAACGCGGCCTGACGCTGGAGAATTTACGTCGCATGGGCGGTCACCGCAGTTTCTTGGATGCGATCTTCGACGCGTTCTGAGATTGCCGGTTTTTCTCTGCACTTCATGGCGCACGCCCCTTATATTCAGCTGATCGTCCCCGTTTTCCTCGCTTGGAACCACCCCCTCCATGGCCTTTACGGTCGAGAATCTGTGCGGCTTTTTGATCCGGAGCAAGCTCATGGCTCCGGAGGAAATGCGCGCCATGTATCAACGGTGGCAGGCCGAGTCGAAGGAAAATGTCGGCTCCATGCCGCACTTCCTCAAGTGGCTCGTCGCCCAGCAATACGTCACCGAATATCAGGCGACGCTGCTGCAAAAAGGGCAGGCGGACGATTTTTTCCTCGGACCCTACAAGATTTTGGATCGCATCGGTCGCGGCCGGATGGCGGGTGTCTACAAGGCGATGCATACGCTGTCGATGCAAGTCGTCGCCATCAAGGTCTTGCCGCCCTCACGTGCCAAGAATGTCCAAGTGCTCGGTCGATTCGAGCGCGAGGCACGGCTTTCGCTCAAACTGAAGCATCCGAACGTGGTCCGCTCGTTTCAGGTCGGCGAGGCCCGCGGACTGCATTGGCTTGTGATGGAGCATCTCGAAGGCGAGACGCTCGAAGAAGTTCTCGCACGACGTCGAAAGCTTCCGCCGCACGAGGCAGTTCGGCTCATCCACCAGGCGCTGCTGGGCCTCCAGCACATTCATGAAATGGGCATGGTCCATCGCGATCTCAAGCCCGCCAACCTCATGCTTGCCTCCCCTGCTGTGGCGCCCAAAGGCGACGTGACGGATCAGGCCACGGTGAAGATTCTCGACATCGGCTTGGCCCGCTCGATGTTCGACGAAGAGGACAAAACCGAGTTGACCGCCGAGGGCGTCCTGCTGGGTACGCCTGATTATTTGTCGCCGGAACAAGCGAGAGATCCGCGAAGCAGCGATATTCGCGCCGACATCTACAGCCTTGGTTGCGTTCTTTACCACGCGCTGACGGGACAGCCTCCGTTCCCCGACAAGAACATTCTCAACCAGATGATTCGGCACGCCACGGAGACGCCCAAGCCGATCCGAGAGTTCAATCCTCAGGTGCCCGAGGGTCTCGAACAGATCATCGGCTACATGATGGCGAAAGACCCCGCGAAGCGGTATCCCACCCCTGAACGAGCCGCATTAGGTTTGCAAGTATTCATGGTGGCCGATGCCGCCCCGGCGGTGCCTCTCGAAGAAACGCCGCAGCTTCGCAAGTATCTGACGTCGCTCGAATTGGACCCCGTTCCCGCCGCTGCTCCGGCAAAGCCCGTGTCCAATCCCGTGGCGCAGGCAGCCCCGACGCCGCAGCCCGCGCCTCCGGCGTCCAATCCGGTCGTCCAGGCAGGACCCGCCCGAGTGATCCCGCCGAAACCTCCGACGGCGCATGCCATGCCTGTGGCCCCGCCTCCGCCGGCATCGACGCCGATGCTCGCTTCCGCTCCCAAGGACGACAAAGCCAGCAAGACCGCCAAAGCAAAGCGTAAGGTCAAAGCCAAGAACATACCCGTCGGCAAACCCGCAGGGGCTCCACCGGGCACAGCCGGCGCTGTCTTTACGTTGGCGGACCCTGACGACGAATCGGAAGACGTGGATGTGGAGTTGATTCCTGAGGTTCCCATTCCTTGGAAACTTTGGGACTTCTCGCGACGAGATTGGATCCTCGTGGGCTACGGCGCAGCGTTGACCACGTTCCTGGGACTTTTCGTTTTCAGCCTCTCTCTCCTTTTCCGGCGCAGCGAACCGATTCCGGAAGGTCCTTCCGACGGAGCAGCCAAAGAGGTCGGGACGACGGACGGCAAAGCGAAGACTGACGGACCCTAACATGCGATGGCGTGGACGGCATTATCGAACCGAAGATAAAATCGACGTCGTTTGCGATCGAGATCGCATCCTTCGAATCGAACCCGCGGGGACAAATCCGGCCGATCGCGAAGCGGAGTGGCTCGCGCCCGGTTTCTTCGATTTGCAGATCAACGGCTGTCATGGCATCGGCTTCGGGGCGCCGAACATCTCCGTCGAGAAGGTTCGTCAAGTCGCATGCGAATGCCGCCGGCATGGCATCGTCGAATTCCTGCCGACGCTCATCACCGGCTCGTTCGAGAACCTGAGTCGCGGCTTCGCGACGCTCGCGAAGGCACGCAACGAATTCGCCGATTTGTCGCGTGCGATTCCTGGCTACCACCTTGAAGGTCCCTATCTGTCTCCCGAAGACGGCCCACGCGGCGCCCATCCACGCGAGCATGTCCGCAAGCCGGACTGGGACGAGTTTCGTCGACTCCAAGATGCCGCGGAGGGTCGCATCCGGCTCGTCACGTTGGCCCCCGAAATCGAAGGTTCGATCCCTTTCATCGAGAAACTGGTCGACAACGGCGTGGTTGTCGCGATCGGTCATACGGCGGCCGATTCTCATGCGATCGCAGCGGCTTCGCGAGCCGGCGCGAAGCTCAGCACCCATTTGGGGAACGGCGCCCACGCCGTCATGCCGCGTCACCCCAATTGCATTTGGGACCAACTAGCCGACGACTCGCTCTATGCCAGCATCATCTGCGACGGCCATCATCTGCCGGCGTCAGTCGTCAAAAGCATCGTGCGCGTGAAGACGCCGGCCCGCACGATTCTCACTTGCGACGCGGGTCCCCTCGCCGGCATGCCGGCCGGACGATATCGGGATTGGGGGCAGGAACTCGAAGTGACCGCCGAAGGGAAGATCATCGTGCCGGGCACGAAGTTCCTCGCCGGAAGTTGGGCATTCACGGATGTCTGCGTGTCGAAGGTCGTGGAAGCTGCCGGCGTATCGCTGGGCGATGCCGTCGAGATGGCATCGATTCGCGTGCGCGAGCTCTTCGACATGCCGCCGCGCCGGTTGGAAGTCGGTGATCCTGCGGATCTCATTGCTTTCAACTGGTCGCCTGGCAAACCGCTGGCGATCGTTTCTTGACCGAAACGAAAGTACGCGGTTCTCTGCGCGCTTGCTCGTTGCCGCCTCGCGAATCGGCATCAACGACGAGAGCCGTCGCTTCCTTTCGGACGCGACGGCTCGGAAGTTCAGGCGATCGATCACCAGCCGAATACGTAGGGCGGGGTAACGAAGTAGGCCGAGCTCGCCAGAAAAGCATGAGTCGGCTTCATCGTCGTCACGGGGACCCGTCGCACACGTAACGATACGTCACTGCCTTTTCGTTGCGCTTCATTCGGGCACCCAGCGCAAGAATCGACTTCGCGGATTTCCGGTTCGTACTTCACCGTGGGCACCGCAGAGTCCGTGGCTCGGTCGTCACATCGTACGTGATGTAGCCGTTGACGACTTTCGGCTCATACTTCACCAAAGTGAGCAGCGCGTTTTTCATTGACTTGGGTCGGAACGTAATTGACGACTTTGGTCCGTACCTTCTCCTGCTTCAGGCCATCGTGGGCACGACGATTTCGACGGGCTCCGTGCGCTGCATTGCGGGACATAGCTGACGGTCGGTTGGTACGTACATGTCCAATAGCCGAGAGGCATGGCGCACGGCATCACCGGACAGAGCGGCGGCGGAGAGTAGAAGAACCCGGCAAATGCATGTGCCTGGGTTGGAACTGCCAGTGCCGCCGCGGCGAGCAATATCGAAAGCGTTCGTTTCATTACGAATCTCCTCAATGCGGCTGGGACCGTCATTGAGGATGATTCGGAAAGCTCGGCAAATCAAGAAAAATCGGAAAAATCGGGCGTCTAATCGGCAGGCGTTGACCCGTAAGTGAACGGAATATCATTCGTCCTGCTGCCCACTGCCGCCGCGAGGCTCTTTTTGTCACGCGATTCCTTGGCGGGCAACATGTTCGTATGAGTTCTTAGCTACGATCCTCATCGCTCTACTTGCCCGGCGCCGCCCGAGGAAGATGGCCTCGACCTCGACTGCCGCGCCCAGTGGGCAGATTGGCGAAGCCCAAAGCGCTGCGTGCATGGAAGCCGAGGTCGTCTTTGCCGAAGAGCTCGTGATAAAGGTCGAAGTAGCCGTTGACGACGAGGTGCTGGTCGGTGAATTCGAGCGTCAAGTTGACGCATCCCAGCAGCTTGACGACGCGGAGGCCGTCGAGCGTGCCGTGGGCTTGGCGGACCGATTGCAGGATCTTGACGGCGCATTCGCGGGCGGCCTTGTAGCCTTCTTCGATCGACAGGCCGGCCCCGAGCTTCCCCCTTGATGTCGCTGACGTGGCCGAAGTCAAAAGCAAGTTGCCCGTGCGGATGCAGAGATTCAGGTAGCCTTTTTTCCTTGATGGGAAAAGCGATGCCGAGGTCGTGGGCCTTCTTGTCCGCGCTCATGTGCGTCTCTCCGGGGCTGCGTGTCGAGGAAGTCGTTTCCTGCGTTCTACGACCTCGGCGCATGAAAACGACCCGACCGCCTCGAAGGCGGCCAGGCCGTAGAGATGCGAACATCCCGAGCAAGAGCGTTAGTTGCGAGGGTGTCGTTATTCGGACGGGTGCCCGGTTGAGTCGTGCTCGGCTGCGGGTTGATGCTCGTGCCGGGATTGGGGTTGTTGTTCTGGTTGTTCGGCGTTGGGGCCGGCAGCTTGCGCGGCGTGGCCGGGTTCAGGTCCGTGCCCGAGCCTTGCTTGTTTTGGCTGTTCGGGTTCTTCTGGGCTTCCTCGGTACCGAATTGACCGCCCGCTTGACCGCTCGCGGCGGCATTCGGGTTGGTGAAGTCGTAGCTCACTTGCTGGTTGGCCGTCGCGTTGATCGTCTGATTACGCGTCACCCATTGGCCATTGGGGCCCATCCAGCGAACCTGGAATTGCTGAGCGCCGTTGTTCCCCTGGATCGGGAGCGTGACGAAGCGGCGCGTCGTGCCGGAACCGTAGACCGGCTGGCCGCCCCACATCACTTCGGCGTTTTCCGGCACGGTCAGGACGATCGAGCCGCCGCCATGGGTCAGGGTGTAGTTGGCTTGCTGGATCATGTTGTTGCCGTTGGTCATGCCGATGACCGCGGTTTGTCCGGAGTAGACGGTGTTCGGGCCGCAGTTGGTGCAGGCTCCGCCGGACCAGTTGCCGGTGGAGGTGTAGGCGCCCGGGGAGTAGACCGCCGCGGTGCCGCCGCGAACGCTTGCAACCGGATACCGGTGCATACGCGTGGTGATGGTGATGATGGCCGGTGTAGCCGGTGCCGCGGCAACCAGTGGAGACGGGAGCGGCGACATAGCTATTGCAGCAAGCCGAGCCGCGATTGCGACGACCACGCTTCGGCATCGGCCGGAGCAATCAGCGTCGCGAAGCCAGCCACGGACATACACAGGAAATCCAAGTTCGCTTCATCAGAAAAACCTCCTGGGTGGGAATGCGTCTCCGGACATGCCGGATCGGCGGCCGACGGAGAGACTGGCCATCCGCAAGCCTTCGATTTTCGAGATCGCCCTGCGTTGCAAGCCCGATGCCGGAGCATGCTTGAGCAAATGTGCCAAACCTTCGGAAAACACGAAAAAAAACGACATTCGGCGCTGAGATAGTTCCCAAAGCGAAAATGTCACGTCACTTAAAATGGATGGCTATGTCTTTAAGAACGATCTGAATGATTGGAGAAATTAGGCCGGATTTTCTGATTTGAACGCTATCGGAAGCACATGCTCCGTGTCGCTGACATGTATGAGCAGTCAATTCCCCTGGAATGGGCAAAAATGCACACTTGGCACTCATGGCACCGGCATGCTGCGCGTCTTCGCCAAGCGGGGGAACCTGGCGAACCTGCTGAGCGGCGGCCATCAGGCGCCGGGCGAAACGTGCTGGCCCAGAACTCGAGCCATTCGCGGCATACATCGTAAGCGTTCGCGTCGGATCGTGACGAAACCAAATCGCCTGGCCATCGACGACCACTTCATACTCCGTCCGCCTGCCGTCGGGGCGGAGGTTGATTTCGACCGAGCGTGGGATTTCGGTCCACACTAGATCCGCGAATCGCACTCCGTATCGTGCGCGAGCAGTTTTCCCTGCGGCATTTTCGGCGAGGAGCACGTCCGCCCTTTCGCTGAACTTCGGCGTTGCCGGATCGATGCGCTTAAATCGAAGATCGTTGGGGCGGAATCGGGACGATCGCCATCGAGCAGCGTACGACGCAAGACGGTCCATGCGAGCGATCGGACGAAGAGATGGTCGCCGAAGAACGCATGCGCTTCGGGGGACGCTTGCTGCAGATCCGCGAGGTCCTGCGGAATCGCATCGCTTTCGGCTTGTTCCGTAGGAGCACTGCCACTCGCCAGCGAGACTCGGTGGACCATGTCACATGGAGCGCGCTGAGCAGCAGTCGACAGGCGCCGAGGGGAAAGCGTGCTTGCAGCATCTCGCCGAGATGTTCGACGACGAGCGGGACGGGATCGTCGCCCATGCGTTCGGCATCGTTCGTTTCCAGGATCAGCAATACTCCGAGGGCAGCGATGGCGACCGCATCCTCCTCCTGCACGTCGGCTCCTCGCCGGATGCAACGGGACAAAGCGTGCGATCGAGCCTGCGGATCGCCTTTGCCGAAACTCGCTCGCGCCAAACCAGCGAGGACGCCCCAGTCGAGTTTGTCGTCGTTCGCATCGAGCACGGTGGGAACGAGCACATCCCAGGCAAGGTCGATCCATCGACGTTCGGAAATGGTTCCCCCCGCGAGCCAATAGCCGATGCCGGCGCCGACGAGCGAGATGCCGAGCGACAGGATCGCAACGAGCAACTCCGACGTTTCGCTCGGCAAGGTGAACCGAAGGGCGAGGAATGCCAGAATCGTCATCGGTACGAGCGAGGCCGCGGCTTTCGCCTGCGAGGTGAGCCAGTAGCCACGCGGGCGAACGAGTTCGACGTGGCCGTTCGGTTTGGTGACGCGGATCTGGGGAACGAGACCGCGGTCTTCCCAGCGCAAGCGATAGCCATGCCCCGTCAGGGTTTCGCCATCGCTGACTAGCGGCGGCAGATCGGGGATCGCGGGGAGCGCATTGTCGGCGAAGCAACGCGGGCACAGGCTCCGCTCTTTTCCTTGGATGCTCGCAAGAAGTTGCTGTCTTCCTTCGGCATCCTCGACGCCCTGGCTCAGCAGCAAGCGGTGGAGCCGGGCGATGCCGTCGCGAGGATCGCTTCGCTTCGCGAGTTCCTTGCAACGCTGCAGCACGGCGGGATCCTTCTCGATGCGATAATCCACGACCCAGTCCGCGAGCACGCGCCATGGCTCGCGGACGCGTTCCTGATCGAGCACCAGGCGATGGCGGTCCCAGAGGTGGTTCACCATGTCGCGCTGCTGAAGCTCGATACCGCAGCGGGGGCAGTTCATGCGAACGCGCTGCTGCAAGGCGCCGCGGACTTCGTCGATCGCCGGCATTCGGCCCACGCGCAATTCAAGGCGATTGAGCCGTTCGATCGCACGCAGCTTTCCGGAGCCTTCGACGAATTTCCGCAACAGCTCCGCCTGTTTCTTTTCGCTGCTCGCCTTCCGAAGCAACGATGCCAACAGATCCTCACGTAAGCTACGCGGGATCGTCTTGTCGCCGATCAACGGCAGCAGGAGCGGGAATGCTACCTTCGTCAGCGACAATGCTCGGGCCGCGATCTGTGCCGCGAGTTGTCGGCCGATGTGTTCCAGCGCGCCTCCTTCTTGCGAAAGCAGTCCGTGAAGCAGCGGTTCGACGCGCGATGAGCGCGAAGCGACATCGGCGATCGGCAGCATGAAGTCGGGGCGGTCGGGGCGGGGAAGACGCTTGAGGCGAAGGCAGAGCCAGGTCGCGAAACGTCGATCCGCCTGATCGCCATGCCGATCGACGGCGAGCGATTCCACCTGCCGCCACATGCCAGGATCGAACGAAGCCGCAAATAAGGCATCGAGCATCGCTTCGCGTGTTGCGGCGTAACTGCGACGTACGCACTGAAACTGGAAGATCTGATGCGCCTGCCGCAAATGCGTCTCGAAATCCGCTGCGGGGATCCGGGCCGCGCACTCAGGGCACGGAATCGGCCGCTGACGCTCCAACGCACGAACGCACGCATCGACCGCAGTGGATGCGAGCCCCATCGCGCCGAGTCGCTTAGCGATGGCGAGGCGATCCTCCAGCAACTCGGGACCCGGGGCGGCGGCTTCCGGCATCGTACGAATGCCTTCGCCATCCACGGCTGCTGCCGATTTCCTCCGCGAGATAGGCGGCGCCGATCGCTTGGCCGAAATGCCGAAGGCGATCGTCCGAAGCGACGAGCAACCGAGCAACGTCTCCCGATGTCCGCTTCATCCCATCACGGATCGCGTCGTCGATCCAACGCCACGTCATCCCCTGCCCGCTGCTGCGCGGTTCGCCGGGCTCGGGAGGGGCGAGCGTCTGCCGACGAACGAGTTCGCGTTCCAGCGAGGTCGCGTAGCTGGTGCCGTCGAGCAATTCGGAAAGCCGGCGATGGGCGGACAAATCGCCGTCCGCGAACGTCTTCTCCCACAGCCTGCCCACCGCGACCGGTCTCGGCAGGATCGAACCATCGACCTCGGCGTAGCCGTGGGCGGCCATCAGATGCAGGTCGCGGTCGCGGGCCGAGAGTTGCACCTTGCACACGGGGCATTGCGTCGGCTTCTCGCCTTCGAGCACTGTCTGTATGCGGCGATACTGCTTCTCGTCGATCTGCGGACGCATCGCGGCGAGGCCACGCAACGCATCATCCGCTCCCCCCTGCCCGATGCGTCGCAGAAGCGCGAGCAAGCGATCATCGGTTGTCGACAGCTCCAAGGGCCAAAGCATCGCCGCCGCCTGATGGCGAATGCTTTCGACGGCATCGTCCAGCATCGCATCCAAACGCACCGCCGCGAGCGTGGCATGCGTCGGTTGATCGAGCAGATCGTGCAGATAACCAAGCGCCCAGCGGCGCGCGATCGGAAGCGGCGATTCCGACATCGCCTCGGCGACGGGAAGTGGTCCGAGCACGCGAGCATACAGCCGAAGCACGGGGGGCATCGCATCGTCGGGCGCTTGCTCCGCGAGGCTGTCGATATGTCGTCGGACGTTCTCGATCGTCGCGCGTGTCAGACGAGTGACAATGCCGGCCGATGCGCCCGCTCGGTCGCGCAGAAAGCCGGCGTAGTAAATCGGACGATCAACGATCGGCACCTGCGCGTCCACGATCAGTGGCGTCAAAGGGCCTTCGAAGATTTTTTCGCCAAGACTAAGGTCAGCCGGCGGCTCACCCACCCATCGCCGAATGGTGGCGACGTCTTCCCCCGGCGCGTTCCCCGCATCGAGCAAGATCTGTGCGGATCCGTCCCCTTGATACGCAGCCAACATCGCACGCAACGGTGGCGGCGGCGGCTTCCGCAGCCATTCGCGAAACTGTGCGACGGATTCCGGCCGCTGTCCTGGATCCGCCTGCAAGATTTTCGCGAGCACCGCAAGGAATTGCGTCGGCCACTCGTCGATTAGTTCCCGCGATTCGACACCCAGTTGGTCCGCCCAATCCCGGAGAAACGCCGGCGGGATTTGCTGCAGCGTCGCAGCTAGCTTCGCTTCATGCGTCGGCAGATACTGCGCCCACGGCCTGCCCTGCTCCAGCGCGATGTGCCATGCCTGTTGGCCCGTCCGCAAGCCGTAAACGAGCCAGCCCCATGAGTACAAATCCGCACGGCCATCCGGCAAACGCGTCGGCTGAAACAACTCAGGAGCCGCGAATCCGCGCGGGAAGCGATCTGCGGGAAACAGCCGAGTCCAGCGGATAACCGACGACGGCCCCGCAGCAGCCGCGAAACGGCGAGGATCGAAGGTGAGGTCGCTCGCCAAATAGTGCGTTCGCCCCGAGCGATCGACGATGATGCCTGTAGGACCAAGCCCTTGCAGCACCCATCCCTGTACGTGCGATTGCTCGATGAAGATGAGGATTTCCGCGAGCACGGTCAGAATCGTCGCCAGCGGCACCACCTGCTGCTGCCATTCCGCCAGCGGCAGGCCATGCGGGCGAGCGAGGACCAATACGGGTTCCGGGTCGCTGGTCGAGAAGGCGAACGCATCGCGCGGGCGATTCAGTTCCAGCAGATCGAGCGGCTGCGGCCAGCTTCGATTGCCGCTGCGCCCGAGGATGAATCGCACTTCCTCGCGCACCATGCGCCGACGCCAGGAAACATCGTCGGCATCTTCGAGACTCGGATAGCGCAGCGTGCGGAGCAGCACCTCGAGCCATTCGCGATCATCCGTCTCGCGCACGCGTTTGGCGGCGAAGTCGAAGTTGTACTGGATCTTGCGCGCGACGTAGTAGCCCAGGTAGGGCGTTTCGCGCAGGACATCGGAGACGACGTAGCCGCCCGGCTGCGTCGCCGTCCCCGTCCCTGCCAATCGCTCCCCCACCTGCAACTTCATGCGCGACCCTCTCCCCTACATTACATGGGAGAAGTGACGCCCGCCTCAGCCTTCTAGCACTCCCGAAATGATCGACATCAACCTTAATGGCGAACCCCGACAGATCCCCGCCGCAACCACGGTGAGCGGATTGCTGGAACTTTTGAAAGTCTCTCCGAAACAGGTCGCCGTCGAAGTGAACCAACGCGTTGTCCCCCGCATCGAACACGGCACGGTCACGATCCAACCGGGCGATGCGATCGAAATCGTCACCTTCGTGCAAGGCGGATAGAACAAAGGATGAAGGAGGAAGGAGGAAGGATGTAATAAAAAGCACCCTTCGGTCTTCTCGCCTTCTTTTCATCCTTCCTCCCTCATCGTTCATCCTTCCTATGCTCCCTCCCGATAAGCCTCTCGTCGTCGGCAAGTTCTCGTTCCGCAGTCGGCTCTTTACCGGCACGGGGAAGTTCGCGACGTTCGATCTCATGAAGCAGTGCATGGAGGCGAGCGATTGCGAGGTGACGACGGTCGCCGTCCGCCGTGAACGGCTGATCGACAAAGAAGGACGGAATATCCTCGACTATCTCGACCTGAAGAAGCTGACCATCCTGCCGAACACGGCCGGCTGCTTCAGTGCCGAGGATGCGATTCGCCATGCCCGGCTCGCTCGCGAACTGCTGAGCAACCTCGGCAATCCCGGCGCGGACTGGGTGAAGCTCGAATGCCTGGGCGACCCGCGCACGCTGCTCCCTGATCCGATCGATACGCTGAAAGCGACCGAGCAACTCGTGAAGGAAGGATTCACCGTCCTCGTCTACTCGAGCGACGATCCGATCCTTGCACGTCGGCTAAAGGAAGTGGGGGCCGCCTCGGTGATGCCAGCCGGCAGTCCGATCGGCAGCGGTCAGGGCATCCTGAATCCGAACAACATCCGCATCATTCTGGAGTATCTGAAGGCGAACGATCCCGACTATCCCGTGATCGTCGATGCCGGCGTCGGCGTTCCCAGCGACGTCGCGACCGCGATGGAACTCGGCTGCGACGGCGTGCTCCTCAACACCGCGATCGCCCACGCTCAAGATCCGCTCCGCATGGCCCACGCCATGCGCCTCGCCTGCGAATCCGGCCGCCTCGGCTACCTCGCAGGCCGCATCCCGAAGAAGCTCTACGCCCAAGCCTCCAGCCCCATGGAAGGCCGCATCGCCCCCGCGAAGAGTGTCTAGCATTCCCTCTCCCCCCGCAGGCAAAACGATCGCGTTTGCAAAGTAGTAAGTGGCGGGGGGAGAGGGTGGCCGTAGGCCGGGTGAGGGGCGGACTGAAAATCTTCTACCCGCACACTGAACGCACGAATGAGTGCGATGTCTCTCGCGCGGTCCCCCTCACCGCGCCCTTCGGGCACCCTCTCCCGCCACACCCTTCATTGCAGACGCAATCGTTTCGCCGGCGGGGGAGGGAGAGAATCGTCAGGCGGCTCGGCGCATTTCTTCGCCAAGGATGCGGCGGAGGGCTTTTTTGCCCGCCTTCTTCGATTTCATCTCCGCCACCGCTTTCGGCTGTGCCTTCTCGTGCCAGAAGAGCATGGCGAATGCGGGGACGAGGAAGGGGCGGACGAGGAAAGGCGGGGTGTCGATCAGGACGCCGAAGGCGGGGGCAAGCCGATCTGCACCAGCGTGTTGAGCCCCGCGAACATCAACGTCGCAGAGGTGCCCGCCATGATCCAGGCCGCACGGGTGATTGCTCCGCCGGTCTTCGCCAGCGGCGCTCGCCGCATGCCTTCGATGCTGCCGTGCTTCTTCGTTTCCTCGATCGCCCGGCTAATCAGCAAAATGTTGTAGTCCTCGCCGACCGCCACCAAGATGGTGAAGAGGAAGAACGGCACACGCCAATCGAGCGTGTTCATCGGTTGGCCGGTCAGCAGACCGCCGAACAACATCGTGGCGCCGAGCGACGCGAAATAGCTCGCGAGCACGGTGACGAGCAGATAACACGTCATCCAGAAGCGGCGGACCAGCACGAAGAGGATGACGAAGATCGCGGCCAGTACCAGGCCATTGACGCGATGGCGGTCGCTTTCGGTGACGTTCGCCAAGTCGCGGGCAGTCGCAGTGACGCCGTAGCATTCGCTGCGGACGTCAGGTCCGAGCAGCGTGTAGCGAGGCATTTCTTCGCGGAGCCAGGTTTCGATGAGCGTCAGCGTTTCGGTGCTCGCCGCGTCGAATGGGTCGCTCTTGAGCACGACATCGATGCGGGCCACATGCTGCACGGCCCCTTCCTCGTCTTCGATTTTCGCGAGGAAGCGTTCCTTCGCCCGTTGATGCACTTCTTCGCGCAGATGCTCGACATGTGGTTGCAGGAGCGTCAGCAAGCGAACGAGCCAGCCGCCTTCCGCATGCCCCCGCATCGCGGGAACCTGCACGCCGAGCGGTTGCGGCATGCTGCGAACCTCCGCGACGTTCGGCAGTTTCGCGAACCCACGGCTTAGGTGCTTGAGTTGCAGCGTGCCCTCGCGCGTTTCCCAATCGGTCTTCGACGTCAGCAGCACCGTGATCGGGCCCACTTCGCCCGGTTCGAAATGGCGCTGGATCGCCGCCAAACCCTGCAAGCTTTCCGCGTTGGGCGACAGTTCGCCGGTCGCGCGATAGTTCGGCTGCACCTTCAGGCCAAGTAACACCAGCGGCAACAGCACTAGGACGGACACGGCCCAAACGACCGCAGGCCGTGCGGCCACCTTGCGGCTGACCCAATCCCAGACACCGCGGTTCTGCATTTTGAGTTTGCGAAGCACCTTCTCATGCAGCGTCGGCACCGGAGCCCGGCCTGGCCAAAACGCCGCACGACCGAAGATGCGAAGCAGCGCCGGCGTCAGCGTCAACGACGCGAGCAACGCCACGCCCAGACTGCATGCGATGGCCGGCCCCGCATAGCGGACCTTGGCGAACTCGGCGAACGCCATCATGCCGAGGCCGACCATCACCGTTCCCGCGCTGGCGGCGAGCGCTTCGCCGACGCCCCCCACCGCCCGCGCGATGGCCGCTTGCGGTTCGCGGCCTCGATTCATCTCCTCGCGATATCGGCTCACCAGAAACAGACAGTAGTCCGTCCCGGCTCCATAAAGAATCACGATCGCGAAGATCTTGGAAATGTTGACGAGATGCACGCCCGGAATCTGCGTCATGCAGGCGAGCAGATTCAGCGACACCCACACCGATAGGGCGATCGTCGCCAGGGGGATGAGCGCCATCACCGGAGCGCGGTAAACGGCAAGCAACACGACGACGACGAGAATAATCGTCGCCCATGTTGTGCCGTCCAGCCCATGCAGCGACGCCTTGCCGAGATCGCGGCCGATGCCCGAAGTGCCTGTCGTGAAGACGCGCGGACCTTGCGGATACTCCGCGAGCCGCGACTTCACAGTTGCTTCGGCTTTATCGACGGCTTGCGACGTCGCGGCGGCGAGATACGGAGTTTCGAGCGACACCATCAGCAGGGTGCATTGCTGATCGGGGCTGACGAGACGAAAACCGAGCAACCCATCGCGGCACGATTCGATCTTTGCGATCTTCAGTTCCGGCGATTTCGCCTTCAGCGCTTCGAGGTCCAGAATCAGTTGATCGACGAGGCGGTAATCGTCCGCATCCAGTTGGCGGTCCTGCCGTTCGACCGAGAAGACGATCTTGCTGGCGAACACATCTTGGGGGAAGGCTTTTTCGAGGAGCTTGTAAGCGCGCACGCTCGTGTAGCGATCGGGGACGAAGCGCACATCGTCATCCTGCGTGCTCGCTTCCCACGGGGGAGCGACGAACGCGATCCCCGCCCCGGCCATCAGCCAAAGGCAGCAGATGAGCCAGGGATGCCTCACGGTGAAGGAGCCGAGGTTGCGAAACATGCCGTCGTTCCTTGGGGGAGGGACGATGCGAACCTGGGGAAAGCAGGAGATTTGGCCGAACGCATTCGGCCAAGCCCGATTATCATCGGCGTGAGGATAGGAAGGACTGTAGCGAATCTGCGATCGGCAACGACCAGGAGGAATAAAGCGATCTTAAGGATGGGGAGGCTGGGCGATTCGTTGTCGCGGGAGCCACTGCCACGCAAGCGGATCGCGTGGCATGACGCGAAATCCGCTTACTGCGTGCGCGGCTCCGCGAAAACCCGCAGAAAGTCCACGGGTTTCACCAACCTTGCAGTTGTCTCATCGCCTCATAGGTGACGATGCCGACCGCAGTGGAAAGATTGAGGCTGCGGACCGCGCTGGAAAGCATCGGAATGCGGAGAATACGGCTTCGATGCCGCTCAAGCACCGCTACGGGCAGCCCTTCCGACTCCTTGCCGAAGAGGAGCACATCCCCCGCCTGGTAGGCGGCCTGCGTGTAGGAGGTTTCGCCGCGCGTGCTGATGCAGAAAATGCGCTGCAACGGAATGGACGCCTCAAAGGCTTCGATCGAATCATGCCGCCGAATGTCCATCGCATGCCAATAATCGAGCCCCGCCCGCTTCAGCGAGCGATCATCGATGCTGAAACCTAGCGGACCGATGAGGTGGAGCGGAAGCTGCAACGCGGCGCAGAGGCGGGCGATGTTGCCGGTATTGGGCGGTATCTCCGGTTCCAAGAGAGCGATGTGGATCATGGCAGAGTCGCGACTGTCAGCAATCCCGTAGGGTGTGTCGAAAGAAGTGAGACGCACCGTCGCCAGTTGCATGGATAGCAAGCATCCGGTTTCGAAGACCCGAAAGGGAATGCATCGTGTCCCGACAACCGGTGGCGGTGCGTCTCGCTCCGCTCGACACACCCTACGTCTACGCGACGGCTTCGTCACGCCAGCAGCTTCGTCACCAGCTCGCCATGAATGTCCGTCAGCCGATAGTCCCGGCCTTGGAAGCGGAACGTCAATCGTTTGTGGTCGAGGCCGAGCAGGTGGAGGATGGTGGCTTGCACGTCATGCACATGCACGCGGTCGCGAGTGGGGGCGAAGCCGAACTCGTCGGTTTCGCCGAGGTCGAAGCCAGGCTTCACGCCGCCGCCAGCGAACCACATCGTGTACGACTCGATGTGGTGATTGCGCCCCACCGTGTCGCGGATCTCGCCCATCGGCGTTCGGCCGAATTCGCCGCCCCAGACGACGAGCGTGTTGTCGAGCAGACCGCGTTGTTTCAAATCGCGGATCAGGGCCGCACAAGGCCGATCGATTTCACGGCATCGGCCATCGAGTCCGCCGTCGAGGTTATTCCCTGCATCGCCGTGGTGGTCCCAATCGGTGTGGTAAAGCTGAATGAACCGCACGCCGCGTTCGACGAGTCGGCGGGCGAGCAGGCAGTTGTTGGCGAACGATGGCCGGCCCGGTTCGGCGCCGTACATGTCGAGGGTTTGCCGCGTCTCGCCGCTGACGTCGATCAATTCGGGGGCCGACGTCTGCATGCGATAGGCCATCTCGTAGGCCGCGATCCGCGTGGCGATTTCCGGATCGCCGACGGCATCGAGACGTGCGGAGTTGAGGTCGCGGACGGCATCCAACACCTGACGCTGCCGATCGCCGGTGATTCCCGCGGGGTTCGAGAGATTGAGGATCGGCTCGCCCGTATTGCGGAAAGGCACGCCCTGGAATGTCGTCGGCAGAAACCCGCTCGCCCATAGCCCCGCTCCGCCGCGCGGTCCGCGCGGGCCGGATTGGAGGACGACGAAGCCCGGCAACGATTGCGATTCGCTGCCGAGCCCATAGGTCACCCATGAGCCCATGCTGGGGCGGCCAAACTGCGGGGAGCCGGTGTTGACGAACACCTTGGCGGGGCCGTGGTTGAAGACGTTGGTCGCGATGCTGCGGACGATAGCGAGCTCGTCGGCCACGCCGCGAAGGTGCGGCAGGCATTCCGAGATCCACGTGCCTTGTTTTCCTGCTCGCGCGAACTTTCGCTTCACGCCGAGCAGCCGAGGCTTGTTGCGCGTGAACGAATCCATGAACGCGAATCGCCGGCCTTCGAGGAATGAATCGGGGATTTCCTGGCCATGGAAGCGATTCAGCACCGGCTTGTGGTCGAAGAGTTCGAGTTGGCTCGGCCCCCCCGCCATGAACAAAAAAATGACGCTCTTCGCCTTCGCTTCATGATGCGGCGGCTTGGGCGCCATCGGATCGACGACCGCCGGCCCCGCATGGCTTTCGCGAGCCAGCAGCGACGACAGCGCCATCCCGCCGACCCCCACGCCGCAATCGCGGAAGAAGTGACGGCGGGTTTGGTGGAGCAGAGGATTCATGTGCGTTCTCGTTCATGGTTAGCCGCGACGCGCAGCGGAGCGTGGGCAGCATCTCACGCGATCGCATGGCACGCGGTTCGCGCTCCGCTGCGCGTCGCGGCTAACCAAAATGCATCATTCCCTGGTGATGAACTCATCCAAATTCAGAATCACGCGTGCCGTCAGGGTCCACGCGGCGGCTTGGGCGGGCGTCACGTTTGCGGGCACGTTCGTCGGCGCCAGTTTCTTCGCTTCCGTGGGGACCTTCGCCAATTCGCCCTGCAGGTTCGACAGCAACGCTTCCAGCCGTTCCGCTTCGCGCGTCGTCGGTTCGCGGGAGACGCAGAGGCGGAAGGCATGTTTCAATCGTTCCGCGTCGTCCCCTTTCGCATCGAGGAGAACGCGGGTCGCCAAGGATTGGGCGCACTCGAAGAAGGCTTTGTCGTTGAGCAGCGTCAGCGCTTGCAGCGGCGTATTCGAGCGATTGCGGCGCGTGCACGTCGTGTTGGAATCGGGGGCATCGAATGCGACTAAGCCCGGATGCGGAGCGGAACGCCAGAAGAACGTGTACATGCCGCGGCGATAGCGATCCGTGCCGGCACTCGGCTTCCACTCGCGTTGCGATTGCGTGAAGGCGAATACGCCGTCCGGTTGGTGCGGAAACACGCTCGGCCCGCCGACTTTGCGATCCAGCAATCCGGATGAAGCGAGGGCCACATCGCGGACGGCTTCCGCTTCCAGGCGAAGTCGATTCTGCCGACCGAGGAGGCGATTGCGCGGGTCCGCTTTCGCGATATCGGCGCGATGCACGCTCGCTTGGCGATAGGTCGCGCTGGTCACGATCAGCCGATGCAGATCCTTCAAATTCCACTTGCGAGCCATGAACTCGCTCGCCAGCCAATCGAGCAATTCCGGATGGCTGGGCGGCGTGCCCTGGGTGCCGAAATCGTTCTCCGTTTCGACGATGCCGAGGCCGAAATACTGCTGCCAGACGCGGTTGACCATGACGCGTGAGGTGAGCGGGTTCGCGGGATCGACGAGCCATCTCGCCAGGTCGAGACGATTCGGATTCGCCCCCGTCTTCAGGGGGTGCATCGCTTCGAGCACGCCGGGCGTCACCTTCTTGCCTTTGCGCGTGTAGTCGCCTGCGATAAAGATTTGCGTCTCACGCGGCGCCTTCCGCTCAGCCACCACCATCGCCTGCACGACCGGAGGTTCCTTCTTCTTCAGTTCGGCGAGCTTCGTCTCCAGCGTCGTGCGATAGCGCAGCAGATGTTGGTGGACGGCATAGGTGGAAGCCATCGGCAGTGCGGCGGGAATGGCGAAGTCGCCGAGGGTCGCGGTAAGTTGCGGAAGCTGATCGATCTGCCGCAACCAGTTGGAAAGAGCGAGGGCTTCCTCCTTGGTGCGCTGGTAATCCGTCTTGTCGACCAATTCGCGAATCTTCGGCGGCAGCTTGAGCCTGTCGGCGGCGCTGAGGTCGCGTTCCCATTGGCGTTCCTTGGCTATCGAATAGGTGTTTAGCCCCTTGAGTGCCTTGTCGAACACCGCGACCTTTTCACGATGCGCCTTCATGTCCTTTTCCTGCTGCGTCGTCGGCAGCGGCAGATTCGGCTCGTCGCAGTTGTTGAGGAACGCGAACAGGCCGTAGTAATCGCGTTGCGAAATCGGATCGTATTTATGGTCGTGGCACTGAGCGCAGTTGACCGTCAGCCCGAGGAATGCTGCCCCCGTGGTGTTGACGCGGTCCCACACGGACTCGACGCGGAACATTTCGAGATCGATGCCGCCTTCCTGGTTGAAGAGCGTGTTGCGATGAAAGCCGGTCGCCACCTTCTGCTCCGGTTGCGCACCAGGGATCAGGTCGCCGGCCATCTGCTCGATGATGAACTGATCCATCGGCAGATCGCGATCGAAAGCGCGGATCACCCAATCGCGATAGGGCCACATGGTGCGAGGGCCGTCGATCGTGAAGCCGTTGGAATCGGCATAGCGGGCCAGATCGAGCCAATGCCGCGCCCAGCGTTCCGCGTAGTGCGGCGATTTGAGCAATCGCTCGACCGCACGCTCATACGCATCGGATGAGGAATCGCGGATGAACGCATCCACATCTTCAGGCGTCGGCGGCAGGCCGGTCAGGTCGAGGCTGAGACGGCGAATCAACGTGACGCGGTCCGCTTCCTTCGAGGGCGTGAGCTTCTCCGCTTCAAGCTTCGCCGCGATGAAGCGATCGATGTCGTTACGCGCCCAGCTCTTTCCTGCATCGGGAATCGAGGGCCGACGAATCGGCTGAAACGACCAGTGATCCGTCTTCGAGCCATCCGATTTTTCCGCGACTTCGTCCGCTGGCGATTTCGCACCCTGTTCGATCCATCGCTTGAGAATCGCGACGTCTTTCTCCGGCACCTTGGGCCGCTCGTTCGGCGGCATGGAGGCGACGCCGGGCGCGGCGGTGATCGCCTGGATCAGCCGACTCTTCGCCGCATTTCCCACGATGAGGGCCGGACCATGGTTGCCCCCGATTTTGATGTGGGCGCCGGTATCGAGCCTCAGCTCGGATCGCTGTTTGTTCGGTCCATGACAGGTCACGCAGTGTTTCGCGAAGATCGGCTTCACATCGCGCAGGTAATCGACATCCTGAGCGGCGACCAAAGACGGCGCCGCAACTGCGGCGATACAAAGAATGAGAGTGCGACGCATGGCGACTCAGCCGGGCGGGGGAGATTCAAGGATGGCCGCATTCTATCTGATATCGCAACGAAAAACGAGCATGGAATGCGATCTGTCGAAAGCCCTGCCGCGATCGATGGAGACTGCCAGGATCGGCCTATTCGCAAGAGGCTAGAGATAACGCTGTCCGGGCGGCGTCAAACTCTGCTTTCTACTCGTCGCATTCTCGAATCCACTATCTCGCGAAGCGCCCCTTGACCTGGTAGTTACAATGGCTCGCTTCCCCCTACCCGAACACCGAAGGAGAGCGAGATGACCCGATTCGAAGGTCGTTGGTTCACTACGTACGGACCCATGGATTTGACGCAGGAAGGCAACGTCGTCCGCGGGAGCTACACCTATCGCGGCGTGCCTTGCAGCATCCAAGGAACGGTCACCGGCAACCGCTTGGATTTCGAGTATCAGGACTCCGAACATGGCGTCGGCTGGTTCGAGCAAACCCGCCCCGGAAAATTCGCGGGCCGATGGAAGGCGGACGCCATGGGCCATTGGATGGACTGGGTCGGACATCGCGGCTTCGATGGCGTGTGGGAATCCTCCTTCGGCCGACTGCGCTTGACGCAGGAGGCTGACCGCATCGTCGGCTTCTACGAAGGCGCCGGTCCATCCACCATCGAAGGGAAGATGGAAGGCGATCGCTTCGTGTTCCGTTATCAGGAGCCCACCGTCGGCGGCGAAGGTTGGTTCGCGCTGACCGACGAGGGGGATGCATTCGCCGGCGAGTGGAAGCCGGATGGCGGCATGTCGTTCGGCCCATGGAACGGCAAGCGAGCCAAGGCGGCGAGCGGCACGACATGGGTCCTCGTGCTCGAAGCCCATTGGCAGCGATCGCTCAACGAAAACGAATACTCCTATGGCCGAATGGTGGAGCAAGTATTCTCCCGCCTCCCCGGCGTCGCGGTCCGTCATCGCTTCTTCGACGATGAGGCCAGCCTGGAGCGGTGGTGCCGAGAGTTGCTCTATTTCCCCGAGCCCGCGATTGTGATGATCGCCAGCCATGGCACGCCGGAAGGGCTCAACGTGCGCGGTCGGACGATCGATACGAAGAAAGTGGTCGATTCGCTGCGGCACGCGGAGAACCTGAAGCTGCTCCACTTCTCGTCGTGCCTAGTGATGAAAGAAAACGAAAACGGCGATTTCCTGAAGCGGATCCAGGCGAAGGCGCCGTTTCCGATTTCGGGATACACGACTGCCGTCGATTGGGGCGCGAGCGCGGTGCTGGAGTTTCAGTACCTCGACATGATGCTCTCGAAGGGCCTCACGCCGCAACAGGCCGCGGAGCATCTGCCGCGGATCTTGAAGTATGCGGGCGACACTGCCCCGCCTGGGTCGCCCTACGGTCCCGCCGGTTTCCGCTTCGTGTCTCCGCACGCGGAGGAACCCACGCTCGCCCCGTCGCCGCTGCCGGAATTCGCGCCCGATGACTTGTCGAGTCTAGGCCGCATCTTCTGCTGATATCAGATAGATATTCCGATCCGCGGGATGTACGCGGCAGTGCGCTAGGCGATCGCGTAGCGCTCATCCGCTTACTCCCGCGGAGCGAGAAGGGTGCAGAAGCGGTGCAGAAGCGGTGCAGAAGCGAAGAATCCCGCTAATAAGGGCGCGGAAAGCTCATAGGAGCAGGAGACGGGAAAAACGAAGCGATGTAGTTTTGCCAGGAAGTTGTTGGAATTTCGATTTTCAGAATTTTGCCTGTATTATCAAACGTCGCCCAACAGCTTCCCCCTTGATACTGCCATAAACAAGCAAAGCAACCCTTCAAAGGGTTGCCGTCTGGTCCATTAACCGGGACAAATGGTCGGTGCTTGTAAGCTATTTCTGACGCTTGCTTATAGGTCATACCAATACGTAACGGACACCTCGCAAAGCGGGCGGCGTAAGCGTCATTTGTTCCAAGTATCAGAACGAAGCTCAGAAGGCTCGGTCCGACCGGAATCACCGGGACATCCTTTCGAGCTGACGTATTGCAATTAGACAAAATCGATGCGTTATCTGCAATTTGCAATTTGAAATCTGCAATTCGAAATTCAATTAACGGCCTTGGACGCGCTGCTTCGTCCGCTGCAGTTTGCGGCGGACTTCCTCGTAGCGCTCGTCTTTCTTGCGGCGAGTTTCCTCGTCGTAGAGGCGGATCGATCGCTCCCAGGCGCCTTGGGCGGATTCGATTTGGTTAAGGCGGAAGTAGACGTCGCCGAGGTGGTCCCAGAGAACGGCGTCGTCTCCTTCGGGCAGCTTGACGGCTCGCTCCAACTCGCGGCGGGCTTCCTCGAGTTTGCCTTGGCGGAACAACACCCAGCCGAGGCTGTCCACATACGCGGCGTGGTCCTGGTTGTCTTCCGGGCTCGCCATCGTGCGTTGCTTCTTGTCGAGGTCTGGCAGAAGCGAAGATCGTTTCCTCGGCTTCCTTCGAGTTTTCCCCTGGTCGGCCCAGAGATAGCCGAGGTCGTTGTTCGCGGTCACATTGCGCAGGATCGGCCGCCGAGGATTTCCTGGAAGCTGCTCCTCGCTCTGCGCGGACTTCTTCATGGCCGAGTAGACGTTCGACAGGAGATAGCGAACCTCCATGTCGTCGCCGGGGCCGGTGAACTCCTTGAACATGTCCTTGCATTCGGCCTCCGCCTTGTCGTACTCCTCGGCCCGCAGATGCAGCCGCACTTTCAGATGGCGGATCGTGAATCGGTCGCGGTCCCCGGCATTTTTCAACGCGAGGTCCACCTGGGCGAACGCTTCCTTGTGGCGATGAAGTTGCGAGTAGGCCTTGGCGGAATCGATGTAGAAGAGGATGCGATTGGTCGCCTGGCTCTTGCCGAGCCCTTCCTTGCAAATGCGAAGGATTTCGTTGTATTTCTTTTCCTTCCACAGCGTCCGCAAGAGGCCGCCGTAGATGATCGCTTCGTTGTTGAGGTTCGGCCGAACGAGTGCCTCGCGGTAAAACTTCTCAGCCTCCTCGTTTTTCTTGTGCTTGTCGGCGAGGACGGCGAGCAGATGTAGCGTTTCGTAGCGGATGTCCTTATCGCGTTCGACCTGCCAGAAGGCGACGCGGACCAAATCCTTGGATAGATCGCCGTCGTCGCGCAGGGCGTCGATCATCGCCTTCGCTTGCTGACCGGCGAGGCGAGTGCCCGGCGGTTCGGCTTTGTCGTTCGCCTTCGCCAGTGTGTCGTTCAGCAGGGACAGCGTGCGAAACGAACCTTTGCCTTGGTCCTTGTAAAGCCGAAACAGGTCGCGGTAGAGGTCCTCGCTCGGCGTCTGATCCGCGAGCGTGCGATAGAGCCGGTCGGCGGCGTCTCCCTTGCCCGCGGCGCCGTATTGCTTCGCGAGCGTCAGCTTCAGCGTCATGTTGTGCGGATCGGCCTGGACGGCTTGTTCGAGCCAGGGGACGATTTCGTTCGACCGTTTGAGTTGCTTCAGCAGGTCGATTTTCAGGTCGTAAGGTTCATTCCCCACGGGGCGCTGCAGCAGATATTGATCGAGGTGGACGAGGGCCTCATCGAGCCGATTGCGTTCGACGGCGATCTGGGCGATGCGGAAGTTGAGCCGACCGGCGCTTTCGGGCGATCGTTTGATCGCTTCGCGGTAGGCGGACATCGCTTCGTCGAGCTTTTTGGTTTTGCGGAGCAGCGTGCCGAGGCGTTCATGCGTGTCGGCCGAGCGGGCGACGATCGCTTCGCGCGAAAAGTTGCCGTGATCGAGCAGCATGTCGGGGCGATCGAGGATGTTGACCGCATCGGTCAGCGCCTTGATCGCGCCTTTCCAATCGGAATCCATTTCGAGCAGATGGCCGAGGTCGAGGTACATCTGCTGAGCGACTTCGGGATGCGATTCCTTGATATCGCGGACGGTCAGCCCCTTTTCGAGCGATTCGCGTGCTTCCTTGAAGTTGCCGAGTGTCTTGTGCAACCGGGCGACGGCGAACCAGGCATCGTGGTTGTTCGATTCCAGGTCGAGCGATTTCTTGGCGGCGGCAAGGCATCGCTCGGACGTTCGAGGGCGAGCAGGATCGGCACCTGGGCCATCAGCGGAGCAGCCGCCTTCGGATTGAGGCGTGCGGATTCCTCGAAGGCCTTGATCGCTTCGAGCAGCCACGATCGTCTTTTTCACTCGCAGAGCAGGCCGAGGGTGTAGAAGTGGAGCGACTGGCGTTCGTCCCGCCTCTTCGCGGGTGGTGGGTCGCTCGGGTTGGAGCAACCCCGGGCTGATCCTCGCGCGGAAAGTCAGCCCGCGGGCGCCTGCGATGAGCCACGCGAAAGAGCACGCGACGACGATCCTGCATCGAGCCATGGCGAAATCCTTTCGGCCTGAGCCAATGCGCGGATTCTACCCATGATGGGGCGAACGTGCCAAGACAGGTTCGGTGGCGGCCGGAATGACGAAACTCCAATGATGAGGGGGGCCGGTTGCGGCACGGTCGGAGACCGTGTCGCAACGGAGTTCACTGAACCTCTGATCTTCAGCATCCTTCCCACTCTCTCCACCTCGCAGGTCACGCGATGGCGTTGGCCTTGACACCTCATTTAGCCGGTTCTATAAGCCGCCGCTCGCGGAGATGGACTTCCATCTTCCGACGAAGCAGCTTCGCCGCGGTCTGGGGAAACGCCGGGGTGAGGACTCGCGGCAGCGGGGCAGTCGGCAACGGGGCGGACGGGGAACGTCAGTGCGTCATCCAAACGCGAAAGCATGGAGCCGATGGAGCAAGGCCGTTCTGGTCTTTGCGTGCCTGCTGTTCTCCTCATTCGCGTTCGCCCAGCAGCCGATTCGAACGTCCCTCGTGGTTCCGGGGGACGCCAAACCGATCAACATCGTGTCCGATCATTTGACGACCTGGCAAGAAGGTCCGAGCCGAGTCCTCATGTTGCGAGGTAAGGTCCTCGTCGAGCAGGGCACGAATGCAATCCGTGCCGACAACATCGTCATGTGGGTGGACGAAAAGACGAAGCAAGATTCCGGCGTCTACATGGTGGACCTTTACGGCGAGGGAGATTCGACGCTCGACCGCGGGCCCCAGCGAGATGTGGGACCGTTCGCGTTGCTGAAGATGAGCACGCGCGGCGAGCTTCGCATGAAGACTTATGTAACCTCGGCTCAAACGAAGGATCTCAGCAGCGAGCCGCTCTATCGCAAAGCCAAACAAGTGCGGGATGCCGAGCCGAGCGCGACGAAAGCGGACGTTAAGCCGTCGGGCTTAGTTTCCGCCAATACGGCTCCGCCTCCGATCATGCAGACAGGCGCCGTCATGCCGCCCGCGGTGGACTCTCCGTCGCTGCCGCCGACCGGACCTTCCGCGATCAATACGCCTCCTCCCTTGTTGCCCCCCTCGCTTCGCAACGACGCGGAGCCATTGCAATCGACTTCACGGACGAATGGACCGATTCAGCCAATGCAAGGCGTCGTGCCCGTGCCGGGAGTTCCTGGTCCTGCCGAGGTGCCGCCGCCTCCGCCACCGATTCAATTTCCCCAACCTGGCCCGCCGCCGGCTCCTGCTGGGAACCCCGCGGCTCCGGGCAACGTCGATCTGCGCAAGCTGATCATTCGCCCTCGTTCGTCGCAAGACATCCAGGCTAGAAACTTTCCGCTGCCGAGCGGCGAAACCGCGGTCGTCGTCACCACGGGCGTCATCCTCTCGGTACAAGATCCCGCGAATCCGCAGGGCAACCTCGATATCGAAGCGGATCGGCTCGTCTTCTGGACCAAGGAAAATCCGCAAAAGCTCTTCGGCAACCTGACGAGCCAGGGGGGCGAACAATCCAAGCAGATGGAGTTTTTCCTCTCCGGACATGTCGAGATCCGCTCGAAGTCCAGCGTGGAACAAGTCACGTTGCGTGCCGACCATGTCTACTACGACGTGGGCCGCAGCGTCGCAATCGCCGTCAAGGGCGATATCGAAATCCAGGATCCGAAATCGCCCTACCCCGTGCACATGCGGGCGGACGAACTGCTGCAATTGAACTCGAAGGTGTGGACGGCCGACAACGCGGTCATTTACTCGAGCATTCTTCCGTCCGATCCGCAGCTTCGGGTCGAGGTGAGGCAGATGAGGCTCACCGACAGCGATCAACCTCGCCGCTCCATCTTCGGACGCACGATCATCGATCGAAAAACAGGGGCGCCCCAACAAGAAAAGCTGATGCTTTTCGAGGGAGAGCAGAACGCCGTCTACATCGGCAAAGTGCCGGTGCTTTACTTCCCGTGGATCCGGACCAACTCGAAGCGCCCTTTCGGCCCGCTCGAAGGATTGGACTTCGGCTACAACCAGGTTTACGGCTTCCAGGTCTACACCAAGTGGGACCTCTTCGAACTGCTGGGAACCTCGTCGCCGGACGGCGTATCGTCGAAGGTGTATCTCGATTACATGGACCGTCGCGGCCCCGCCATCGGCAACCGGACCGACTACGAAGGCGAGGATGCGTTCGGCATTCCCAACAAATACAGTGGTTCGCTCAAGCTCTACGGCATTTACGATCAAGCCTACGACATCCTTGGCGGCGACCGCGGCCGATACCAGTATGTGACGCTGACCACGTTCGAAGACGTGCACCATCCGAATGCGCGCGGCCGAGTCAACTGGCGCAATCGCGTGGATGATCTGCCGAACGGCTTCAGCGTGCTCTCGCAAGTGGCGGCGATCAGCGACCGCAACTTCATGGAGCAGTACTTCTTCAACGAATGGATCTCCGACATCAATCAGGAGACCTTCGTCCAGATTAAGCAGCAAAACGAAAACCGAGCATGGACTTTGCTCGCCGAAGTGCGTGACCGAAGCTGGATCAACGGACCGAGTGGTATCCTAAAGCGGATGCTCACATCATCGGCCAAGACCTATTCGACCGCTTCACGTTTACCACGCGAAATACGGTCGGCGCGGGGCGGACGCGCACGACGGAGACGAACCCGATTCCCTATTTCCCAACCGACGTGCAAGCCGCGCAAGCGGGTGCGGGCAGGACGATCGGACGCTTCGACACCTGGAACGAACTGGCGATGCCGTTCAGCGCCGGCGACGTTCGCATCGTTCCCTACTTGCGAGGCGATGCGGCCTACTACACGGACAACAACGCCGGCGACGACGCAGGCCGACTGTATGGCGCCGCCGGCGTGCGGGCCAGCATGCCGCTGTCGCGATTTTATCCCACTCCTTACAGCGAGCTGTTCAACGTGGACACGCTGTACCACAAGATATTGCTGAGCGCGAACTACTATGTGGCCCGCACCAACCTCGGCTACGACCAGCTTCCTCAAATGGACCGGCTCAACGACGACGCCTCGGACCAAGCGCTTCGCGACATGCGCTATTGGCAGCCCAAGTACATCGACGCCGGAACCGCGAACCTTCTGCAGACCAAGGCATTGTTCGATCCCCAAAACTACGCGGTTCGGCGGCTGGTGGATACGCGGGTCGACACGCTTGACGACATCAACGTCGCTCAGTTCGGCATCCGCCAACGTTTGCAGACCAAGCGAGGTTTCCCGGGCGACGAGCACGTGGTCGACTGGATGATGCTCGACCTCCGCGTCTCCGTCTTCCCGCAAGGGCAGACGCAGAACTTCGGCGAGCACTGGGGCATCTTCGAGTACGACTACGTTTGGAATATCGGCGACCGCACCGCGTTGCTCACCCGCGGCCTCGTCGATCCGTTCCCCGAAGGCCCGCGCGTGTTCAATGTGGCTGGCCAATACAACCGTCCCGACGGCACGCAATTCATCTTGGGCTACCGCACGATCGACCCGATCGAAAGCAAGGCGATCATCGCCCAGGTCGGCTACCAGTTCAGCCCGAAGTACTACGTCAGCGGTTCAGGCGTTTGGGACATCGGTCTGAAGCAAAACTTCTATACCTTCGGCGTGACCCGCATCGGCACCGATCTGCAGGTGACGCTCGGATTCACCTACAACTCGACCATCAACAACTTCGGCGTGAACTTCAGCATCATTCCGAACCTCGCTCGCCCCGATCCCGGCACCGCGTTCCTCAACGCGAACAACAACATCAACCAACGTCGTTAGCGATAAACTCCCGCACCGTCGTCACGCGGTGTTCCTTCGCTCCCGCGAAGACCGCTTCGCATAGGGCGATCGTCTCGATGTTGTCGCGCCCGCTGATCGCGGGTTCCACGCCGTCCTCCACGGCACACAAAAGCTGGGCCATGGTGCCGACGAATGCGTCGGGGAACCACACTTCCTTCCAGCGCGGTTGCAGCCAGTAGCCGGGCTGTCGTTTCGTGGTGAAATCGAGGGTGCTGGGCGTACGGGCGGGGTAGCTGGGCCAGCCGATGGTGCCGCGGGCGAGGCCTTCGGTTCCTTCGATGCGCCAGCGGATGCCGATATCCGATTCCGAACCTTCGCGGGCCGGGCCGGTCCATACATCGTCCCAACTCGTGGCCCGCAGGCCGCGATCGTATTCGAGGATGTAGAGGTTGATGCCGTCGGTGTGGGGAAACTTCGTGCGCGGATCGGGACGCGTGCTGGCCAGAACGCGGTCCGGAGTGCCGAACCAGTATCGGAACGTGTCGAGATGATGGATGCTCATCACGAAGGTGGCGAGCGACGGCAGCGATTGGCTCCACGGCATCCAGTGCGGAATCGCCCGCATCTCAATCGTCGCGAGTACCGGCTCCCCGAGCCAACCGCGCTCGAGGATGCATTTCATCGCTCGCACCGATTGGTCGTAGCGCATGTTCTGATTCACGGCCAACACGATGCCCGCCTGCCGGCAGCGTTCGACGAGATCCTTGGCATCCGCCACAGTCATCGCGAGCGGCTTTTGGGCGAGGATGCCGCGAACATGTCCCCGCTTCGCTGCCTCTCGAATGATGTCCGGCTGGGCATCGGGCGGGACGGCGATATCGAGAATCTCGATGTCGCGATCGGCGAGCAGATCCTCGACGGTCGCATGCACTTTCGGAATGCCGTGAAGCTGCGCGACTTCGCGGGCCTGCTCGATGCGCCGCGCCGCGATGGCGACGGGATGGAACCCCGCATGGCGATACGCCACCAGATGGCAGCCGCGCATGATGAACCCGGCGCCGACGCATCCGATGCGGAAATCGTTGCGTCGCGGCAGGCGGGGCAGATAATCGAGGGAGAGGTCGAGTGCGGCCATGGCGAAGCTCCGGTGAGAGTAGTACTCACGTTCCGCGTGAGGACTACTCTGCCCGCAGCATTCGCGAGCCGCAAGCAAAAAGGAAAGCAACCCGTCGCCTATGTTTGAGCATTTCGAGCACACCGCGGACCTCGGCTTGCGCATCGTCGCCCCCACGCTCGACGAACTCTTCGTCGATGCCGCCCGCGCGTTGTTCGCCGCAGTCGTCACTGATTTGGAGACGATCAAGCCCACGACGCGGATCGAGGTGACGTTGCCCGCGGACCAAATCGAATACCTGCTCTTCGACTGGCTCAAAACGCTGCTCTACCGCTTCGACGTCGAACACTTGCTGTTCGGCGCCTTCGAAGTGCACGTCGATGCGAATGGCCTGAAGGGGATCGCATGGGGCGAACCGATCGACGCATCGCGCCATGCGCTGGAGCATGAGATCAAAGCGATCACTTACCACGGTCTGCAAGTGAAGCAGACGGCGGATGGTTGGGAAGCGGAAGTGATCGTCGACATTTGACGCCGCTCTGTCGCGCACCGCCGCTACATGCGTTCCACGGTGCGGATGCCGAGGAGGCCGAGGCAGAGTTGGATGACGCGTGCGGTCAGATCGCACAGCAGCAGCCGGCTTTCCTTCAACTCGGGCGTTTCGGCTTTCAGCACCGGGCAATTCTGGAAGAAGCCGCTGTAGGTTTTCGCCAGGTCCCACAAATACGTCGTGATCTGGCTCGGCTGATAATCCGCCACCGCCGCCGCGAGGGCTTCCTCAAGCCGCAAAATCTGCATGCCGAGAGCTCGCTCAAAGGGCGAATCGAGCGCGACTGCGGGCGGCTCGGTGCGATAGCGATCGACCGCGACCCCACCCTTGCGGAAAATGCTGCGATTGCGAGCGTACGCGTACTGCATGTACGCACCGGTGTTGCCTTGCATCGCCAGCATTTTCGACCAACTGAAAATGTAGTCCGAGGTGCGATTCTGGCTCAGGTCCGCATACTTCACCGCGCCAATGCCGACCGCCTCCGCAATAAGATCGATCTCGCTGTCGGCGAACTCGATGGCCTCGCCTTTTCCGCGAGCTTCTTCGATCGCGGCAACGACTACCTTCTTGGCTTCGACAAATGCTTCGTCGAGCAGCGAACTCAGTTCCACGGCTCCGCCATCGCGGGTTTTGATGGGTTTGCGATCTTCACCGAGCACGGAGCCGAACTTGATGTGTTCGAGAGCGACCTGGTCAAACCCCCAACGCTTGGCGGCATCGAACAAATTGGAAAAATGCAATGCTTGACGCGTATCGACCACATAGAGAATCGCGATCGGCTTCCATGTGTCCATCCGGTACTTGATGGTCGCAAGATCGGTGGTGGTGTAGGTGAAGCCGCCGTCTCGCTTCTGGATCAGAGAGGGAGGAGCGTCTTCGCCATAGAAGATGGCGACGGCGCCTTCGCTTTTCTGAGCGATGCCTTTCGTTTCCAAATCGCGAACCACGTCCCCGAGCATCGGGTTGTAAAAGCTCTCGCCGAGTTGTTGATCGAACTTGACGTTGAGCCGATCGTAGATCGGTTGGATTTCGTCCAAGCAATGCGGCATGAATTCCTTCCATAGGCAGACGTTTTCCGCATCGCCTGCGTGGAGCTTGGCGGTTTCCTGCCGGCTTGCTTCCGCAATGGCGCCGCCGGCATTTTCATCGTCGTCAGCGCCTTTCGTCATTCGCCGCACTTCAACGTACACGCGTGCCAGTTCCCGCACTGCATCTTTGGCGAACGCGTCCTTATCGAGAATGTTCTTATATCCCCATAAAAGCATCCCAAACTGCGTGCCCCAGTCGCCGAGGTGGTTGTCGCCGACGACGGTATGGCCCAGGAATCGAAGGAGCCGGCAGAGGCTGTCGCCAATGATGGTGCTGCGCAAATGGCCCACGTGCATCGGCTTGGCGACGTTGGGGCCGCTGAAATCGACGACGTAGGTTCCCGGCTCTGCCGCCTTGACGACGCCGAGGCGGTCGTCGGAGGCGATGGTGCGGAGTTGCTTGGCGAGCCAATCGCTGCGGAGGCGGAGGTTGATGAAGCCGGGGCCCGCGACTTCCGGCTTCTCGAGCCAATCGCCCAGATCGAGGCGGTCGGCGATTTCCTGCGCCAGGTCGCGCGGCTTCTTGCCCAACACCTTGGCCAGGCTCATCGCGGCATTCGCCTGGTAGTCGCCATGCTTGGCGTCCTGCGTCGGCTTCACCATGGCGGCGTACGGCTCGACGTCGGCAACCATGCCGGCGAGCGCCGGCGAACCGCGTCCTGTACAAGTCGCAGAAGGTGCATCAGCGTCTTCTCCGCTGGTTAGCCGCGACGCGAAGCGGAGGCGGACAGGTTGCCATGCGATCGCAAGCCGTCACGTCCGCGGCTCCGCTTCGCGGCCCCAAACTGCACAAACGAAAGAGCCGCGCGGGGCATGGTCGCATGCCGTCTGCGCGGCCTCAAGCGGGTTGGCCGGGGTTCAGCGCGAAGGTCAGCTCCGCTTCCAGTCCCACCTGCGGCGCGTCGGCCAGAGTTCTTCCAGGCCAGCGATCGCGCGCATCGGATCGAACACATGGACCACGATGTCGCCGTAATCCTGGGCGATCCAGCGGCTGGCCTGGTATCCCTGGATCGACTTGCGGACGTCGCCGACGCGGTGCAGCGCGGCATCCGTTTCCTCGGCGAGGTTGCGGATCTGCCGACGGCTGGCGCCGGTCATGAGCACGAAGAAATCGAATTGCGGCGTGAGCTTCCGCAAATCCAAAATAAGGATGTCCTTGGCTTTGTTTTCTTCGGCCACGCGGGCACAAAGAAGAGCACGTTCCAGGGGAAGGGAGGGTGGCGAGAGCGGGCGTTTCGAGCAAGGTAGTCTCCAAAGGACCTCCTGCGTGAAGAGACCGCCGAAAAGCTCCGGCGCGGAACCGAGTCGTCAGCAGGACACTCCGTCAAGGAGGAGGTTCGCCGAATCCGGTTCCCTTGTCTATTCCTACGCCCCGTTTTCGTTCAATCATGCGCCAAACCACTTGAAAAACGGGCTAGTTCTCGAAACCCCCTCTCGATTACCCTGTCTCGCTCGATGCGCAAGGAGGCGACGACATGCGATTAGTGATGCTGTTTGCCCTGGCCGGAACCATGGTGTTCGGCGCCTACGGCGTGTGGAAATACGCCCAACAACCTTCGACTTGCGTCGCCCGCAATGATGCGAAATGCGGCGATGGTTGCGTCCCCGCCTCGGTTTCCACCGATCCGTCGCCCAATCCAGCGGATGCGATCGAACCGATCGTGGTGATGCCGGAAGCGACAACCGATGAGCCTTTCGAGCCCCGCGTGGCCGGGACGACCGAAGAATCGATGATCGTGGATATTCCCGCAGTGTTCACGGCGCCGCGTTTCGATGGCGAAGGCGAAACCAAACTGCGGATGCCGCGAGCGGATGAAAGTTTCGACTGGGCCGCCATTCACAAGCGATTGGAAGAGCGAAGCGTCCTCGTATTCGTCGATCCGCTCCCCGTCCTGCCGCTGCCGGAGCGTATTATCGAAAGGCGAAGCTCCGTCGCGGTGATGTGACTTGTTCGATCAATTGATGGTTAGGAGCCGCGCACGCAGAAGCGGTTCGGCGTGTGCCACCAACCGCTTCCTGCGTACGCGTCTCCTTCTAACTGCCGTGATTCGCCTGATTTTGCGACATTGGACTGGGTAGGGTTTTCGGTTTTTGCCGGCAGGAACGATTATGGCTTCTTCGACTCGACGTGTGGTGCTGACCGGCCTGGGAGCCCTCACGCCGCTTGGGGTCACGCTCGACGCGATCTGGAACAGTCTGCTCGAAGGCAAGTGCGGCATCCGCCCCATTCGCACCTTCGACGTCTCCACGCTTCCCACGCGCATCGGCGGCGAAATCGATGGATTTGACGCGAAAAAATACATTGCCGACCGTGATGGCCGTAAGCAGATCCGCGTGATGGCGCGGACGATTCAGCTCGCGGTCGCCGCGGCACAACTTGCGATGGATTCCGCCCAGGCCGCCAAGGGAAAGCTCGATCCCACGCGTTTCGGCATCGAGTTCGGCTCCGGCCTGATTCCGATGGAAGTCGTGGAACTCGGTCCCGCAGCGAAAGTGTCGTCTCCGACCGGCGAAGTCGACGTCAAGACTTGGGGCGGCGAAGGCCTCGAGCAAGTGCCGCCGCTGTGGATGCTCAAGTATCTCCCCAACATGCAGGCGTGCCATATCTCGATTCTGCATGATGCCCAGGGCCCGAACAATTCGATCACCGAATCGGATGTGGCCGCTCTCATGGCGATGGGCGAGGCGTGCCGCATCATTCGTCGCGATCAGGCCGATTTCATGATCACTGGGGGGACCGACAGCAAAATCAATCCTCTGTCGTTCGTCCGCCAAACGCTGTTCCGCAACCTGACGAAGCGAAACGAGAAGCCGGAAGAAGCGAGCCGGCCCTTCGGCGAAGGCCGCGACGGCATTGTGCTGTCTGAAGGGGGCGGAGTCGTCGCACTCGAAGAGCTGGAACACGCGAAACGTCGTGGCGCTCCGATCCATGCCGAGATGGTCGGCTTCGGCTCCGCGTTCGATCGCGGTCAGACGGGCGACGGCATGGCCCGGGCCATCCGCGCCGCACTGCAACAAGCCAACCTCACGCCGGATGCGATCAACCATGTGATCGCTCATGGAGCCGGCCATCCGAAGTCGGACGTCTGGGAGGCCAAAGGCATCCACGGAGTCTTCGGCAAAAGCACGCCCGTCGTTGCGTACAAAGGGAACCTCGGCCATCTCGGAGCCGGAAGCCCGGTCGCGGAGACGATCATCGGCGTCCTCTCGATGAAGCACGGCAAGGTTCCGGGGGGCCGATTCGTGGGAGCGATCGATCCCGCGTGTCCGATCAAGGAACTGCGCGAAACGACGCCGATCCGTACGCCGTACTTCGTGAAGCTGAGTCTTACCGACATGGGCCAATGCGCCGCCCTCGTCTGCCGCACCTGGGAATAATTGTTATGAAGCGACGTGTGGTCATCACAGGCATGGGAGCGGTGACGCCGCTGGGCCTCAGCGTGCGCGAGTTGTATGAGAATCAACTCCATGGCCGCAGCGGGGTCGATTTCATCACGAATTTCGATGCTTCGATGTTTCCGACGAAGTTCGCCGCGGAGCTGAAGGGCTTCGACCTGGCGAAGTTCGTGGACAAGCCGGAGCGGTGGGCGCACAGTGGAGCGAACAACCGCTTTTCCGCCGCCGCGGCTCAACAGGCGCTTGCGGACGGCGGTCTGCTCTGGGACGCGAAAGTCGATCGCACTCGCTTCGGCGTGTATCTCGGATCCGGCGAAGGCATCCAAGATTTCACCGGCATGATCCACTTGATCAATCGTGCCTATGATCCTTCGAGGAATGCGATCGACACGGCCGAATTCTGCAAGCATGCGCAGACTCGGTTCAAGCCGGATCATGAGTATGAACAGGAATTGCACACGACACCGGCTCACTTGGCCGAGCACTTCGACATTTTGGGTCCCAATTACAACTGCCTCACCGCCTGCGCCGCGAGCAGCCAGGCGATCGGCGAAGGCGCCGAGCTGATTCGGACGGGCGATGCCGACATCATTTTGTCGGGCGGCGCCCACAGCATGATCCACCCGTTCGGCGTCACCGGCTTCAATCGGCTCACCGCCCTTTCGACTCGGAATGCCGACCCGAAAAGAGCATCGCGTCCCTTCGATCTGAATCGCGACGGCTTCGTCCTCGGCGAAGGCTCGGGCATGCTGGTGCTGGAAGAACTCGAGCACGCCAAGAAGCGCGGCGCGAAGATCTACGCCGAGTTGACCGGCTACGGCTCGACGTGCGATGCGTTTCGCCTGACCGACAGCCACGAAACCGGCCGCGGAGCCATCGCCTGCATCAAAGAAGCCCTGAAGGAAGCGGGCCTGAAGCCGAGCGATATCGGCTACATCAACGCCCACGGAACCAGCACCCACGTCAACGACAGCGTGGAAACGCTCGCCATCAAGCAAACCTTCGGAGAGCAGGCGTACAAGACGCCGATCTCCTCGAGCAAGAGCATGCTCGGCCATCTCCGTCGCCGCCGCCGGCGCTCGTGGAACTGATCACGAGCATCATGGCGATCCAGCGCGACGTGCTGCTGCCGACGATCAACCACGAGACGCCCGATCCCGAATGCGACCTCGACTACATCCCCAACCATGCCCGCGAAAAGCGGGTGGACCGACAGCAACAGCTTCGGATTCGGCGGGCAAAACGTCAGCCTCATCGTCAGCCGCTTCCGCGATTGAGTTAGCACGCCGCAGCGCGTGCGGATCCAGGTTGTTGCAAATGGGTTTATTCCACTGCGACAACCTGGATCCGCACGTGCTTGCGCAGCGTGCTAATGTGGCGATGTTTCCAGCAGGCGCTCGAAATCCTCCGGCGTGTCGAGGTCGCGGAGAATCCCATCGCTCTGCCATGCGATTTCGCGCGTCTGCTCACCATGTCGCCGAAGGTAAGAGTTGAGACCTTCGTCCGGCGACAATCCCCGCAAAGGTTCGACGTGATTCCAGGCGATCCAAGTTGGATGGCCGCGCTTGCCGTTGCAGGTCGGGACAAGGATCGACGCATCGGCCGATTCGCGGAGTAGCGTTCGCACGATCTCGGGATCAAGCGTCGGATGGTCGGCGGGCACGAGCAGGAAGCCGTCATCCGCGTTCGGCGACTGCGTTCGCTTGAGTTCGGCGAGCCCCGCGAGGATCGTCGCCTTCATGTCGGGCGTGTCGGCAGGAAGGACCAGTACGTCTGCGCCGGCTTTCATGGCCGCATCGCGAAGTTCGGTGTCGTCGGGGCGGACGACGACCAACGTCGTATCCACGCCGCCGGTTCGTAATGCGTCGAGAACATGTGCAATGATCGGCTTGTCCTGCCACGGCAGCAGCAGTTTGGGCCGGCCCATGCGGACGCTTTTGCCGGCGGCGGGGACGAGGGCGAAGGTTTTCGCCATGGGGAACTCGGGCCTAGAATGCGAGCATGCGACGCACGATCGAGCTGACGCAAACGACGCTGCATTACGACGAAGCGTTTCTCTCGTCCGCCGCGGCGGACGCGCTCTTCGCTCATCTTCGCGAGAGCGTCGATTGGAAGCAAGAATTCAGCCGGGGCCGACCTTTTCCGCGCCGTGTCGGCTGGTATGCGGATGCGGGTCTCATCTATCGCTATTCCGGCATCGAGCACCGCGGCGAAGGTTGGCCGGAGTCGCTGGTCGCGCTCAAACGCCGCATCGAGGAGGCGTCCAACGAGACTTTCAACAGCGTGTTGCTCAACCTCTATCGCGATGGCCGCGATTCGATGGGATATCACTCCGACAACGAACCCGAACTCGGCCCTGATCCGATCATCGCATCCTTGTCGTTAGGTGCGGAACGCAACTTCGCGTTGAAGCACCTCGAAACCGGCGAACGCACGAACCTGCCGCTCACCCATGGCAGCTTGCTGGTGATGGGAACGGGTTGCCAAATCCACTGGCGGCACATGGTGCCCAAGACCGCGAGGCCGGTGGGAGAACGGATCAATCTGACGTTCCGCCGCATCGTGTAAAAAGGTGCGGACTGCATGCCATGCGATCGCATGACGTGCAGTCCGCGCTCCGCTTATGCTCAGCGGCGAACCTGGTCTATTCTTCAAGCATCTCCTGCTTCGGTTCCGGCAGAATGAACGACAGCAGGAAGCCGACGACGAACACGAAGCAGCCCATGCCGGCGGCTGTGTACGCCATGCGGATCGGGTCGGATTCGCCGGGAACGTAGCCGGAGATGATGCTGGTGAGTGCGGCGAAGGTCGTTCCCACCATGCGACCCCCGATGTTGTGAGCGACGCTTTCGCCGGTGCCTCGCAGGTGGACCGGGTAGACGGTCGGCAGGTAATTTCCCCAGAACGAGAATTGGCCTACGGTCAGCACGCCGGCGAGGAACATGCCGATGTGCAAGAGCGTGATGCCGACGCCGCTCACTTCGAACAGCACGCGATTGTTGAGCGTGGCGTAGGCAAAGACGAACGGCATCAGAATGATGCCCGGCACCAGGAAGATCCGCACCAGATTGCCGCGGCCCACGATGCGGACGACGAGCAACGCCAGCAGAAATCGACCTACCAAACCGCCGATTTCCTGGGCGAACGTGTACTTGCTCGCGACCGCTCCCTCGACTCGCTTGGGGAGGGCTTTCTCCGAGCCAAGCTTGGCCATCTCCGCCTTGCCGGCATCGGCGTCCAATTCCTTGCTGGCGATTCGGTCGTCGATGGCCTTCTTCTTCGTCTGATACTGTTCCTTCGCCGCGACGATTTGTTCTTTCGTCTCTTCCATGCCCGGAACGATCTGCGGCATCTGCTGAATGGCCCCGAACGCCGCGCCGAAGCTGCAGGCGACCATGAGCGTCGTGATGATCGTCGTGCGGCGGAACGGGACGCCGAACAATTCCGTGAAGCTCGGCCGACGCAGCGTGCCCGCTTCCTTCTTCTTCGCCCAGATCGGCGATTCAGGGAGGAACGGACGAATGATGATGAGCGGCAATGCCGGAACCAGACCCGACATCAGCGTGTAACGCCAGGGAGCATGAATGCCGGTGATTTCGCCGAGCGCCCCGGTGAGGAATCCAGGCATTTGAATGGCCGGGAACTGGGGAGCGTAAATTGTTGCGAGGTAAAACGCGCCAGCCACCATGAGCCCGCCGATCGAGGAAAACGCCTGCGTGTAACCGAGGACGCGTTCACGTTGTTCGTGATTCGGAAACAATTCGGCCAACCACGCGACGGCAGCGACGAACTCGACGCAGACGCCGATGAACGTCGTCGATCGCAGGATCAGCAGCATCGGCATCGATGTAGAGAAACCCGCCAGGAACGCGCTCGATGCGTAGAGCAGGATGCTCCAGGTGAGCACGCGACGACGCCCCAAAAGATCCGTGAGGTAGCCGCCGTAAAGGCCGAACAATCCGCCCGCCATGGCCGGGACCCAGAACATCATCGCGCGCCAAAAGTTGAAAGTCTCCGATCCCGGCGGAGCATTCGGCAGCAATTCTTGGAGGGCGGGCGGCATCACTAGAGGCAGCATCAGCAGTTCGTAGATGTCGAACGCGAAGCCGATGGAGGCGATGATGAGGATCAGCCAGACCGTACCGGTAAGTGGTTGCGGCGGGATAGCGGAGGGGGTGTGCGAGGGTGGACCGGCCTGAAACTCGGAAGGTGAAGTCACGAATCGACTCCGCGAGGCGGGAAAGGGCGGAGCCCGCGGGCTGAGATCCGCGGGCCGGTAGGTTGGCAGTATTGTAGCTGGCTGGGCCGGGTCGGCTCGTCAGCGAAGGATCACCGTCAGGCGATTCCACTCCTTCGTGCCGAGATGTTGCACGACCACCGTGTATTTTTGGCGGCGCTCAGGATACCAAACGACTGCTGCGACATCGGCCTTGGGGCGATGCTCGGCGACCAGCTTCTTTTCGCTGTCGAATACTTGGATGGCCACCGGGACGACGGGCAGGTGATCCCCCTGGACACACGCCATCGCTCGCTTGCCGGCCTCGAATTCAGCCTCATATTGAATCGGTTCGCCGACGATTTCGCCGGAGGGGGAGACAACCGCTTCCTGCGCCTTCGTGACTTGCACGATCGGACCCTTGACCGGGCCGGCCGAGACGGCGGCGATCATCCCAAATACGACGACAGCGCCCAAAAACGTGCGAACCATGGCGTTTCCGTTCACTTGGTCTTGAGAAGCGTCGTGTTTTGCGACGTCGTGCCGAGATTGTGCAATTCGACCTGGTAATTCCCGGTCGCACCCGCAGTGAAATCCGCTACGACTACTCCGGGCGCTTTGCCGGATCCGATGTCGTCGAATGCGATGCAGTTGCCTTCGTTGTCGTAAACGTAGACGCCCAGACGTGCGGTCGTCGTCGAGCCATAACAGACGAACGTCGCCTGCTGCCCTCGCCGGAGTTGGAAGTTCTTGAACTGCGAGGTTCCGGGTTCGAGGCTCCAAACGGCATCATCTCGCCGTTCGGGCGTTTCGCGCCGTTCCGGCGTGTCATCCTGCCCCTTGGCGACGGAGAACATCAACGAAAGTGCGGCGAAAAAGCAGCAGAACGCGCCCCTGCGAACCCAACGCATGCGATTTCCCATGGCGGCATCGTAATCGCGGCAGCAGACGACGACAAGCGAGAACTCTGCGACGACATCGTACTGCAGGGAATGTCACGAATGAGGTTCCCTGCAGTGCGATGGCGGCAATTACTTGACTTTGGCTTCCTGCCAGCGTTGCCAGGCGAGGCCGGGGCGATCGGTGCGGAAAGAAACCAGGCGGCGGTGTTCCACTTCGGTAACGTAGACTGTTTTGCCGTCAGGTCCGCCGAAGCAGAGGTTGGTCGGGTTTTTGCCGAGCACGTCCACTTCTTGCAGAATCTCCCCCTGCGGCGACATCTTCACGACGGTGCCTTTGCCGTGGCGGGTGATATAGAGGTTGCCGTCCGCGTCGCAGCGCATGCCGTCGAAGCCGAAGTCGGCGAATTTCTTGAGCAGCTTCTTTTCGCCCAGGGTGCCGTCGGCTTGGATGGGGAACGCCCAGACATTGCGTTGCACGGATTCGTTGACGTAGAGCGTTTTCCCGTCCGGGCTGACCTCGATGCCGTTGGTCGTCCCCATGTCGGCGGCGAGGCGAGTGGTTTTGCCGCTCGTGTCGATGCGCCACAGCTGACCGGTCCCCTTCGCCCAGGCCGGATCGCTGGCGAAGAGCGTTCCATCGGGGGCGATGGCGAGGTCGTTCGGCTGATTCATCTTCGGCTCGTTTGCCAGCACTTCGATCTTCTTCGTCTTGAGGTCGATCTTCAGCACGTTGTGTTCGACGTAATCAGCCACATACATGGCGCCTTTCTTGTCGAAGACGATGCCGTTGCCTGTCGATTTGCCCGGCAGTTCGACGAAAAGCTCGCTTTTGCCGTCAGGCGAGGTTTTGCCGATGGTTTGCTGCTTCTCGTAGTTGACCGCATAGATGTTTCCGGCCGCATCGCATGCGGGGCCTTCGATGCCGGCGGTGAAGCTCTTGTCCGGCGTCAGCGGCTTGGCGACGAAGAGCTTGTCGCCTTGAGCGAATGTGGTGGGAGCGAGGGCGAGCAGCAGGAACACGGAGGCGAGGCGCATGGTGAATCTCGGCGGGGTGGCGGAGGGAGGCAGCGAACGCCCCAATTGTCGCGGACCTAGCCGCGATGTCAACGCGCAAGACAAAAGCCCGCGACGGCAGGTCGCGGGCTCGGAGATCGGCGATGGGATGATTCGAATCGGTTTCTACTGTCCAGGCAGATACGGCGGAGGCGAATTCGGCGACACCGGAGGCGGCAGCGCGCCGGGCGTCGGCTGCGAATACTGCACGCCGGGGCCGGGAGTCGCAATGTTCGGCGTGTTCATCGTGGGAGCGCCCGAATACGGCGAAGGAGCGCCCGAAACGTTGGCCGGCGCCGGCGAACCGAACGACGCGGGTAGTGCTGAGCCGCCGACCGGCGCGGGAGCGCCGAAGCCGGCCGGTTGACTCGAGTTGTTGAAGCCGGTCTGCTGCACGTTGCCGAAATTGGAGGTGCCGTTGGTCGGGCGAACCGCGCTGGGCGAGCCTTGCATTGGCGGAGTGTACGGATTGTTCGCCATCGCTCCCGCGGGTGCATTCGCGCGGGGAGCGCCTGCGGAAGCAGGAGCGCCGCCGGGTCCGCTGCTGAAATTGTTGCCGCCCCAAGGATTGTTGCGGCGGGCAGGTGCATCGGATTGACAACCGAGCGAGGCCGAAAGGCACGCCCACACGCCGAGGCCGACCGCCATGGAAGATATGCGACGCATCGCCTCTTCTCCGATAAGGTGTTCCGTCTATCCCAGCTTGCCCGCTTCTTTGCCTCGCGCGGGGAACGAATCCGTTCGTTCGCCAGGAATCGCGCGGACTTTATCGACCTGTTCTGCGCGGGTCAATGCCAAGTTCATTTCCTGATGCGCTCCGGTTTTGCTCCCCTCGTCCCGTTGGGAAGGTACTGCATCATCGCCGTAAGTCGTTGTTCGTACGGCGATGATGCATTGTCATGCAAGTGGCACGCGCGACCCGGCTGGATTCCTTTGCGTGAAACGGCTACAACGGGACGCCTGCCGGCGGAGCGGATTGCACGGATGCATTGAGGAATCGACATGAAGTCGCGCACTTGGCGGATGAACGCTGCCAGTCTGGTTGTCCTGTTATTCCCTGCTTTCGCATCTTCGCAGGGTTTGGAACTGCCGCCTCTGCCGCCGCTTCAACCATCTGTACCGGCGCAGACGCAGCCAAGTATTCCGCCCCTGGGTCAGCCGAACGCGTTCCAACCCGCTCCGCCAAACTTCCCGCCGCTGGGCCAACCGAACGCACAGCCCCCCGCGGCTCAGCAACCAGCAGCCCTTCCGAACGGCATTGAGGTGCTGGCGCGAGGTCCGATCCATGAGGCATTCGCATCGCCGACGGTCGATCCGAAGCCGACGCAACCAATTCGAAAAAAGCCGCCGCAACCCATCGAAGAAATGCCGCCTGAAGAGAGACCGGAAGGGGATGTCGCCTGGATCGCCGGCTACTGGGCGTGGGATGACGATCGAGGCGACTTCTTGTGGGTATCCGGCTGCTGGCGAACCAAACCGCCGGGCAAGGAATGGGTTCCTGGTTACTGGCGAGATCAGGGACAGCAGCACCAGTGGATTCCTGGTTTTTGGGCAAGCTTGCAGGGAGATGGACGTGCTTCGGAGGTCGTCTATTATCCCGAACCTCCTGCAACGCCGCAGGTGGCCCCTCCGGGCGATCCGCCGAGCGCGGACATGATCTATGTGCCTGGCTATTGGATGTGGACCGGCGATCGCTACGTCTGGCGAGCCGGCTATTGGACGCGTGGCCGAACGAATCAGGTTTATGTCGCGTCGCATTATCGATGGACGCCGCATGGCCACGTCTTCGTCGCGGGATACTGGGATTATTCGGTAGCATCGCGCGGCGTCTTGTATGCGCCGGTCGTCGTGGATCCGGTGGTGCTTGGTCCCCGCTTCGTCTACACGCCGTACTATGCGGTTCGTGAGCCCGTGGTCGTGGAATGCCTCTTCGTTCGCCCTGGGTTCTGTCACTATTACTTCGGCGACTTCTATGGTCCTCGCTATGCGTCGATCGGATTCGAATGCTGCTACACGTACTCGCGCCGGCGCTATGATCCTATCGTCGCCTACCGTGCGTGGGAGTTCCGCGATCATCCGCGTTGGGTCGATGTGCAAATCAACCTCACGCTCGCCCGCAGCGCCGGCCGAGCGCCGGTGCCGCCGCACGCTGATTCAGCAGAATAATGTTGTGGTCAACAATGTGACGAACGTCACCAACGTCACGAATGTGACCAACGTGAAGAACATCAACGTCGCGAAAAATCAGACGACGAACGTCAACGAAGTGTTGGCCCCACGCGCAATGTGGTTGCCGCGCGGAGCGAAAACGATCGCGCTGGATGCGTCGGCACAGAATCAGGCGAAGACCGAAGCGGTCGCCATTCGGCAGGCATTGCTGACCGAACGGGCAAAGAATGAGCCGGCGAATGGAGCGCCCGGCCAACTGCATAAGCCTCGGGCCGCTGAAATGCGTCTGCCGGCCGGTTCCGTTGCTCGCGGACCAGATGCTGCAGTCGGCGGGCCCAACGGCCCCAACGGCGGACTGGAAGGAAAGCAGCCGTTCCCCGGCAACATGCCGAAGCGGTTCGAGCCCATCAATCAACCGAAAGACGTCCCGCCTCGAACGACCTTCAATCCGACGAATCCCGGCAAAGACACAGGATTCACCCCGGGGCAGGGAGTAAACGGAAAGGACAGTCCGCCTCGGACGACGTTCAATCCGACCAACCCCGGTAAGGACCCCGGATTCACGCCTGGTCAAGGTTCTAAAGGCAAGGATGGCCCTCCGCGCACCACCTTCAATCCGAACAATCCTGGGAAGGACGGGGGGCTGACGAACGGCAAAGATGCGCCGCAGTTCACGCGTCCGATGCCGCCGAGCACGACCATTACGCCGCCGGGAGCAAAACAGCCGAACGGTAAAGATGGCCGGACCAAGCAGCGCCCGCAATCGAAAGACGCTCCGCCCGGCAGCGTCGGCGAAGGTCCACGCATCCAAGGCGGCGGCTTTGGCGACGCCCCGCCCCGATCGATCGGAGGAGCCCCCGGTTCGTTCGGCCCACCCCGCGGTTTCGACAACAGCGGCTTCCGCCCCGGCGGCGGCAAGAACTGACAAGCCAAACCCGCGCGGGTGCTCGAAGTCGCAAAACAAAAACGCCGGCGAACCTTGCAGTTCGCCGGCGTTTTCTCGTTCTCGCGAACGGGTTACTTTTTCGGCATCGGCGGGAGGTCGGCCAGGTCCGGCGACACTGCCGAGTAGTGGCTGAACTCCATGCTGAAGCTGCCTTGGCCCTTCGTCGCCGAGCGGAGGTCGCTGGTGTAGCCGAAGAGGTTCGCGAGCGGCACCTTGGCGGTGACCATCGCGATTCCCTTGTCCTCGCTCGTGTCTTCAATGAGACCGCGTCGGCTGATCAAGTTGCCGACGATCTGACCGTGGTACATGCTCGGCGAGATCGCCACCACCTTCATGATCGGCTCCAGCAGGACGATGCCGGCCTTGTGTTCCGCTTCGCGGAAGGCTTCGATCGCGCACAAGTAGAAGGCATCTTGCGACGAATCGACATCGTGGTACTTGCCGAAGTGGAGATCGAACTCGACGTCGACGAATGGGAAGGGATACTTCAAGCCCTTCTTCGACGCTTCGCGGAGACCGTCTTCCACGCTCGGAATGTATTCCTTCGGGATCGAACCCTGCGTGATGCTGTTCGTGAAGTAGATGTTGTTGGGATCCGGCTTCACCTTCGGATCGTTCAGCTCCTCGATCTCTTCGATCTTTTCCTTGATCTCGAGCGGCGTCAGCGGCTTGTACTTCACCACGATCACGGCGAACTTGCCTCGACCGCCGGTCTGCTTGGCGAACTTGTGCTCGAAGTCCACCATCTTGGCGAACGACTGGCGGTAGGCCACGCGCGGCTTGCCGAGCTTGATGAGATCCTGGTTTTCCTGAGGAACGCCGATCGCGCGTTTCAGCTTTTCGATCGAGATTTCCAGATGAAGTTCGCCCATGCCGGAGAGGATGGTTTCCTTCGTCTCCTCGTCGGTGTGGGTCTTCAACGTCGGATCATCGCGCACCAGCCGATTGAGCGCTTCGCCGACCTTGCCGGCATCGAGCGACTTCGCGAAGGTCAGTGCCTGGCCGATAACCGGCTTGGGGAACTGGATCGCTTCCAGCGCGACCGGCTTATCCGGATCGGCCAGCGTGTTGCCGGTGAAGGTCTCGGCGAGACCCACGCCGGCGACGATTTCGCCCGGCCCGGCCTTGTCGAGGCTGATCCGCTTATCGCCCATCATGCGGTAGAAGCGAGCGATACGCTCCTTTTTGCCGTTAGTCGTGTTCAAGTACGTTTCGCCCGGCTTCAGTTCGCCCGAGTAGACGCGAATGTAGACCAAGTCGCCCGTCGGCTCGGCTACCGTCTTGAACGCCAGCGCGCTCACCGGTTCCTTCGCCTCGGGCTTGCGGAGTTCGACTTCCTTGGTCTTCGGGTTGATCCCTTCGACCGGCGGACGATCCAGCGGGCTGGGCAGGCAGTCGACGACGAGGTCGAGCAGGTGCTGCACGCCATGGAACATTTTCGAACTACCGCAATGGACCGGCGTGAACTTCCCTTCGAGTGTTCCCTTCCGCAGGGTTGCACGGATCAAGTCGATCGGCACTTCCTTGCCTTCGAGGATGAGCTCAGTCACCTCGTCGGACGCAGCCGACAGGGTATCGAGCATCTGCTCGCGGCGCGTCTTGGCCTCCGCGAGGTACTTCTCCGGCACGGGGACCGTGAAGAACTTGCGGTTCGTCTTGTCGGAAGTGTCGCGCGTGATCAACTCCATTTTGATGAGATCGATGATCCCCTCAAGCTGGTCGTCCTGGCCGGCCGGGATGGTGACGACGCACGGATTCGCGAAGAGCTTCGTCTTCATCTGCTCGACGCAGCCCCAGAAGTTGGCGCCCATGCGGTCGAGCTTGTTGACGTAGGCGACGCGAGGGACCTTGTACTTGGTCGCCTGACGCCACACCGTTTCGGACTGCACTTCGACGCCGCCCTTGGCGCAGAAGACGCCAACGGCGCCGTCGAGGACGCGCAGGGAGCGTTCGACTTCGGCCGTGAAGTCCACGTGGCCGGGGGTGTCGATGATGTTGATGTTGATCGGCTCGCCGGCCCGGTCCGCCCAGTCGATGGAGACGGCGGCCGAGTTGATCGTGATGCCCTTTTGGCGTTCGAGCGGATCGAAGTCGGTGGTGGTGTCGCCGTCATCGACGTCGCCGACCTTGTGCTTGGTGCCGCTGTAATAGAGGATGCGCTCGGTGGTCGTCGTTTTGCCGGCGTCCACGTGGGCCATGATTCCGATATTGCGTACTTTGTCGAGCATGGTTGGCGGTCAGGACGGAAACGAAACGTCCGAGGACCGTCTCCTGGGTAAAAGAAACAGAGGCGCCAAGCCGGAAACCCCATTCCGGAGTCCACGCCGCCTATTTTATGACTTTTGGCAGGGACAAAACGGGACGGACTCAGGTTCGAGCCCTGAGGGGGAGACGCGTTTGCCCCTCGCTTTCGGCAGGCGGAAAGCCGACCGTCATCGAGGGATATCGCAAACGGGTACGATATTCTAACGTCCGATGGAGTTACGTCCAGGGGGTGGGGGAAGAATTCGAGGGGCCTTTGCGGTTTAGCGTTTCGCGATCAAAGCCGCGCGATCGTCCGAACTTGTCGCGAAACGCTGAAGCGAATGCGGCGAATCAAAATTCGAGATTCTCGAGCTTGTCTTCTTCTTTTCGCACCATGTTCGCTGCCATGTCCTTGAGCGATTCGTTGACGTCCGCCATGCGTTGCGGCCGCTGGGCGGGTTTGTACGCGAGACACTTGTGGATCAGGTCGCACAACTCCGGAGGAACCAGTGGATTGAATTCGTTTACCGGCTTCAGCAGCATGGCGAACGTCTTCGAGTTCACCTCCAAGCCGCCCTGAGCCAGGGGACTGGGCGGCAGGCGGAAAGTCGTCAGGCGATACATTGTGGCGCCGAGGTTGTAGATGTCGGTCTGCTCGTTGACCGTCCCCTGCTTGGCTTGCTCCGGCGCGATGTATTCCGGCGTCCCCTGCACGCGGTCCTTCGGCTCCCCTTTGATCCAGGCGAGGCCGAAATCGATGACTTTCACGTCGCCGCTGCGGCTGAGGAGCACGTTGTTCGGCTTCAGATCCGCATGGTAGACGTTTCGCCGATGCATGTGGGCAACGCCCGCCGAGATCTTTTCGAAGATTTGCACGAGCCGCGGCAGCGATAGCTTGGGGATTTGATCGAGCGTCTTGCCGTTGACGTATTCGATGAGGAGCTGAGCCTTTTTGACGCGCATGAGCCAATCGCGCGTCACCTCCATGCAGTAGACCTTGATGAGATTCGGATGGGTCAGCATGTGAGCGACGCGCATCTCATGACGGGCCTGTTCCAGATATTTGCGGTCCTCGGTCGTGTTGATGGGAATGACTTTGAGCGCATACTGCTTGCCGTCGGCCGATCTGCGGATGTGCAGGATCGAACTATGCGCTCCGGAACCGAGCGTGCCCAGGACCTGAAATTTGCCGATATCGAGCATTTCGGACATGGAGCTTCACCTATCGGGGCGGCCCTGCCGTTATACGCGAAACCGACCCTGGATGCGACTTGCGGAGCCGCAGCGGGCATCGACTAAGGACGAAACTCGAGGAATTGGCAGTCGATCGAGCCGTTGAACAGATGCTCGCGGCGAACCGGCTTCATGCCGATCTGTTTCGCGAGCGAGCTGTTGCCGGTGAAGACGAAGCAACGCCAGCCGGGAGATCGCTGGAAGACCTCGCCGAGGGTGCGGTAAAGGGGCCGCAGGTCCTCGTCTTCGCCGAGGCGTTCGCCATAGGGCGGGTTGCAAATCAGGACGCCGGGCGGGCCGGCGGGGACGAAGAAGTCGGCCACATCGTACCGCTCGAACTTCATCAGATGGCCGATCCCGGCGGAGCGTGCGTTGTCGTTCGCGAAGTTGACGGCATCGCAGCGAATGTCCGAACCAAGAATCGGATGCGGCAACGTCTTCAGCACCTCGGCCCTCGCTTGATTGCGGACGCGAGTCCATTGGCTCATGTTGTGGTTCATCCAACCCATGAACCCAAACCACTTCCGCGTCAGCCCCGGCGGGCGGTTGAGCGCGATCCATGCCCCTTCGATGCAGAGCGTCCCTGAGCCGCAGAGCGGATCGACCAGCGGGCCTTCGCCGCGCCAACCCGTCATCAGCAGCAGGCCCGCGGCGAGCGCTTCGTTCATCGGCGCCCGCGTCTGGACGGGGCGATAGCCGCGTTTGTGTAATGAATCGCCGGAGCTGTCGAGGCTAAGCACCATGCGATTCGCGTGAATGTGCAGGTTCAGCCCGACCATCGGCTTTTCGAGGTCCACCGAGGGCCGTCGGCCATGCCGTTCGCGAAAGCGGTCGCAGATGCCGTCCTTCACGCGCAGGGCCGCATATTTCGAATGCGTGATCTCCGAATCGCGGACGTTGGAATCGACCGCAATCGTGTGGTCCGGCGTCAGATATTTGTCCCAATCGAAGTCATGGATGACCTGGTACAAATCCTCTGGCGAGCGAACCTCCGCTTCGAGAATCGGCTGCAAGACGCGGATGGCGGTGCGTAAGTAAAGATTCGCACGATAGACGAGGGCAAGATCGCCCGCGAAAGCCACGCCGCCGCGGCCGGGTTCGACGTTCTTGGCCTGCAACGCGCGCAGCTCCTCCGCGAGCACAGGCTCCAATCCGCGAGCACAGGTAGCGAAATACTTCGGCACAATGTTCTCGGTTGTCGTCTTGCTCCCCTCTCCCCGTTGGGGGAGAGGGGCTGGGAGTGAGGGCTCCTTCGCGGCGGTATGTTGATTATATGCAAGCCCCGGGAGATGTGCTTCTGCGCGCCTGTGGATCCCTGCGACGATCCCCGTGCGCTTGCGCTTACGATGGAGCTTACGGGCAGACCCGACGCATCACCCCGCTTGAAGCGGATGCATCAGCCGAGGTCGGCGAGCAGCTTGCTCAGCTTTTCCGCGTCCGTCTCCAACACCGCAATCGCCGTGGGCCCCAGCCGTTGATGGATCCAGCGCCCGGGTTTGCGGCCGTGCCGCGGACCATCCTTGCAGCGGGGTGGCAACGTGCAGCACCAGTCGGCGATGGAACTCCGCGGGAACCGTGTCGCCGCTCGTCGTGAGCAACAGCGATGCGGCAGGGGACAGCGGTAGGCCGGCGTTGGCTCCAGACCAGTCGGCGAGCGAATCGACCGAAACCGCGTTGCCTCGCTTGCTTCAGCGATGGCGGCGTCAGCCGATAGCTCTTGCGGCCCGGCGACACGCCGCGGTCAAGCGGTTCGGCGAAGCGCTGCAACTCGGTTTCCAGCAGCAAATCGGAGCGAGCCAAGTCGATGTTGAGCGTGACGCCGTCTTCTTCGACATCGACACATCGCTCGGGGGGCAGGCAGTAATCGCGGGTGCCGGTTAAGCGAAAATGCTTGTAATCGATTTTTCGCTTCGCTCGCCGCCACTGCCACGCGATCAGTGAACCGTTGGGCAGGCAGGCCCGCGACAATGCCTCGGCCAAATCCTCCGGCGTCACGAACTCGAACAACGCCGCGGACGGATAGACGGTGATGCGTTCGCGTTTGTTGGACCAGGTGCGGAGCGCATCGAGCACGGATGTCGGCGTGCTCTTCATCCCATAGCGGTCGAGTGTCTGCACCAGCGATTCGAGCGATTCGCCCGACTCCAATCCGCGATAGACGATCGTCGGTTCGAGGAGCAGAGTACAGGCGGCGCCGAGCGTTTTCCACAAGGCGAAGCGGCTGAGCCGAACGATGAGGCCCGGCGACAGGCCCTGGCGATACGCGAGAATCTCGAGGTTCGGCTGCACCAGCAGCGTCTTCGGAAACTCAGCGAATGTCGGCGGATTCCTCGGTCAGGCCCAGGATCCATCGACCGACGGCGGACAGACGGATCGCATGTCCGCCTTCAGGCAGCTTGCAGGATTGCACGAGCCGTAAAGTCGGCGCGAGGCCACGTAGGAACGCCGCGATGCCCGCTTTTTCGGGAGGCTTCGACGCCCAAAACGGATGACGCGACAAGATCCAGGTTTCGAGCTTATGCGGATCAGCCCACGCGTCTTCCGGCAAATGGCCCAGCAGCGACAGCGCGAGCAACATCGCCGAAGCGAGAGGCCGGCCCGCATCGGAAGCGACATCCCATCCGCCGAGCGGCGTCCATCCTCGCAGTTTCCACAATGCCGCGTAAATCTCGGCTAACGCGGATGCGAGGCCCTTCTCCCACGTGTCGGGAAACGATCCCGCGAACAGGTCTCCGCCCTGTTCATCCAATGCGCCAACCGCGGCGGCGAGGCCCACGGCGAGCAAACCCGGGTCGGCGATTTCCACCAAGCTCTCGCCGGGTTGCGTGCCGAGCAGCGGGTCCGCCCGCAGGCGTTCGAGGTCGCGCTTGAAAAACTCGCGCGTTTGCGTGCGGCGAAGCGGATTGGCCGACACCTGCTGATGCACGATCGCCAGCCGCAACGGCCATTCGAGCCCATCGGCTTCTGCCGTGGTTCCCAATGCATCGACGCGCCAGACCGCGGTATCGACGGGGAGCGTTTCGCGAAGGGTGCGTTGGGCGACGAAGAACGGCGCGTAGACGACGGGGTCGCTCGTCTGCGTCAGCCAGGTTTCGATGCCGCGAATGACCGGTGCACTCGCACCGGTTCGCAATTGCGGATAGAGGATGCCCGATTCGAGGAGCAAGCGGATCGCTTCGAGCCCGTCCTCAGCTCCGAGCGTCATCGCTATTTCGACTAGACTGCCGACGGGCCAATACGGCTGTCGGCTCTGGGCGATGAGGCGCAACACGCCCCGCGCGGGGGCGGGCAGTTCCTTCAATCGACGATCAAGGACCGGGGCGTTGCCGAGCGTCTCAATGCAGCGACGGCGAAGCTCGTCGACGGGCCACTGGTTACGCGGGCGGTAGAGCTTCCCCGCCACCTGACGCAAGGTCGGCTCATCGTAGGCTTCGAGGGCCCGTTCGATCGGTTCGAGAAGGGATTCGTTGCTGGCTGCGGACGTCATGAGGCTCCATCCGTGACGACCTGCGGCGTGTGCCCCATCTTCTTCAGTTCCTGCACCACGGTTTCCACCCGCCCGGGCCGCACGAGGAGGATGCGGTCCGCGAGCCGGCCGACGATTTCCGCCGCCAGCTTGCGATGCGCGAGCAGTTCCTCGGCCAAGATCGCATCCTCGGTCTGAACCAAGCACACGCGCCGATGCAGCTTGACGGGAATCCGTGCCTTATCCGCAGTGGGAAACATGCGAAGCTCCGTTCACGTTCTGTCATTGTAGGAACGGAGAGGAGCGCAAAGCGGAAGTCGGAATGCAGAAGTCGGAATGCGGAAAGAAAGGCAGATGCAAGGCTCTCCAGTCGTGTTTTTTTGCCATTCTTTCTGCAATCCGACTTTTCGCTATCCCGCATCGGAGTCGGACACCGGAGCATCCGGCGGAGGCTGGTCCATGTAAATGTAATCCTTCAGAGCGAGGCGGAGGTTTTCGCGGGCTCGGCTCAGCAGCGATTTGACGCCTTTCACCGTCATCTCCATCACCTCGGCGATTTCGGCATAGCCCATATCCTCGAATTTGTTGAGCACCACCGCCATGCGCTGGCGTTCGTTGAGCGTTTCCAAGGCTTGGCGGACGACGTCGGACAGTTCCTGCTGCTGCATGTGCTGCGGCGGAGCGCCGTCGCGGTCTTGCACCAAATGTTCCTCGGGGCGTGGGCCGAGGGGGCCGGAATCGCGGAGGTTAAGGGGAACCGTCGGCTTGCGTTGCCTGGTCCGCAGATGGTTGAGGGCGAGATTGTTGGCGATGGTGAACAGCCAAGTGGAGAATTTGGCGCGGGGCCGATACTTTTTGCGAGCCCGATAGACGCGGAGAAACACTTCCTGAGCCAAGTCTTCCGCTTCGGAATGGGCGCCGACAAGGTGCTGGAGGACGGTGACGAGGCGATCGCGGTAGGCATCGACGAGTTCCGCGAACGCGGCATTGTCGTCGTCGCGGACGCGCAGCATCAGACGAATGTCGGGTCCGCGCAGCGCGAGCATCCCTTTTCTTTCGCCCGTCAATGCCACGACGCACGTCCTCGTAGTCGGAAGGTCTTCGAGGATACGCCAGACTCGCCCCGGATGGAACGGAGACTCTTCGCAGGCCGGCAGGCTGCGCCATGGCGTGTTCACCCGAAGGGGCTGCAGGCGATGAATGAATCGTGCAGTCGGGTATCCATGTCCCCGCGCACGCTTGTGCCGCGTGCTAGGAGAGCACTGCGGCGGAGTTGGCCTGAGGCGGCGTCAGTTACGAGCCTTTGCGTTTGCGGACCTTCACGCTGATGCCGAAGCAGGAGCGCAGAGGGCGAAACTCCGCGAAGGCAGCTTCGGGCGAGGGCGGCAGTGGGGGGCCTTCACGTCGTTGAACGGGATCACGTGCCGACGCCAGTGGCAAAAGCGACCGCGGAGCAGGCGGACGAGTTCCTTCGCCTACGACGCGGGTCGTCGTTCAGTTCGCCGAGCAGGACACTTCGCTCGGAGCGATTTACCTGTCGCCCCGTCTTCTCGAAAAAATAATCCAAGAGCAGCTTCGAGGATCGGCACTGCAACCCGGTCTTGTCGTTGGTCGGCACGATTTGCAGTGCGCAGCAGGATCGTTGAGGGCGGTGGCAACGTACGGCGAGGTGGTGCTGTTGCCGAGGTCCGCGAGCCTACGGATTTTCGTGGGCAGGCCGACGGTGGAAATCGTGATGTGGCGAGCGCCCGATGCCGAAACCATCCTTGTCAGGGTGGCGATGTCCAGGGGCAAAGGTAGACGAGGTTGTCGAGATTAAAGCAGGCAGGCTCGGCCATGCCGCAGGCGAACCGTGTAGTAGGTGAGCCGGGCTGGATTGGTTCAGCGGTGGCGGCGGGCCATTGCGGGCGTTCGGCAGCGAACGCAAAGCGCGCCTGGTGTTCGACGATCTCGCCGACCGTCAGATTGCGTTCGACTCCGTTGAGCCCGCTGGCGCAGAAGACGCATCCCATGCCGCAGCCGACCTGAGTGCTGATGCACGCGGTCCGCCGGCCCTCTTCCTGAATGAGGACGCATTCGACGAGGTGGCCGTCGTGCAGCTTCAGCAGCAGCTTATGCGTGTCGTCGTCCGCTTGCAGATGGCGGACGATCCTGGTCGAAAGCGGCGCGAATCGTTCCGTCAGTTTCGCTCGCAAAGGGCGCGGCAGATCGCTCATCGCCTCGAACGTATCGACGCCCGCGACCAGCAGCCAACGGCGAATCTGCTTCACGCGCATCGGCTTTTCTCCCTGTTCGGCGAGCCAGGCTTTCAGCTCGTCGAACGGGACATCAAGCACGCCCGGCAGCGTGGGTTGGCCGACAACTGGCAGGCTTTGCGAGAGCATCCGAATCCTGGAAAACGCGTGAAACGGTTCCCGTATTGTACGTCTTGAAACGAAGGCGGAAGACGATGCGAGGCGAGTGTACAATCGGCATATGCGAATCCGCGTGATCTGCCCGCGCTGCCAAAGCGAATATCAACTGGAGGAAAGCCTGCGCGGCAAGCGGATGCGTTGCCCGAATACGATCTGCCGCGCGGTGTTCGAGGTGCAGGACGCGGACGCTCCGTCGCCGGCCGCGCCTCCGCCGGAGCCGCCACCCGTCGAACCGCCACCGACGCCCGATTGGCAACTGGCGCCACCGCCCGTTCGCGGTGAGCGCATCGCGGAACCGCAAGCTCCCATCGTCACGAAACCACCTGCGGAAACAAAGCCCGCGGAACCCATCCGCGAATCGGCGAAGGAAGAAGAACCTGCCGCGAAAACGCTTGCCTGGGATGCCGCCCCGCCGCCGGTGCGTCGCCCGGGATCGGCCGCGGAACATGCGCCGCCGCCCGCACCGACGGAATCGGCCATCACGCGAGCGCTGACGCCGGAGCCTTACGTCGCGCCGTCTGCGTCCGCTACGCCGCGTCGTCGCAGGCCGTACCTGTGGATCGGCGGCATGGTCGGCTTGCTCGCGATCATCGCAGCGGTCGGAATCGTGCAGATTTTTCGCAAGCAGGCGGAACAGGAAACATCGCTGGCGGCGAAAGCGAAAGATGCGTATGCGCGGGCCGAGTATGTCGAAGCTCGCCAACTTCTGCAGAAGCTGCAGGCGGAGTTTCCCAGTAGCTCCGATCTGCCGAGCTATCGTTTTCTCGCCGCTCTTAGCGATCTGCGTGCATCGGTCGAGGATGCGAATATCGATCGAGGCCGAATGCTGGACGACGTGATGGAGTTCGTCGCCATCAATCAGGGCGATGCTCGCGTCAAGGAACATGGGCCCGATCTTTGGCGCATGTTGCATCGACTCGCGAAAGACCTCACGAGCCAGGCGGAGGAGAAGAAGGACGCGGGCTCGCTCGCTCTTGCCCAGAAGGCGTGGCGCGAAGCAAGCCGGTTGCCGGTGCCCGAAGGAACCGCGCTCGCGGAGACGGATCAGAAATTGAAGGCTTCCTTCGAGCGAGCGGAACAAGCCCTCCTCGAGCAAGCGAAACGGCAGGCATTGCGCGACCGAGCGGACCGCTACGTGCGTCAAGCGACGCTTGCCTCCATCCGCGATTTGCGCGCGATGCTTGCGAAGGAAAAGCTGGACCGCGATGCCGACTTCGCGCCGCTGCTCGTCGAAGCCGCGAAGCAGCATCGCGAAAGGCTCGCCTACGTCGCCGCTGAGCCGACCTATCCTACGCCTCCGGAATCGCTGGAGCGCCCGCTCGCATGGGCGCCGACGATCGACAAAACGGAAGCGACCGGCATCGAAGGTCCGCCGTTTCTCGCACTCACGCAGGGCGTGCTTTACGCGCTCGATCCGGGCGACGGCCACCTGAAGTGGGCCGTGCGTGTCGGCCCCGATCCGGCTGGACAGCCGATCCGCGTCCCCGCCGATATCGCTTCGCCGCGTTTGGTTCTCGTCGCGTCGTCCGATCGTCGCAGCATGATGGCGCTCGAAGAAGCGAACGGCTCCGTGCTTTGGGAAACGAAGTTGGACCAACCCGCGATCGCTCAACCGCTGCTTTGGAATCGCCGACTTTTCGTCCCCATTCATGGCGGCCGGATCGAGGAACTGGAGATCGCATTGGGCCGACGGCTCGGCGCGTTTCAGCTCGATCAGAATGTCGCCTGGGGAGGAACCCTCATCCCCCACTCCTCGCTCGCCGTGTTCCCGGGCCGAGCGTTCGGAAGTTATGTCGTCGATCTCGAATCGCACAAGATCGAAGGCGTGATCGACACGGGCCACGCACCCGGCGCGTTGCGTGGTCCGGCGATTCCGGTCGTCGAAGACGGACGCTCCGCCAAGGGCCCGCGCGGCTGGGTCGTCGTCGCGGAGCAGACGACGGATCATCGCCTCGCGCTGAAGGCACATGCTGTTCCGCCGGGTTCCGCTCCGTCGCCCGATCTTCGGCTCAGCGCGACGATCGACGTTTCGGAGGCGCCGTGGACTGATGGGGACAAGCTCGCCCTCGTCAGCGATGCGGGCCAACTCGCTCTCTTCGGGCTGCGGCTTAAGGGGAACAACGATCCGCTGGTTTTCCCCTGGATCAAGGAACTGTTTCCGATCGAACTCTCCGCATCGCCGCGCCATCGCGCCGCGGTGGTGCATGGCGAACTCGACCGATTCTGGATCAGCACGCAGGGAAAGCTGCATCGCGTCGATCATGTCGTTTCGCCGACCGCGGGGCCGACACTCGTGACGCGCTGGACGCAATCGCTGAACCTTGGCTCGCCCGTTCAGCCAGGCGATTTGCGGCGAACCGACGACGGCAAACCCATACTGTTTCTCGTTACGCAGGATGCCGACCGCCCGCTGCGCACCGCATCCGCTGTCGATGCGGAAACCGGAAAAATCCTTTGGCGACGCCACCTCGGCATCACGCCGTTGCAGTCGCCGCTCGCCTCGTCCGGTTCGCTCGCGGTGCTCGATCCGGGCGGAGTCTTCGTGTGGTCGGCAGAAAACCTGAACAAACCAAACGCCGCTCCCAGCCATGCCGTTTCGCGTCAGGCTCCCGCATCGCATGAAGTGCGTTTGCTGCCCCTCAATGACGGCATGGTAAAAATTTCGTACCCGCCGAAAGCGAAGGGAAAAACCGCAATCGCGTGGCGAACCATCGCATTCGACGGCAAGGTCGGCGCGCCGACGAAAGCGGATTTATCGGCCGGAATCGCAGGAACGCCTGCCGCGGGCAGCGACTTCCTCGTCGTGCCGCTCGCGGACGGGCGTTTGGTTCGCATCGCGCTGGGATCATCGTCCGTGATGAGCGGACCGGAATGGCGAACCGCAGGCGCCGACCCCACCGCGCTCGCTCAGGTAACCGCGCTTGGCAAGGATCAGTTTCTCGTAAGCGACGGCGGCAATGGGGTGGCGTGGCTCGATTGGTCCGAAGCGAAGGAGGCGAAACGCCGCGGCGATTTTCAACTCTCGCGCCGCTTGGCTGTGCCGCCGCTTCCGCTCCCCAACCAACGCTTGCTCCTCGCCGATCGCGGCGGCGAAATCGTCCTCACCGACAGCGATCGCATAATACCGAAACGTACCTGGAGAACGGAAGGCCTGCCGACGGCCGGACCCTACGTGGTCGGCAACGAATTCGCTGTCGTCGCGGATCGCAAACGCCTCATCTGGCTCGATGCCGAGCAAGATGCTCCGCGTTGGCAGCGCGAATTCGACGCGGAGATCGCGGGTTCGCCGTTGCGGATCGGCAATGACGTCATCGTCGCTGACTTGGCGGGCCGCGTCTGGCAGCTCGATCCGCAAACTGGCGACGCCCGCAATGATCGCCCCGCCTTCGTCCTCCGCGGCGCCGCCGCTCCGGCCGTCGGCCCGATCGCCCTGGACAATCAACGCGTGCTGCTGATCCTGGACGACGGCACAGGCCAGATCGTCACCTTCAGCAAGTAGCCAAAAATGCTGTCAGAGTAGGTCTCGCGCTCCGCGAGAGGCAAACAATCCGTGGGTGGTACACCCTGAGCAACGCGAAGGGTGTGGTGAAGTACCCGGAGACTTGTTGCAAGGGGACGCTGCCTACACGCTGATTCCACACCCTTCGCGTTGCTCAGGGTGTGCCACCCACGGATTGTTTGCTTGATTCGGCAATTGATTCGCGTTTTGCACGGTGGACGCATTCCATCGGACTCGTCCAGTTCGGCGGAACGCCACGGATGGAGTCACCTATAGCGCGTTACGTACTCGCTCGGCAATGCGAGCGGCCAATCTCGCATTCGCGAGAAGCAAGTCGCGATTCGCGATGAGGCTGCGCCCACTCGTCGCTGCCGCGAGTTTCGCGAGCAGAAATGGCGTCAGTTCTTTGCCGCGAATGTTGGCGTTCGCCGCGTCTCGCTCCGCTTCGACGATCGCGCGTTCGATTTCGTCGGCGGGCAATGCGGATGTTTCCGGCAAGGGTAATGCGATCACTGCCCCGGCTCCGCCCATCGCCCAGTGTGCGTCGAGTGCCGCCGCGATGTCGGCGGGGTCGTCGATGCGGGCGTTGACCGGCAAGCCGCTGGATCGCACGTAGAACGCGGGAAACGTATCGGTTCCGACGCCGATCACCGGTACGCCATACGTTTCCAGAATTTCGAGCGTTCGCGGCAAGTCGAGGATGCTCTTCGCCCCGGCGCAGATGACGGCAACCGGCGTTCGCGCCAGTTCGGTGAGATCCGCGGAAATGTCCCACGGATCGCCGCGATGCGCTCCGCCGATGCCGCCAGTCGCAAACACGCGGATGCCGGCCGCATGGGCGATTTGCATGGTGGCGGACACGGTCGTTCCGCCCCAACGCTTGGATGCCAGGACAAAACCCACATCGCGCCGGCTGGTTTTCGTCACATCGTTGCGATGCGCAAGTTCGCGGATCTCCGCTTCGCTCGCCCCCACGATCGCTTTGCCGTCGCGGATCAAGAGGGTCGCCGGGACCGCCCCTTCGGTTCGAATCGCATCCTCCGCCGCCATCGCCACCTCGAAATTCCGCGGCCTCGGCAATCCATGCGAGATGATGGTCGATTCCAGCGCAACGACGGGTTTCCGCTCCCGCAGCGCGGCGGCGACATGGGGCGCGATGGAAAGCAATTCATGCATGTCAAATCCCAAGCCCAGGGGCGACCGTAGGGAGCTCCTGGGATCCAGCCGGTAACCATGTCTCTCAATCGTCTGTTTCCTGATTCACCGACCACACCCACGAATCATCCTGGCCGAGGATGTAGCGGAACACCGCGAGCAGGTAACGGCGCGTTTCCACTCGAAGCATCTTCCCGCGTATCGCCCAGATTCCGCCCGGAATCGCCTGACGAACCGCCAGCGACGCCGCCGATTTCGCTTGTCCCGCGACATTCCACGCCGCACTTTTGTCGTCCGGAAGCTCGGCGAGCCAATGCGAATGCGTCGGCGCCACGGAGACGGCATTCACGCGGTATCCGAACTTCTGAAGTTTTGCGATGATCGCTTCGCCAACGGTACGCTTCAAATCGTTGGGTAGGATCACCTTCTTGACGTCACGGTTCGACTCGCGAAGGCCGGCGTGTTCTTCGGGCGGCGGAGGGGCTTTGTAATCCCCGGAGCTGTGGATCTTGTGATGGCGTGATCGGAAACCGCGTGCGTCGCCGGGGAGCCAACTACCGTAGGTTGAGACGATCACGTGACGCCACACGCAGCCTGGGAGGGGCATGGAAGTGATCCTCGGCGCGAGGTAATCCCAGGAGCTCGCTGCGCTCGCCCCTGGGCTTGGAGCGTAACGTGCTCAAGCGTATCACAGCGCACGAAAAAGCTCGACGGCTTGAAGACGTCGAGCTTCAAAGCCAACACGTCGCGACTCAGTCGGCGCCGCCGGCGTCGCTGATGTCGGTCATCATCGCGCGGCGAACGGCGTCGCCGGTGTTGTTGCGGGTGCGGACTTCGTTGTTGGCGTCGAGGTAGATCTTGTCTTGCAGAATCTCTTGCAGCACGATCGCCATGCGGTCCTGGTTCTTCATCTCCACGAGCGGGCGGGCTCCCGTGTTGAGCGCAACCATGCGTTTTTGGATGAGCGTGGAAAGCTTGAATCGGCCTCCCACCTTGTTCACGATGCCCTCTTCCTTCAATTCGTCAAGCATGGTTCTTCCTTTCGAACAAGGGACCCACGATTTGACGCATGTGGGCCAGCGCCGTTTCGAGGTCGTCGTTAATCACTACGTAATCATATTCGCCCGCCCGAGCTTCTTCCGCCCGAGCCGCGGCGAGTCGCCTTTGGATCGCTTCTTCCGACTCCGTTCGCCGACGCACCAGCCGTTCGCGGTAGACGTCCATGTTCGACGTTTTGAGGAAGATGGAGACGGCGTCGTCGCACTTCGCCTTCACCTGCTCCCAGCCTTTGACGTCGATATCGAGGATCACTCCGATCCCCTGTTCGCGATACGGTTCGACCTCCTGCCGCAACGTGCCATAGCAGTTGCCATGCACCTCGGCCCATTCGAGGAACGCGTCGTGGGCGACTTCCTGGAGGAAGCGCTCGCGCGACCAAAAATGGTAGTGCTTGCCGTCTTCTTCCCGAGGCCGGGCCGCTCGCGTGGTGGCGGACACCGAGAGCCGCAGAGGCCAGCCGTCTTCGCGGAGCAGGCGATCGACGATCGTCGATTTGCCGCTGCCGCTCGGTCCGGACAGGATGATCAGCGGGCCTCGCCCCATGGGGTCCTCGATTCGGCTCCCCTCGCCCCTTTGGGGAGAGGGGTTGGGGGTGAGGGGCTAGCCCGTGCACCACCTTGTTTTTGTCCGCCAAGCCCCACCGTAAGCGAGCCGCACGGTGGGGATTTTCGTCGCGATCCCCAGGGTGCTGCGCTTACCCTGGGGCCTGGTGCAACGCGATCCAGCGGCCGGTGGGGAATGCCCCCTCACCCCCAACCCCCTCTCCCCAAGGGGGCGAGGGGAGCCAGAGGGATCACTCCACGTTTTGCACCAGTTCGCGGATCTTTTCGAGCGTTCCCTTGATCTCGACGACTTTCGCGCGAGATGCCGACGTCGCTGGCTTTGGATCCGATGGTGTTCGCTTCGCGGAACATTTCCTGCGTCAGGAATTCCAGCTTCCGCCCCGGGCTGTCCTGATCCTTCATCAATTCCTCGAAGTGGCTTAGGTGGGTCGCCAACCGCACCACTTCTTCAGCGATATCGCAGCGTTCGGCAAACATCGACACTTCGCGGATCAGGTGGTCCTTGTCGAGGACGACATCCGATTGAGCCAAAAGGTTCTTGACCCGGTCATGGAGCCGATCGCGAAACGCCGTCACCACTTCGGGCGTCCGCTCACGGATGACGGCCAAGTGCTTGCTGATGTTGTCGCGTAGGGCGAGGAGTTCCTGGGCCATCGATCGACCCTCCTCGCGACGCATCGTCTGCATCTGTTCGATCGCTTGGAGCAGCACTTTTTCGATGACGGGCCAATCGTCGTGCAGCTTGCCGCCTTGGGCCGCCGCCTCGGGAACCACACCCGGCAATGTCAGAACCTGGCTCAGCATCACCCCGCCTTGATCGACCAGGCCCATCTGCGCGGAGATCGTGCGGATCTGCTGCACGTAGCTGGCGAGGGCGACGCCGTTGATGCGATAGTCGTGAGGCGACGCCTGGCGTTCGACGCGGAGCTGAATCTGCAGCGTGCCGCGTTTCACGATGCGGCGAACCGTCTTCTCGAACTCCGCTTCCAGCAAGTGGTAAGGGTCCGGCGCCCGCAGCGAGACTTTGAGGTAGCGATTATTGAGGGCGCGCAGTTCGATCGAAAGGGACATCGCGTCCCCCTGCCAACGGGCATCGCCGTAGCCGGTCATGCTGAGCAGCACGCCTACCTCGATCGAAGAGGATCATCCTCACGCTCCGCGTGAGGTCAGCGGCGATGCAAAGCCAAACAGCCTTCGCCGCCGGAATGTGGCCTAAACCGAATGATGGAAATTCGAGATCGTTATTCCTGAACCTGTCCGGCCCCGCCGAACATGCGGATTTCGCGTGCCGCCGAATCGATGACGCGGACCTGAATCATGATGAGCACGAGCCACACGAGGGCGGCATAGATGGTGATGCGAGTGAATTGATCGCCCGCGCGGGAGCCGAAGGGACTGGAACCACCCGACCCGCCCAGCGCGCCGATGAGCCCGCCACCCTTTCCTCGTTGGATAAGGACCAAGAGGATGAGGAAAACGCCGAGCAGCAGAAGGATCACGTTCAAAGGACCGGCGAGCCAGGTCATGGGACCGTCTCCGCAAAAGCCGAAAAACTCGAACAGGAAGTATATTCGCCTCATCCCCAAGCGAAAAGGCGACTTCCATGAAAGGACACCGTCGAGGGTGAGCAGCTGGAAAGTAGGTGGAAAATTTCTGGCAATGCCCGGTGTGGAGAAGAAAGATGAAGGGATGGGCGCAAGCGGGGCCATTTCACGAGCAGGAGTCGCGTCATGAAGGGCTTGGATGCAGGCGTCGTTCTTACCCCTGAGCAAGAGGCCGAAGCGCGGCGTTTGGCGGAACTGATTCTGACCAAAGCACGCGAGGAAGTGCTGGCCATGGCTCGGATCATGGTGTCCAAGCCGGATCGGGAGCTTCGGCCAGTGCGAATTTCAGGTGATCGACACCGTCTTGCCGCCCACGCCCTCGAAACCGCCGTCAACGAGCGGAAAAAAGGGGGTACCAAGGGTCGAGCATGAAGCTGTCCTCACCGCCGCGAGTCGCCGCGTTTCGTCGGTTATCGAAAGAAGACGGTCGTCAGTTCCAGGGAGACTTGCGTCTGTGGCGTGGCTACTACCACTGCTCGCAATGCAGCCAAGGTCAGTGCCTTGGGACAAGACGCTGTCGCTTGCGAACGAACGCCTGACGCCGGCTGCTCAAGCAGGTGACCTCGCTGGCGGGCATTCAGGAGAGCTTCGGCAAGGCGCTGACCCCGCCGCCGCCCCGCAAGCTGGCCGGCTTGCGTTTGAGCGAATCGACGGTGGAGCGGACGGTGAGCCCGCCGGCAGGTTGGGCCGTCTGATCAAAGAGGGGAAGACCTTCGGCCCCAAAAAGGAATGGGCTGGGAAGACCGCACGGGGAAACCTAGTGCGTACGTGAGTTTGGACGCGACGGGGAGTGGGCAGATGCAAGGCCCGAGGGATCGAAGGTCGAAGGCCGCATGGTGAATGGGGCATGGTCTTCAACCCCCAGCCTCGCTCCAAGACGAGGAGGCCTTGTCCAAGCCCTGCGACGGGGTTCGCTACTTGGCGGGATCAAAGCACGCTTGGCGAATTGGGCGAGGCGATGCGGAAGCAGGCGGCCCAAGTGGGAAATGGATCAGGCCCAGCAATGGATCGCCCTGAGCGACGGAGTGCTGGACTGGCGGGGGAGTTCTTCGACGTGCACTTCCCGTTGGCCGTCAAGATCCTCGACTTTCAGCACGCGGTCGGCTACTTGGCGGCTTTGGCCAAATCGTGGCGGCCAAGCGCAGCGGGCGAGAAACTGCTGTCGGCCTGGTGTCACTCGCTCAAGCATGCAGGAGGCTTCTTCGCGGTCAAGATGCTTGAGAAGTTGGACGTGAAGAAGATGAGCGACGACCAAGGGCCGAATACGAGCGGAGCTTGAACTGGCCTACGCGGCAATGTCGAGCGAATGAAGTACCCCGAGTACCTGAAGTACGGATGGCAGATCGCGACGGGCGCCATCGAGTCCGCCTGCAAGACAGTCGTCAACCAGCGACTGTGCATGGGCGGAATGCGCTGGGGTGAACAAGGCTCCGACGCAATCGCCCACCTCCGCGCCTTGTACCGCAGCGACACCGACCAATGGGAAGCTTTTTGGGCCATGGCGGCGTGAAATCTACCCACTTACATGACGCTCACCCCACCGTCGAGCCGGTTTGCCGCTCATCGGCCTGAGGACTTTCCGAAATTCAACCGCGGCGGCCACACGTCATCGCGTCCATTCCGACTCGGCAATTTCGCGAACCTTTTCGCTTCGTCGCGGTCTTCATCAAGTCGAACGCACAAGACACGTCTTCGCGGTCGATTGGGCCGGCCAGGGCCCCGCCTCATGGGGAGGAACCCCAAATGATTCTCCTATATTCGCTGTTTCTGATTTCGCTGGGCGGCGTTTCGTTCCTCGTCCGGCGCCGCGCCGACTCGCTGAGCCGTCGCTTCTCGCTGATCGCCGAGGGGATCAAGACGAAGATCCAGGAAGCCTCCAAGCGGCCGGGCAACGGCAACAAGCCGGATGTCTGCGAAGCTGCCAAGGTGCAGTTCGAGTTGGGCCGACTCGTGGCTCAGCGCGACCGCATCGAAGGCAAACACTTGCCTGGCAGAATCGCAGCGAACGGCTGAGCTGCTGGATCGACAAGCTCCGTTCGTTCAAGGGCAAGAAGCTCCCTACACGATGAAGCGCGGTCGATTTCTGGCTCGGCATGTCGCTGATCGATCAGCTCGGCCTCGCTGGGCAGCTTCAACATGCGTCATCTGTTCGCGATGATCGCCGAAATGATGGGTGTCGCTAACGCGATCCTGCAACCCGGGCGGCCAGGAGGGCGGATCGGCGATGAAACCTGGCTGCCGACTGCTGGGGATGGATTAGGTTCCATCCCCTTTTTCGTTTTTTTCGGTTCCCCGCAGCCTGTTGCAAAAGGGGACTGGACATCTGTATCCTCGCGGTAACACCTACTTCCGAACGGGGTCCACAGGCCGCTTGCGAATTCGCGGAAAGCGAGTGCCTTCCGAGCGAGGCATCCTTTACACTGACTGGCGTCGCACATCTTCCAGTTCGAGGGTAGGGCGGATGCTGCTGCTGGTGCCGGTCCTGTTGCGCTGGCGGAGCCAATGATTGCGTTGCTCATGGCTCGGCGCGCGTTCACGCAGGGCTTCTTCACACTGAGCCGAATCCGCAGCTTTACTGGCAGGCCCCGCCGCCGGATTCGCGATGGGCGCCTTCTTCGCCCTCTGGTGCTTCATCGACCTCGGCGGCGGCACGCCTCCGCAGTTCGATGTGCTCCAGCGTTTTTCCGCTCGCCAGGACAAATACCCCGATGCGGTGAAGGAACTGACGGCCGTCAAGAAAGACGGCAGCAAAGTGAAATACAAGCTCGAACGCGAAGGGGACAAGCTCGGCATTCGCACGACCTACAAGGACAGCGCGAATCGTCCCTGGGCTCCGACCGGCGTCGTCGCGATCGAGGTGCCGGAAGGCGGTTCGATGGTCCGGTATGAACGCGTCTCCGGCGATGTCGGAGCGTATCGCCGATTCGTTTCGCAGGATGGCTGGTTCATACCTGAATTCGAAGGCGGCCCAACCGGAATCCCCGAGATCGCTCGCACCGGCCGGCTGCTCGGCAACCTGTCCCTGAATGCATTCCACCTGATTGCGTGGTTCCTTGTGCTTTGGTTGCTCATGCGCTTCCAATGGCCGCATGCATTCGGATTCGCTGTATGTCTCTGGGGCCTCTTCACGCTGATCATTCTGCCGATGCTGCTCGACGCCGCGGCGAACGCAGGGCCACGAACGCCCGCCGCAACTACGTGGTTGGCTCCAGAGTGGTCCCCACGCTCCGCGTGAGGTCCGCGGCGACATGTTCGCAGTCGTGCCTTCCGTGGAAACAAGTTTATTAACTTGTTTGAAGTGGTCGTTGTTGACGGAAAAGAAACCAATTCCGACAAGTTAATAAACTTGTCGCCACGAAAAACAGCGCCCCACAACGGCCGACGGCCCTGCACTCTCTTCGAGAACCACCATGCGTTCCCTTTACGCCATCGGATGTGCGGCCGCGGCTTTGACGATGTGAGTGGTGCTGGCGACCAGCCAAGATCCGCCGGAGAAGGCCGCCCCGATCCGCTTCATTCCGCGCGAAACCATCCAGCTTTTCCCAACGAACGGGCCTGCTCGCACCGCATGGAAAGTCCGCTACACCGTCGAACGCGGTCCTGGCCTCGTCATCCAAGGCGCATGGCTCAAACGGCGACCGAATGAGGATTGGATCCAAGTCCTCGGCGATGCCCGGCTGTCGGAAATGTTCGTCCCCTACGACACCGGTTCGCCCCGCTTCTGGGACCTCGCCTACAACTACGACATGGTCCCGATCACCCGCCGCGATGCCGCACCGGGCGCCAAGCTCGTCGGCAATCCGCCGTTGGTCGCCGAGGAAATCCGCGATCGCGGCATCCATTACATGGATCCGGAAACCGGCAGCCGCCGTGGACAAACGCTCGTCCTCTGGTCCGTGCTCGATGCGACGAATTACCGATACATCGCCGAGTACGGCTTTCAGGACGACGGCACGATCACCTTCCGCGCCGGTTCGACGGGGCGCAACTATCCGAGCAAGGAATACGAAGGCCACATGCACCACGCCCTCTGGCGCATCGACATGGACCTCGCGGGGCCGGGCAGTCAGGGCGTTTATGTGATGGAACGGCAGGAGCCCGACGGCGAACACCTCGACCGCGCCCGCACCGTCTATCGACCGTTCAACGGCGGGAAGGAGGGTTTCGAGGACTGGGACCCTCGCAAGTTCACGTCGCTGCATGTCGTTCGCAACGACAAGAAAAACGCCCGAGGCAAAGCGATCGGCTACGAAGCGATGCTTTACCGCACCGGTACTGCTCGCCACTTCGGCCCAGAGGAGGAGAACAGCACGCTCCATGATTTCTGGGTCACGCGAAAGCGGCCCGGCGAAATGCATTACCAGAAAGTCTACCAATACGTCCGCGGGGGCGAATCGATCCTGGATGCGAACGTCGTCCTTTGGATCAGCACCCCGCATCATCACGAACCTCGCACGGAGGACGGCGCCTTCGTCGGCGAAAAATTCGAGGGAGCGACCGCCATCGGCTGGTCCGGCTTCGACCTCAAGCCTCGCAATTTCTTCGACGGGTCCCCACATTTTCCCCCGGAAAAGGGGACGCGATAAACGCCGCCAAGCCCCACCGTAGGTGCAGCGCACCGTGGGGATCCGGACGATCGAGATATCCCCACGGTGCGCTGCGCTTACGGTGGGGCTTGTGTGAGTCAATACGCTCCCTGCAGAGATAGACGATATGACCGCGGTTCCGACGGATTCCGACTTCGAACGGCTCGACGCCCTGATGGACCAGATCCACTCGGGCGCGGATGCGAGCGAATTGAAGCGGAAGCTGCTCGCGGAACGGCCCGATTTGGCCGAGGCCATCGAATGCCTCGAAGGCCTCAACCACCTCGCATCGCATGCGGAAACGCTTCCGGCCCTGGCCGGCACCGTCACGATCACCGAACTCGGCGGATTTCAGATCGAAGCGGAGATCGGCCGAGGCGGCATGGGGGTCGTCTACAAGGCCTGGCAACGCGAACTGGGCCGATGCGTCGCGCTCAAGATGATTCTCGCGGGCGAGTTGGCGTCGGGCGATCATCTCGATCGCTTCCGCAACGAAACGCGGGCCCTCGCCAACGTCCATCATGCGAACATCGTCTCGATCTTCGAGGCGGGACAGATCGAAGGCCGGCCCTATTTCGCGATGCAGTATGTGGAAGGGCCGACGCTTTCGCAACGGTTGAAGCAAGGCCGACCCGATCCGGAAACCGCGGGCCGACTCATTGCATCCGTGGCGCGAGCAGTCGGCCATCTGCATGCGCATGGCGTCATTCATCGCGACATCAAGCCGTCGAACATTCTCGTTGATGCGCATGGTATTCCTTACGTCACCGATTTCGGTCTTGCGAAGATTCTGACCGGCGACAGCCAGCATACCGCCTCGGGAGCGATCGTCGGCACGCCCTGTTACATGTCGCCGGAGCAGGCCGCGGGCAAGTCGAAGCATGTGGGCCCAAAGAGCGACGTCTATGGCGTGGGCGCGGTGCTTTACGAATGTCTCGTGGGCCGCCCCCCCTTTCGCGAGGAAACGCCGCTCGACACGCTGGTGCAGGTGATCGAAGGGGAGCCGCAAGAACCGCGCAGCATCGATGCGAGCATCCCGCGCGACCTCGAACTCATCTGCATTCGCTGCCTGGAGAAAAACCCGGATGCCCGCTACGCATCCGCCGAAGCGTTGGCCGATGATCTGGAACGTTGGCTCGCAGGGGAGCCGATCGAAGCCCGCCCCGCGACGCTCTGGAACCGCGTTGTCCGCTGGACGCGCCGCGAACCCGCGCTGGTTTGGCGGCTCGTTATGCTCATCTTCTGCGCGATCATCGCACAGGCCAGCTACATCGTCGGAAACGGAGCCACTCTCGAGCTGCATCTTCAAGTGCTCGGATTGCTCGCGGTCTGGGCCGGAGTGTCATGGGTGTGCCAGCAAGGCGTGCGCGATCCGGAACGGCCGCTCGTCGGGCGTTTCGTCTGGTCCGCGTTCGACGTGATTCTTTTCGGCGGATTGGTCTGGCTCGACGAAGCGTTCGACACGCCCTTAATGCTGGGCTTCCCGATGCTGATCGCCGCCTCCGGCCTCTGGTTCCGTGCCCGTCTCGTCTGGTTCACCGCGATGCTGACGGCTGTCGTCTACGCCGTCCTATGGTATCTTTCGCCGCCATCGCATCGGCCCGGATGGAATTTGCATGTCATCTATTTCGTGGGCCTCTTCGTGATGGCGATTCTTATCACGCATCAAGTGCAACGTGTGCGAGCGCTGAGCCGACACTACGAACGCCGACGATTGGGATAGCCGAATCACTTGAGGACGCGGCATTCCGACGGAACCGAGAAACGTTGGACAACGCCGGCTCGGCCATTATGATGGCGAGCCGATGCGATGTCGTCGATTGGTCATAGGTGCGTCATGCTTCGAGTCGGAATGTGGATGCTGGCTTCCGCCATGGGCTTGCTGAGTCTTGGGGCCGCGACCGGGCAGGAGAAGAAAGACTCGGAGGTGCTCCTTGTCGCCGATGCGGGAGGGAAGGAAACGGCGCTCGCGCATTGGAAAATCTCGCTGGGAGCCGAGGCACTACCCTGGGCGGAGGTCGGCAAAGGAAAACCAGGCCGCGAGGAATGGCTGGCGTTCCGCGACGACGGTTCGACGAGCTACGTCAATGGCATCGTGACCTACCTGCCGATCCGTTCGCTGCGCAGGATCGACTTCGATGACGTCAAGAAAAGCGTCACGGTGGTGGTAGCGGGCGCCAAGGATGCGACCCTGAGCGGAACGACGAAATTCAAAGGCATCAACAAGCTCACCGTGGAAGGCGAAGCTGACCTTTCCGGGCTGGGGAAGGCAGTCGTCAAGTTTCATGGCGGCCAGCCCAAAGGCATTTCGATGGTGCGCTTTCCCATGCCGAAACCCGCTGAATCCGTCATGAACGGCCGTTCCGCGGTGGTATTGGCGAACGACAAGGAAAAGCCCAAGCACCAGGCATTCGACCTGAAGGCGCTGTACAAGGTCGGATCCTCGCATCAAACGGCCGACGTGTTGTGGTTCAAGACCTCGGTGAAGATCGAACTGGAGAAGATCGCATCCATGAAGCGCGTCGAATCGCAGGACAAGAAAAACGCTGAAAACGCGTTCGAGGTGTTGCTGAAAGACGGCGCCAAACACACGCTCATTCTTCAGGAAGCTCCCATGATCGACGGGAAGGCCGCCAAACTCGTCGGGCTGTACGGGCACGCTTCAGTCGGTTGGAAGCTCTTCCCCGCCCACACGATCGCCGAGTTGACGTTCGAAGAGAAGAAATAGCCCGTTAGCACTTGCTTGCGTAGCGTGCTAACGTTGCGAATGCTCCGATCGATGGGACAATGGACGTGGCACATCGTCCGGTTACGTCCCATCTTCGGAGCACATCTCATGTCTACCGCGATCAAAGACACCCCCGTGTTCAACCGTCTCGCCGAGTTCTTCTGCGACGAGCCCAAAGTCAACGAGGATTCGCAGCGCACTCCCGGCGGCACGTTCCGCAACGGCAACCGCGGCGGGCCGGGCAACCCCTATGCACGCCGCGTGGCGAAACTCCGCCAAGCCGTCATGGAGGAATGCACCGAGGACGACCTGCGCGAAGTCACGCGTTCAATGATCAACCTCGCAAAACGTGGCGACAAAGCCGCGGCGAAACTCGTTTTCCAATATGCGCTGGGCAAGCCGGACAAGCAGGTCGATCCGGACCGCATCGACGAACACGAACTGAGCGTCTTGAAAGGCGTGTCCGTACCGCCCGCGCTCTTGGATGCGATGCTCTCCGCCGTTCCCGCCGACACGGCCAATCGCCTCGCTCAAAACATGTGGCCCGCGCTGATGCAGGTATTGGCGAAGCAATTGGACGAAAAGATCGTCGCGACGCAGGAACTCCGGAAACAGATCGACGAGGACGATGAAGCCTGGGAAGCCTTGCCCGCGGAGGAACGCCTGCGGCAGTACCAACAATTAAACCTCACGCCGTCGCCGGAACTCGTCGAAGAGGCGGCGAAGGAACGGGCCGCGCGCGAGGCGAAGGAGAAGCAGCAAGCGCCGCCGTCAACAAACGGTGTTTCGCAGGAGACGACGGCGACCGGTTCGGCAGGTCCAAAGGCGTCCGATGTCGCATCGCCACCGTCACAAAACGGCTTTTGCGTCTGCCCGCCTTGCGGCAACTACCTATTCGACCGCGAAGGGAAACCGATTCCCACGGCTGACGGGGCTTCCCGCGACGCCAAGTAGCCGACTTCGAGTCGAAATAAGCATAAATACGCATACTCTGCGTCATGCGGCCCGTCCGGGGTGCGCGCTAAACTTGGGGTCGACCCATGCGGCCGCCAACTTCCGCGGGAACGAGCGGCATACGCAGCAAAGTCTGGCCCAGCGTCTTCCCCTGCGTGTCGATCCGCAGCGATCGGCTCGCTCCGCCGGCGAGGATGTCGTGAAGCAGGAAGTTCAGCCCCAGCAGGTTCTCCGCCTCATAGCGGATCGTTCGCGTGGGCTGAAATCCGGCGAAGTAGGTTTGCACCACGTCCGCGGTGAGATGCGTCCGCAGCCATGCGTAACCTTCGGGCGTATACGCGATCACGGCGACATTGGCGTGGTTTCCTTTGTCGCCGCTGCGGGCATGTGCGATCGTGGAAAGGGGCAGGAGCTGCGACACGGTTGCCTCACTTCTTGAGTTGCCAAATGCCCATCCGCTGGTCCGCTCCCGCAGTCAGTGCATAGGTCCCGCCCGGCGAGATCGCGACGGCATTCACCGCGCGTTCGTGCGATTCGAAGCGATCGATCTCGGTAGCGTCAGCCACATTCCAAAGCCGAGCGGTCGTATCCTCGCTGCCGGTGATAAGCCGGGTTCCATCGGGCGAGAAGACGGCCGAGGTCACCGGCTTGGCGTGTCCCTTGAATCGGCGGACTTCCTCGAAGGTCGTCAGGTCCCAGAGGATCGCGTCTTTTTCCCGCATGGGAGCGGACAGGCCGAACTTGCCGTCGGGCGTGATGGCGACCGCATGGACGCCTTGCTGATACGCGCCGAACGATTTGATCGGCTGCCCCTTCGCGGTTTCGTAGAGCGTCAGCCTCATCGATAGCGAATGGCCGACGAGGATGCGTTTGCCGTCCCGCGAAAGCACGGCCCGGGAGCCAGGAAACGATCGCGGCATCTCCTCGAGCTTGGTCAGATCGTACATCTTCACGAGGTTGTCCCAATTGGCATGCGTCGCGTACCGGCCGTCTCCGCTAACGCTGATCCAGGCGCCGATGACGCCGCAATGCGGGCGGGTGAACGCCTTCTTTTTCTTCCACGTTTCGACGTTCCACACCGTGAGGTGCGACATGCCGGCAATGATCGCATCCTTGCCGTTGGGCAGCGGCAGCACCGCGCCAAGCGGAGAACGCTCCGCGAGTTTCGCCTCGGCCGACGACTGGTCGAAACCCGCTGGCGGAAACTGAGGTTTGAAATCGCCAGGGAACTCAGGCAGCTTCGGCGGCGCCATCATTTCCTGGAGGATGTCTGTACTGGTCCGCTTCTTGAGCACGGTGTCCGATTTGAGGTCGATCAACAGCGTATCGTCGGACGAACAGGAAAGCGCCATGCCGTCCCACAGGAAGGCGACGCCGACTACCTCCCGCGTGTGGTTGGTCAGCACCCGTGATTCGCCGAACTCACCGGGCGGCTCCGCCGCGACTTTCGGGGGCGGAACCGGATCGACGTTCGGCTCCGGCATCGGCTCAACCTTCTTGACGACCGGCGAAGGATCCTTCGGAACAGGTGGATTCACCTTCGGCGGATCGACGTTTGGAACCACCGCGACCGGGACGAACGGTAGATCGTTCTTTTTTTCGAGCCCCGGAACGATCGGAGGTTCATGGCCTTTGGCAAACGCATCGCCAGCGGGTTTCGACCGGAAGAGCAACGTCAGCAGGACGACGCACAACAGCATCGCGGCAACGCCGCCGCCGATGACAGCCGGTAGAAACCACTTCGGCTGACTCGCGAACAGCGTTCGGTGTTTTGTCTTGACGAGCGCGGCAATGACCTCGTCTGGCGAATGGGGACGATCCGCCGGGTCCCATGCCGTCATCCGCGCGATAAGCGCGGCAACCGCAGCAGGTACATCAGGACGAAGTTGACTCAGTTTCTCCGCAGCAATCGGCCGCGGCTCGGGCGACGGCATCTGGCCGGTGAGCAGGTAATAGAAAGTGCGTCCCAAGCTGTAAATGTCCGCGCGGATATCGACGCCATGCGGATGGATCGCCTGCTCAGGAGCCCAAAACGCCGGCGTTCCCAATCCGCCGGTGTGCATCGTCAGTGGATCGAGCGTCTCGTCCGTCCCGGCTGAATGCTTGATGAGCACCAGGCCGAGGTCGAGGATCTTCACCGTGCCGTCCGTCGTGAGAAAAAGGTTCGCGGGTTTGATGTCGCGATGCACCATGCCGCGATGATGGAGATAACGCAAGCCTTCCGCAGTTTGCCGAACCACGTCGCACGCCTGTTGGACGCTGAGCGGCTTGTCCTTCGCGCGTTGGTCGAGCGGTTCGCCTTGAAGGTGCTCCATCGCGAGGTAGAGCGTCTCGCCGCTGCGCCCCGCGTCGAAGACTTGCACGATGTTGGGATGCGACAAACTCGCCAGCGTCTGCGGCTCGCGTTCGAAGCGAGCCAGGAACTGGCGCGACGCGGGGTTCTTCAGCAACTCGGGACGGATGACTTTGAGAGCCGCGGTTCGCGTTCGCAGATGTCGATGCCTCGCCTTGAACACGTCTCCCATGCCGCCTCGGCCGATGCGGTCGAGCAACACATAAGGCCCCACGACGAGTTCGGCCGTCTTCTTTTGGTTGACGAGATTCGCCTGGTACGGCGTGAGCAGTCCGCGTTTCACCCATTCGCGGATGGCGACCGTGGGATCGACGGCAGCCCGAGCCGATTCCTCAAACAGCCGGCGTTGCGACGGTTCGATGAGCGAACAAGCTTCGATCGACGTCAGGACCTGGGAGAGGTCGGCGGACATACGCGATTCCTCGCACGGCGGGGAACCGTCATCCTACCTCCGAATTAGCTTCGGGGAAATACCGCAGGCGAACGATCTCTCTTACAAAGGGAGGGCGAGGCTCCCGCCGAGCCGATGACGATAAGTCTCGCGCGGCTACGCCAATCTTTGCAAGGCTCTTTTGTCAACGGCTCGGCGGGAGCCTCGCCCTCCCGTATTGCGGGCAATTACTCCGATTCCTTGACCGATCGCCGCAGGAAGTCGCTGGAGCCCAGCGAGCGGGAGCGCGGTTCCTTCAGGAAATTCGGATCGCGGCCGCCGTCGGCGATGGTTTCCACGGACGGCGTCGTCGGAGCGACGGCGAGTTTCACGGGGCAGTTGAGCGCGTGTTGCTCGTCGAGATTGCGGAGGAAATCGACGATGTCCGGATAGCGAGCGCCCATGTCGGCCATCGTGCGAAGCACTTCCTCGAGCTTCATCGAGCATTGCTTGCGGTTCTGACCTTCCACCGTGATGCGCGAAATGGTGACGCGGTCGTCCCCCGCATCCGCCGTCACAATGAACTCGCTCGCCGGGCCGGACGCGATCTTCATCGGCGTCCGCAGACGATGCTCGGAACCGAAGAAAATCACCTCAGCCTTCTTGCCGAGCGAGAACTGCACGAGGCGTTCCGATTCCGGGGCGACGCGGTGCATCCAGAAGGTCTGGGCAATCTGTTCGCCGTTGAGTTGAGGGTCGCGATCATCGAGCAACTTAAGGGCCTGGAAGGCGCCCATGCGAAGTTCGGGATCGTCCGAAGCGAACATGTCACTGAGCTTGGTGCGACACACGGATTCGTCGAGGCTCGCCAGCGCGATCAAGCAGTAGGCCCGCAGCGGCGGATGCTGATCCGCGAGGGTTGCCAACTCGGGCACGCCCGCGGTTGAGCCGAGGTAAGTCAGCGATTCGGCCGATGCAAAGCGGACCAGAGGATGCTCGTCGGCGAGGCCCGCCTTGAGCGTCGGAATCGCGTCCTTGCCCATCGCTTCCAAACGAAGCGCGGCGCGGATCGTTTCGGTCGGATCGTGCAGCATCTTCGTCAGCCGGCTGCGGTATTTCGACATGGTTTCCAAGTCTTCGCGCAGCGGCGTGAGACGGGCGACGCGGAGGTAGCGTTCGATGTTGTGCCGATAGGCGTGCGGCATCCGCAGGGCGATGGTTTCGCGGCTGATCGCCTTGGCCATCTCTCTGCTGGAAGTGCTCACGAGTTCGTGCTTGTTGTTGATTTCGCCAGCGATGTCGCCTAAGAGCAGGAGACGTTCGCGCTGAGCGTTGGCGACGGCTCGCATGCGTTGCGGGTCTTCCTGGAAGTTGACGTTGAGCTTATTCGCCACCGCGGAAGCGATGACAGCGGATTTTTCGTCGTTCTTCAGAACGAAGTGCAGCGGGCGATCGATGAACGACACGCCTCCGCTCCAGACGCGTGCATGGCGGAGGTTGCCTTCCTCTTCGGTGGAGGTGAGGCCCACCATCAGCCAACCCTTCGCTTTACCGAGGATATGGCCCGGCAGCAAACGGTTGGCGGCATCGGGGTTGATGTTCTTGGCTGCTTCGTAATTCCGCAGAGTGCATTCCTGCAAGTAGCCGCCCTTCAGGCTCGTCGCCTTGCTTCCCGGCGGCAGCGACACTTCGATGTCGATCGGATCCGCCTTGCGGGCGCCAGCCGGAATGACCGCATTGACGAGCACGAGGGCGTTGTCGGAAGAATCGAGCATTTGCTTGATGTTTTCGACCTTCCGTTTGCGAAGTTCCTGCTCCAGCAAGCCGCGATAGGTGCCCGGAGGCGTGCCGCCGGTTCCATCGAGGTGGGTGACGAGGCCGACGCCAGAGATAGTGATCGGATTGACGTTGGCGACTTCGGTCACGTCGCCGACGCATCGGACGTCGAGGTCCTTGTCCTTTTCGGACTCCTCGGCCGACTGCCCGCGGACGTTGGGAAAGTCAGTGGAGTGGCAACCGGCGAGCGCGACGCTGCAACCAAGCAGAGCGCCGAGGCAGAGGCGGCGAAACATGGCCCATCCCCCAAATTCGCGGCATTGCCCCGCCTCCCCAGGCGAGCCAACCCGCATCGAACCGCACGAAACCCAAGCGGCGGGGACGATAGCGTGGATGGGAAATCCGTCAAGCCGAAGCGAAGTTTCGCTCAAGTCGTTGCGCCGTCACACCAAACCCCAACGGCGACGAAGCCACCATTCGAAGCCGATAAAGAGTGCGAACAGCAACAGCGAGGGAAGGGAGGTGGACGCCCAAAGGGCGCCGATTTGATCGCGAATCGAGCCATCGGAAGGGGTGCGGCGCCAATCGGGCCAGACGGTGACTTTCTTTCGGCCGCCGTCGTCGGATTGCGGGATGCGTTCGAGGCGTTGCAGGAGAGTGCGTTCTTCGGTCAACGCGAAGGCGCCGCCGCTTGCTTCGGCGAGCTTCCGCAGATGCTCATGGTCGGCGGCGGGGCGGAGGTTTTCCATGTCCTCGGCGAATGCCATGAACCGCACGCTGTCGCTGCCTTCGACGACGGTGCCGTCGCTTTCCTTCGCCTTGCCGGTGACGACGAGTTTGTACTCGCCGGGGCCGTTCGCCTTCCAGAAGTAGCCGCGCCAGTCGCGGTTTTCGAGCAGCACGGTGACATCGGTTTCTTCCCCCTTCGGGCCGACGACCTTCGCTTTGAATTGGGGATCCTTCAGTTCCATGCCGCCTTTGCCGGTCATCAGGACGCCGAAGCCGAAGCGGCTGCTGCGGCCCAAGTCGAGGCGGCGCGAATCGGGACGGATGCGGAGGTTGCTCCCCGATTGCTCCTGCCGAGCGAGCCATAAGACGGTTTGCTTCCAAAATCGTTCGTAGGCAGGAATCGCTTCCGGCGATCGGCGCCATGCTTGCCAAGTGGTATCCGCGGCGAAAGCGAGTACCCGGCCATTGCCGCGTGCGATGCCGGCGAAGACTGGTTCCTTCCCGCCTTCGCGAGTCGCGAACACAGTGGCACGCGGATCGGGCGTTCCCGGCGAAGCCATACCTTCGAGCGGAGCGAAGACCTTCGACCAAATCTTCTGATTCTTGGCAGGGTCGTCGTTGAGCTTCGCCAGATATTGCAAACCTTCCGGCGTCGGCATGACGCGAACCTTCTCTTCGATTTGCGCGCTTGGCTCGCATTTGGTGGCGAGGAGATCAGCGATCGGAGAACCGCCCCACCCGCCGCCGCCGAAGCTTTCGTAGCCGCCGAGCATGACGAGGCCGGTGCCGCGATTTTCGATCATGTCGCGCAACTTCGCGAAGACGTCGGGCTGCCCCTCGGCGAAACGGGCGGCGGAAATATCGCCGAGGACGACGACGTCGTAATGGCGTTCCTTCATGCGATACGGGTCCGCATCGTCGGCATTCACTCCAGCGAGGCGTTCGACATAGTGGATGCGGAAGCGAGGATCTTTCGAGATCGCATGGCGAATCGCGAACACCGACTCGAACGCTCGGCGTTTGCCTTCGACCCACAGGATCGACACGCCTTCCTTGGTGACGTTGACGAAGGTGCTGATCTCGTTGTTGATCGGCGTCGCTTCGCCGGGCAGCGGATCGACCTTCACTGCGACCTTGATTTCGCCGTCCTTATCGGGTGCGTCGGCGGGGAGATTGAGGATCACATCCTTGGTTTTTTCGAGCGTGAATTTCTGCTTCGGCCCCGCCTGCTTCATGGTCTTGGTAGCGGGATCTTCGAGCCAAATGCTCGCTTCGATTGCGGCCCCTTCGAATCCCGGCGCCTGGAGCGTCACCTGCAAATTCATCTTCGTCTTGGCGGGAACCGGCGACGGATCGACGATCAGCTTCTCGAGGGCGATGTCTTTCTTCTGCTGAATGTCCCCCGCCTGGCCGACGCCGAACGCATAGATGGGACACCATCCGCGATAGAGGCCGGCTTTTTCGACGCTGTTGAACGTGGTTCCATTGTCGGCGCCGTCGGTGAGCATGATAAGGCCGCGGACATTCGCATCGGTGGAATGGCGCTCGCGGATCTGGTGCAGCCATTTGCCGATGTCGGTCCGTTTTCCCTCGGCCTTCGAGGTAGTTTGATAAGGCCGAAGCTCGTCGTCGCCGCTCATGTAGACGAGTTCGACTTTGTGGTCGCTGCCGAGCTTCTTCAGCATTGATTGAACGGGCGCCGCGTTCAGCACACGTTTGGCGTGGTCGAAGCGCGACTGGTTGCCGAACTCGTCGGTCTGGTTCATACTCTCCGAACTATCGACCAGCAGAAACAACCGCGAGGGCGTGGCCGGGTCTTCCTGCTCGGTGGCGAGCGAAGGGCGGAGGACGACCCAGAAGATGACGGCGAGCGCAAGCAACCGCAACGCGAGAACGGCAAGGACGCGACGCCAGCCGGTCTGGCGTTCGCCCCAGTAAGTCCAGAGCGTGAGCAGAATGAGGGCGGCGACCGTGCCGAGCAGCAACCAGCCGCCGATGCCGGGCAGCGACCATGGCCAGGGCGGATCCCACGTCAGCGAGGCGGCGGCCCACATCATGCCGTCGCCTCCTGACGATAAAACTTGTTCGACAGCAGATTCTCGATCGCCAGCAGAAACAGGATCGCAAGCATGAACACCGGGAACAACTCGACCGGCTCATGCCATCGGCCTTCGAGCAATCGCTTCAAATCGGTTTGACGTTCGCCGACGACGATGGAGCCGGGGCCGAAGACGGCTTCGATTTCGTCCGAAGGCACACGCGAAACGTCGGCCTCGGCCTGGGTGAGATTGACGCTGAATCGGGTCAGCGGCTGGCCTTTTTGATCGCTGCCGAAAACTTCGTAGTTGCCGGGGCCGAGCCGAGTCTTCACCGTAAGCGAGGGCTGCTTCTCCGGCACCTGCACCGTTTCGAGCACGCCCGGGCCGCGGATCGTCAGCGCAGGTTGCTGCACGGTTGGGCCGAGGCGAAGGCGAGGCTCTTCGCCGGGGAATTCGAAGTTGGCGGGGAACGTCTCGACATCGCCGGCGAGATAGCGCGTCGTGATGCCGACGATGACGACGTAGAAGGAGTTCAGCGATTCCAGGTAGTTGTTCCAGCGAGGCTCGCGCAGATCGAGCGGCGTGGTGAATAGGACGACCTTCCCGGCATCCACCTTCCGCTCCAAAATCGCGGGTCGCTGCTTGGCGTCGGCGTAGGTGAGAACGATGTCGTCCTTTTCCCGTGGCGTCACATTCCAATACTTCAGGGCGCCGCGGGGGAACTTGATGAAGTCGATCGTGTTCCATGAAAGCGAAGCGTCTTCCTTCCATTGCTTGAACGGCTTCAGCAACGGCAGGGTTCGCAGACGCGGGTCGTCGAAGTTCCACGTCGCGCCGACATCGACTTCGACACGCTTCGGTTCCACCTTGTGCGCGACGATCTCGGTCAGCGTTCCGGGCAACACTTTGAGAGCCGCGGGCGTCTTCCATGCATCGAGCTTGATCTCGTCCCCCGGCGGAACGATGCCGACCCCGCCGCCACGCTTGGCGTAATCCTCGAGGCGGCCCCAAGCCTCCGGCGAAGGAGCAGTCGGCTCGAAGAGGTAAACCGCGAAGTATTTCGTCAGTTCGAGCTTCGGCAGATCGGCGAGCAGCTTCGTCTCCGCGTCGTACTGATTCGCTTGCAATGCCCACGCGAGATCCTCCGCCTTGGCGGGGGCGTCGGCGAGGATCAGTACGCGGCGAGGTTGTCGCACCTCGAACGTCGCGAATCGGCGATTGTTCCCCTGCCATCCATCCGCCGTCGCGAGTTTCGCTTCGATCGCATGTTTGCCCGGCGGCAGCTTCAGCTTGCCCAGGTCGATCTCGAACGGTATCGAGCCTCGTTCGCCCGCCTTCCCAACGAACGGCTGGCGATAGGTGGTGCTGCCGAAGGAGCATTCGATCGTCGTCGAAACATCCTGACCCAACGCCTGAGCTTCGACGCGAAGGACAAACGTTTCGTCGGCGCCATATAGTTCACGCGGCCTGCCGTCGGGACCGCGTGGGAAGTCGATGCCGAGCAAGGCCACGTCCAGCGGCGGGTCGATGCCGACGTCGATCCACAGCGTCTGAAAGCCCGCAATCGCTTGCCCCATCGTTCCAAGTCGGCGTTGCAATTCCGCTCGCGTTTCCTTGCCCTCATCCGATGTGCTCTTGATCGCAGCGGACATATCCCGAAGCGAACGCCGAGCCTGATTGACGAGCGTCGTCACGTCGTCGGGCGGCGGGAATTCGTTGGGCCGCAGCGACGGAATGCGATCGCGAAGCTGCGCCAAAGTCTCGATGAGCGATGCATCGGGATAGTCGACTCCCGCGGGCGGCGGAAGCTTGGTGCGGACTTGCTTCAGGTCGTCGATCAGCGCCGGGAGTTCACCGCGGGCTTGCGTCAATCCCTCGAACGAAGGAGGGACTAGATCGGCGGCTTCGAGCACCTGCTTGTCTTGCGACGCCTGCCACGAGCCGCGCGTGCGGTCGGAGAACATCACCAAGATGCGCGGCATCTGTCGCAGGCGTTCGTCCTCGGTGCTGCGGGCCGCCTCGGCGAAAATACGCAGCGTCTGCGGCAATGCCGTCGACATCGAAGCGCCGCCGGGCCGAATCTTCAGGTCGCGAATGCGTTGCTTGGCGAGGTTGGTCCCTTGCAGCCATTCGCCGCGAATCGCCGCTCCATCGCCAACGTCGGCGATGCAGAATTTGCTCCCCGCAGGCAATGCATCGACGAGTTCGATCGCCCGCTTCTTCGCTTCGTCCAGTCGCGTCATGCCTTCGCTGCTCGCCCACTCCATGCTCGGCGTCGTATCGAAGAGCATCAGCGCCGCGGCCGGCTTCTCGCTGCCGAGCCCGAGGCCCTCATGGAAGAACCTCGGACGTGCGAGGGCGAGCGTCAGCAGGACGAGCAGGCCGATCCGCATCAAGAGCAACAGAAGATGCCGAAGCTGCAGCTTGCGTTGATTGGTGCGATGTTTTTGAACGAGGAAGCGAAACGCGGGAAACGGAATCGTCTTCGGCTTTTGGCGCAGGATCAGATGCAGCAGGACAGGAATGCCCGCCAACACCAAACCGCCGAGGATCGCGGGAAAGACGAAGCTCATGAACACGCAGGCATGGGGATGCGAGTCGTCCCCGGCATCTTCGCAAACGCAACCGCGGTGGGGCTTCACCTAAGCGCCGCGCCCGCAGTAAGCGGTTTCCGTTCGATTCCGTTCAACCGCTTACTGCGTGCGCGGCTTATGAACGGCAAGTTGCTCCGGCGGCTTCTGCGCTCGCTTCGCCTTGATCTCGTCCATCCGTCGGCGAATTTCCGCTTCGAAGCCGCGATCGGTGGGGCGGTAGTAAGTGCGGACTTCGCCGAGGTAGTCTTGGTCCACCCAGCCGCCTTCGTGGTCGTGGGCGTATTCGTAGCCTTCGCCATGGCCAAGATCCTTGGACCCGCGGTAGTGGCTGTCGCGGAGATGCTTGGGCACAGGGATCGTTCGACCTTGTTTGACATCCGACCGGGCGTCGCCGATGGCGGTGGTGGCGGCATTCGACTTGGGCGCCGTCGCGAGGTAGAGCGTCGCCTGCGAAAGCGCGAGTTGGCATTCCGGCAAACCGACGAACTCGACCGCATGCCACGCGCCGGTCGCCACCGCCAGCGCCTGCGGATCGGCGTTGCCGACGTCTTCGGATGCCAGGATCACGAGGCGACGGGCGATGAAGCGAGGCTCTTCGCCTGATTCGAGCATGCGAGCGAGCCAATAGATGGCCGCATCCGGATCGCTGCCCCGGACGCTTTTGATGAACGCACTGGCGAGGTCGTAATGCGTGTCGCCCGTCGGATCGAAATCCATGATCTTTCGCTGCACGGAGTCTTGGGCGACTTCCAGCGTGAAGCGAATCGGGCGTTCGTACGACGAAAGGATCCCCACTTCGAGCGCACCCAAGGCCCGCCGCGCATCGCCGTCGCATATTTCGGCGAGGAATGCCAGTGCGGTCTCGTCAGCTTCGATCGGCAAGTTGCCAAGACCGCGCTCCTTGTCCGCGATCGCTCGCTTGAGCAATGTGGTGATGTCTTCTCGCGAAAGGGCCTGGAACGTGAAGATTTGGCTGCGGCTGAGCAGCGGCGTGTTGACGGCGAAAAAAGGATTCTGCGTCGTCGCTCCGATCAGAATCACGCGCCCCTCTTCCACGTCCGGCAATAGCACATCCTGCTGCGAGCGATTGAAGCGGTGGATTTCATCGACGAACAGGATCGTCCGCCGACCCGTATCCGACAATTCGGCTTTCGCTTCCTCAAGATGCTCACGCACTTCTTTCACGCCGGAAGCGACCGCATTGATCGGCTGAAAGATGCACTGCGTCGAGCGAGCGATGACGTGGGCTAGGGCGGTTTTGCCGCAACCGGGCGGGCCATAGAAAAGGACGGAACTGAGGCGATCCGCATCGAGCAATCGGCGAAGCAATTTGCCGGGAGCGAGGAAGTGTTGCTGCCCGGCAAACTCGTCCAAAGTACGCGGCCTCATGCGAGCCGCGAGCGGTTGGGCTTTCTTCAGGTTCTGTTCGTGGGCTTGGCGAAACAGGTCGATGGCGTGGTCTCCTTCCTATGTAGCCCTCTCGCTCCGCGAGAGGGCTACATAGGTTCGCCTTCATTCTAGGGCTGCTCGCCGCTCGCCTTGATGCCGGTTTCCGCGGGGGCGACGACAGGGCGCGGGGCGGCACGGTGGCTCGCTTCGGTTTCTTCCTTCGAGTACAGCACCAACGCCGCGCCGGCGCCGGTCAGGACGATGCCGAGCCACATCTTCCAGCCCGGCAGATCCTTGATGCCGAAATGGAAAGCGCCGGCTTCGGGGGACGGATGCCAGATCATGCTGACGACGGTGTTGAGGACGGGAGCGAGGGCGAAGATGACCGGAGCGATGTAGACGCGATACTGCATCGAATCGCGAGGGCCGAAAGCTTGCACGGCCGAACGGTTGGCAAGAATCACACATAGCGCACCAAGAGCTCCTGCAACGCCCGCCATAGTCGCAAAGGAGATTCCATAGGTGTTCCACTTCGGTTGGGGCTCACCAGCAACGAACATTCCCACCGGAAACAGGACTGCTATCAAGAAGTAGGCTATGCCAACGCATAAAAAAGGATCCAGCCCGCTTCGAGGCTTAGGTGGGATGGTCCCTGTCTGCAGCCCCGCGATGCCTTGCTGCACGAACGGCACGTAGGTCCCCCAACAAAGCCCTGCAAAAATCGCGTACACCAGCCACATTTGCTTTTCCATGTCGCCACCTCTTGGGGAACCCGTCCGCGCGTTCGGCGATTCGGGAACAGCAATTTTCGAGAGCTGATGGGAATGCGACAAGCCCTCTGCTTCCTGCAAAAGTCAGAGCCCGAGCCGCCAGCGAGGGTTTCTGCGGCCCCAAAGGGTTGACGCGAAGCCTCGCTGCCGCTCGGGCTCTGACTTGCCTGAGTTAGATCGGCGTTTGCACGGATTGGAAAAGGTCCGCCACTCGCAGGCGTAGGCCTAAGGCGATGCGGTAGAGGGTTTCGATCGACGCGGAGTTTTTGCCGAGTTCGATCTGCGACAGATAGCCGAGCGAGACGTTGGTTCGCTTCGCCATTTCCGCCAACGTCAGGCCCAGCGCCTTGCGGCGTTCGCGGATGGCGGCGCCGAGTTGTTCGCGGAGCGCTTCTTCGGAGAGCCGAAGAAGGCCGCGACTTTCCAGGCATCGCATCACGGTCCGTTTCAGTTGTTCGATCTGGAACGGCTTAGTGATGTAGTCGTACGTGTGACTGCGCAGACACTGCACCGCACTGTCCATGGACGGGAACGCTGTGACCACAATGATGCTGGCATCCGGTTGGGTTTCCTTCACCGTTTCCAGCATCTTTTGCGGCTCATGACCGGGGATCATGTAATCAAGAATGACGACATGATAACTGTGGCTGCGAAGTTGCTGTTCCATCGTCGTCGGATCGGAAACCGCATCGATGGTGAAATCGTGGTTCGCCAGCGCCGCCTGGATCAGTCGGCCGATGGCCGGATCGTCGTCGAGGATGAGGATGCGGACTTCGCCGGTATTGAAAAGCCAGGGGGAATCGGCCTTCGTCGCGGCAGCCGTATCTCCATGCTTGGGCGCTTCGAGAATGGCAGGGTCGGAGAGTCGGCTCATGGGGGGCTCCTTATTGGGCACGTCCTGAGACAGGACGCAAACCGCGGCGCAGCGAGCCGCGGATGGCTTGCAACAATTGGCTCGAATCGAACGGTTTGCGGACCAGGTCGTACTTGCGAGCGAGGTCCTGGTTGGCAAGTCCGTGCATCGACGGCTTGTCGGTGACGAACATGAAATTCGCGAGAGGGTCGCGTTCCAGAATGCGGTGGGCGAGATCATAGCCGTTCATCCCGGGCATCAGCACTTCGGCGAGCACCAGGTGAAAGCCGGTTCCCGGTTGGGTATAGGCCTTGATCGCATCCTGCGGGTTGCCGCAAGCGACAGCCTTGGCGCCATTCTCATCGAATAGTCGCGAAACCATGTCACGAACCGCAGGGTCGGTATCCACGATGAGGATGCGTGCTCCGGCGAGCGGCAATTCGCGCGGCGTTTCCGATTGGCGGTGCCGAGGCAGATAAATCTGAACCAAAGTGCCGCGCGGCTCCGCCTGCCGATGCCGAATCCCGCCGCGATATGCTTTCAGCAGCGAATAGACGACGGCGAGCCCCATTCCGCGATGCCGCGGCTTCGTGCTGAAGAAAACCTCGTGAAACAGCTTTTGGCGCTGCTCGTCCGTCAAGCCGACGCCGTTGTCTTGAATCGAGATTTCAAGGTAAGACCCCGGCTGACAGGCGCCGACGACTTCCAGGCACTCGGCGGCCGTCAAATCCCTGACGCGAGCCGACAGACGAACGCTGCCGGGAGCTTGGCGGATCGATTCGCATGCATTATCGAGAAGATGTGCGAGCATCTTCCGCAGCGAATCCGGGTCGATCGACGCCGGAGGCAGGTCGCCGGGAACGTCCGTCGCGAAACTGAGTACCTGATTCCAGACCGCTTTGAGACGGGTCCCTTCTTCGTGGACGATGGGGCTCAGGGGCGTAGGCTGCGGATTGATCGCGAGCTTTCGACTGAAAAGCTGCAGCAAATGGACCCACTGGGCTCCCTGTGTTGCCGATTGCCACACTTCCTGCAGATACGTGTGCAGCGTCGTCTGAGGCGACACTTCGCTGATGCTGAGTTCGGTGAACCCGAGGATGCCCGTTAAGTAGTTGCCGAACCCATGGCCCAATTTGCCGGCGAGATTCGAGGCGTATTCGAGGCGTTGATCAAGGGCGCTCTTTTCGAAAGCGGTTCGCCAGGGCTTGCCGCCGAGCGACGCGAGCATGGCAGCGACTACGGAAAGGGCGGATTCTTCCTCCGCCGTCCACTTGCGTTCACGGTCGGCGAGGAGCCACAGCACGCCGCCTACATCCGCTCCGCACCAGACGGGAGCGAGCAGCCAAGAGCCGTCCCCATCCGAATGCGCCGTCGGCCGACTATCGCAACGAAGATGTTGAAGGACAGCGGGGTCTTCCGCCCATCCGATATACGTTGGACTGGTGGGACCGCCGACATAGAGGGGCCAGGTGGCATCGGGAAGCGAAAAGCCGGCGCTGCGGACTTCGAACCGACTGGCGAGTTCCGCTAAGATAGCGCTCGGCTCACGGTCGGATGTCCCCTCGGTGAGCGACGCATGGATCGTGCGGAGGAGGGACGCGTCGTGCGTTGCTTCTCCGTTGGTCGCACTGATGGACTGGCTCATCCGGAATCGCCCTTCGATTATGCTGTCAACTGAATTGTAGGGGACTCCCTAACGAATCGCCAAGATCATCGCTCAAACTCAGTGCTTTTTCCAGCACATTTTTATTGCATAATCGAATATGAAGGTCAAGCAATCTCCTACCGATTTCGTTGTCAACGAAAACACCCACGTTACCCCAGGGGCGGCCGGGGCGTTCGCTTTGTACCGCTTGGAAAAGACGAGCTGGACGACTCCGGACGCACTGGGCGTGGTGCGGCGGCGGTGGAACATCGTTCCGCAACGGCTGTCGTACGGCGGCCTGAAAGATCGGCATGCCCAAACTACGCAATACTTTACGATTTGGCGCGGCCCGCCGCGCCAGCTGTCGCAACAGGGAATTCACGTCGAGTATCTGGGACAAGTGGAACGCCCCTTCGATTCGCGTGACATTGCATCCAACGGCTTCCGCTTAACCTTGCGCAACTTATCAAACGAACAACAAGCGACGGCGATTCAGGCGTTGCCCGAACTGAGGCATCAAGGAGTTCCCAATTATTTCGACGATCAGCGATTCGGTTCAGTTGGAGGCGAAAACGAGTTTGTCGCGCGACACATGGTTCTCGGAGATTTCGAGCAAGCGTTGAAAACCGCCTTGACTGCGCCTTACGCGTTCGATCGAGCGGAGCAGAAGAAAGAGAAGGCGATACTTCGTGAGTGCTGGGGGGATTGGCCCCGAGCAAAGGCGGAGTTGCCGAAGTCACACGCGCGGAGCTTGGTCGATTATTTGGTCCATCATCCCACCGATTTCCGAGGCACGATCGCCCGCATGCGGCCCGAGTTGCGGGGTTTGTATCTGTCAGCGTACCAGAGCCATCTCTGGAACCGCATGCTCGCGATTTGGCTTCGCGAAACGCTTCCCGCGGATCGCCTCGTCGAAGTCGGCATGAAGATGGGTGATTTTCCCATGCACCGCGCCCTGAGCGACGAGCATTTCCGACTGTTGCAAGAGACGCAACTGCCGCTGCCGACCGCGCGCCAAAGGTGGAACGATCTTGACCCACGCCGGCCCGCTTACGACAGGGCGTTGCAGGAAGGCGGCGTCACGCAGGACCAACTCAAGATCAGAGGCCTGCGCGAGTTGTTTTTCTCGAAGGGGGAGCGAGCCGTTGTCAATCTGCCGCGCGACTTGACCTGGGAATTCGCGGACGACGAAGCCCATCCTGGTCGACAGAAGCTGATTCTCGCCTTTGAGCTCAGCCGCGGCAGCTACGCCACGCTCCTCATCAAACGCCTCGGCGGCGATCGATGAGTTCGCGGAGCAATCGACAAGTTAGATAAACTTGCCGCCACGAGAGCGGGCGTTTGCCTCATCTTTCACTCGTGGCTAGGATATGCCGCATCGGATTAGCACTTGCACCGAGGTGGAGCGTCATGGCGATCGCGAAGGCGGAAGCGGGGAAGACGAAGATCGCGTGGATCGGCACCGGCGTCATGGGACGTTGGATGTGCCAGCATGCCATGACCAAAGGCTACAAGGCCATCGTCTACAACCGCACCAAGGAGAAGGCGAAGGAACTGCTCGACCTCGGAGCCGAATGGGCGGATACGCCGAAGCAGGCAGCTCAGAAGGCGGACGTCGTCTTCGCCATCGTCGGCTTCCCGAAGGATGTGCGGGCCGTGTTCCTCGGCGACGACGGCGCCCTCGCCGGAAGCAAGGCGGGGAACATCCTCGTGGACATGACGACCAGCGAACCGTCGCTGGCCCGCGAAATCTACGAAGCAGCCAAAGCGAAGGGCGCGCATGCTCTCGATGCTCCGGTTTCCGGCGGCGATGTCGGCGCGAAGAATGCCGCACTCTCCATCATGATCGGCGGCGACAAAGAAGTCGTGGATGCCGTCCAGCCCATCTTCGAATGCATGGGGAAAACCATCGTGCATCAAGGCGGAGCGGGGGCTGGCCAGCACACCAAGATGGTGAACCAGATTCTGATTTCGTCGAACATGGTCGCCGTCTGCGAAGCCCTGCTTTATGGCCATCAAGCGGGCCTCGATCTCGAGACGGTCTTCAAGTCGGTCACCGTCGGCGCTGCGGGAAGCAAAGCGCTCGAAGTGCTCGGACCCCGCATCCTCGCCGGCAACTTCGAGCCGGGCTTCTATGTCGAGCATTTCATCAAGGATATGGGCATCGCGCTCGACGAATCGAAGCGCATGGGCATCGCCATGCCGGGCCTGGCATTGGCTCACCAGTTGTACCTCGCGCTGCAAGCCCAAGGGTATGGCCGTAAGGGAACGCAAGCCCTGATCCTCGCTCTTGAGACGCTGAGCGGCATCAAGCGGAAATAACGGCTCGGAAAGAGCCGAAAGAGCCGCGCACGAAGTAAGCGGCTTCGCTTCATGCCGTGCCGAACCGCTTACTACGTGCGCGGCTCCTTAAAGGCCCTCCATGCCCGCGGACTATCTTCGAGATCTGAACGAACAGCTCGCCCTCCGCGTCGCCCGGCTTTCGGACGAAGTGCGGCAACGCACCGCTGCCTACACCCTCGGCAAACAGAACGCCGACGGAGGTTGGTCTGGCCGCGAAGGGGATTCGGATCTCTACTACACCGGCTTCGCCCTCCGCACGCTTTCGGTACTCGAAGCACTGACGCCGCAGATTGCCGCGAAGACGGGGGACTTTCTCAAAACCCAGCTAGCGGGCCAAGCGAGCGTCGTCGATTTCTTTTCGTTGCTTTATTCCGCCCTGCTCGTGCAAGTCAGCGGCGGGCCAGATGTGTTCGCCGACGCGCCGAGCGATTGGCCCGAGCGCGTCGCCCAGCTGCTCGATTCGTTTCGCACCTCGGATGGCGGGTACAACAAATCACCTGGAGCCTCGTCGGCCAGCACCTACCACACGTTTCTCGTCGGCCTTTGCTATCAATTGTTGGGGCGCACCTTTCCGAACTCCGCGGAAGTGATCGCTGTCGCCCGCAGACGGCGCCGCGAGGATGGCGGGTTCGTCGAGATCGATCCGATGCGCCGCAGCGGCACCAATCCCACCGCCGCCGCAGTCGGCATCCTGCAATTGACTCTGGGCACAGACCTGCCTGAAGACGAAATGCGACCCGTGATCGACTTCCTGTCGCACATGCCCTCGATGGAAGGCGGTATCCGCGCCAACGACCGCGTGCCTCTCGCCGACCTGCTCTCGACCTTCACCGGCGCCTGGACCCTGCACCAACTCGATGCCCTGGAAGTGGTCGACAGCAAACAAATCTACGCCTACGCCCGCTCCCTCGAAGAACCCGCTGGCGGCTTTAAAGGCGGACTCTGGGACGAACAAGCCGACGTCGAGTACACCTTCTACGGCCTCGGCGCCATGGCGCTCACTCGCTAGGAGTCGAATTAGACGACTGTTCGGAGCCTGCATTGAGCATGCTCGGCTATTGCCTCGCGGGCGGCATCGGGGGGGCGGCGGGGTTGTCTTGGCGGAAGAGCAGCAGGCTCATGCCTTCGGGGCGAGGCTGCACATCCGCGGGTTGCGACCAGGATTGCACGCCGCTGCCGGGGATGGTGCGGACCAAATTGAATGCCCACGCGGTGCCGAGTGTGACGCGGTCGCCGGTGAGTTCGCCGAGCGGAATAGCGGCTTCGATGTGCCAGGCCGTATCCGTGTTGTGCACGGCGACGAACCAGCGCGGGTTCCAGTTTTTGTCGCCCCAGCAATCTTCGCGGACGCAGCCGCGCTGATCCACTTCGAGGCGGAAATAAGTCGAGTAGTCGCGGTCCATATCGAGCAGCAAGCTCACGCGGTCGAACCCATCCAAATCCGCATCGCGGGTTCGCCCCTTCGCCGGCTCCTGGCCTTTGCCTTGCGGATGACGGCACGTGAGAGCGACATAGAGGAATTCCTGGTCATACGCCATCATCGCCTCGGTCGAATAGCCCGAGCGCGTTTGGCCGACGGCATCGTCGAGCACCATGGGCTTCAGGCCCTGCCAGCAGGCGTCGTCGAACTTGCCGTCGAGGTGCGGTCGGCGATCAGTGAGCCGCGAGTACGCGAGGCGGCGAGGTTGCGCGGTCGAGCGGTTCGTCAGCCACATTTCGGCCACGGCCGCATCATGCCAGGGGCCCTTCGTCACGTAGCTGCTGAATTTGCTGTACCAATTTTTCGGCCCCTCGAAATCGCCTGGTGCGCCGAGCCGCCTGCACACAGAATTGGATGGATGGGTCGGTGCCGTAGAGCGGACCGAAGGCGGCGAGGCGATTCGAGATCTCGATCGAACCGCGATTCCAGGCCCGCGTCTCTTCGCGGTCGGCGAGAAGACGACGTCGCTCTTTGATTTTTGGCCGATGAATCCCACCTTCTGAATGCCGGTATCGGAGATCAGCGTCATGTTGACTGGCTTCGTCAGCACCGCGAATTGCTTCAGTTCCGTGCGACGCCGAACCTCGCCGCTGCTGTTGTGCCGAATCATCGGCGGTAGGCATCGGCCGGAGAAGCAGGTGCGAAGGATGGCGATCGACCATGACGAGATACGTCTCGCGGGCCAAGTCCCACTGTCCCTGCTTCGCGTAGTTGCTTGCGATGCCGAAGGCAGCGGTCGCAGCCTGTTCGTCCGGCAGTTCCTCGAGCAGCGAACCGAGTTGGCTGATCGTCTTCGGCGCGTTCTGCGGATTCTCCGAGAGCTGAACAAGAACTGCCGACGGCGTTGCGCTCGGCGAGTCTTCGGATCCGCCTTCGGCTCCGTCCTGCTTACGCCGTGCATCCTTCGCGTGCTGATGCCGTCCATCGGATGTTTATGTCGATCAGCGCCCTCGATCTTTCCACTCAAGACGCGGAACGAACGCGAGGCCGGCAGCATCGTGTCGGCATCGCCGATCAGCGACCACGCGGGTTGTGCGAACTCGACGACATTGCCTTCGAGGCGAGCGCGAATCGATTGATTTTCCAGTGTCATTGGCGACGTCTTCTTCGTCGGCGCGATGACTTTGGCGACTTTCAGGCGCGAGGCCTGGCGTTTCCGATCTGCTCGGGAAACGCCTTCGGATCGGCGGCCCGCTTCATCGCTTCCTGCATCGCCGGCCATGACGCCGCCAAGCGGATTTTCGGTTTTCGGCTCCATCGACGATGACGACGCTTGGCCGCCATTGACGCAGCAAGCACCATCTGTCGCAATTCCTTCGCGGCATCGCCGTCATGTTGGCGATTCCACTGGGCGAGGATGGTTTCGCGATCGGCGGCGCCGCCGAGATGTTGCGGCAGCGGGAAATGCCAGAGCATTTCGCCGCCCATACCGCACCGCTCGGCGCACGGGCTGCGTGGAAGCGAATGCCGTCGAGGGCCTGCTTGGCTGGGGCGGACACCGCATCGGGCGACCATCCGCATCGCGTGCATCAGGCCTTCGTCGGCGCCATCGCCGCGATCGCATCGACCGGCAAGTCCGCGGAGCGGCAATGAACGAGCATTGCCGCCGCGCGTCGTCCGCCCGCTGCTGCACGACCCAGTGCTTGCGCCATCGCTCGTGGCGAGGATCGTCCCCCGCGCGCCGACGGCCAGCCGCGTTGATCGTCCACGAAATGAACGCCGTTCGGCGGCATCGATTGGCCCGTGGTCTTCATCGACCAACTCCGCGCGCATCCTCCGTCGTCAGCACGAACAGGCCAGGCCGGCCCACTACCCACGCTTGCTGCCGATAGCCGTGATCGCATGGAAATCCGAGGAACTGAAGCACCTCCGGGGCAAGTTTTAGGTCGGCGAAACCCCAGCGAGAACCGCCGCTGACGCTGGTCAACACCAACCCGCCTTCGCCCACCGCGACGATGCGGCTGGGCAGAATATGCACGCCCTTCGGCGATCGGCCCGCCAGCGGATCGACTTCGGCCGCGGCGAAGCCATTGGGCCGCAGGGTGCTGAGCTTGCTCCAGGCACCGACGAGCACGCCACTGTCCGCGTCATGAAAAATCGCCGGCAAACCATGCCGGGCTGTGCGGCCTGAACCGGAGCCCACGATTTGCCGCCGTCGGCAATGTGAATAGTCCTGACGGGAATTGATCGGAGCCATCCACATCCAGAAAGCCGAACTTGGTGCTCGCGAAGCGGGCCTGATTGAGGCCCGGCGTCGTGTTCGGCATCATCCGCCAGGTCGAACCGCCGTCGTCGGTGAAGAAGGACCACGCCGACGCTGCCGCCCGAGGGAGTTCCTCGCGGCCCACGACCCAGCCGACCGAGGATCGAGAAACTGGAGGAGCGAAGCAGCACCGCGAACGCCAGTGGGGAGGCGTTCCCAATTCTTGCCGCCGTCGATGGTATGCCAAACGACCCCTTCGTCGCCAACCGCCCAGCCTTCCTTGGCGTCGATGAATTGGACGGCATGGAGCGAGGCGTCTTCGAAGTAGCGAAGCTCGGAAGCCGCAAGGGGAGCAACTGAGGTAAAGGCCAGAACCCAGCATCCCTGCCGCGAATCGGCGCATTTCGTCATCTCCGTCCGACCGCGTGCGGCCCATCCCTCGGACCACCCCGCGGCTCGAAGCGGCGATTAACGGAAAACGGGGGCATTCGGGTCAAGGCGAGCAGCATCGACGCAACGTTCTGCCAATTTCATCAACATCTCATGCAAAGCCAAGCTAACTCGAATTGCTTCTTGAACCACGATCACCTCATCGTAATTCAGGTTCCAGCCAAGCGAGCGCCGCATCGATCGGCCGGAACCTAGATGGCTCCCTTTCCCAACATTCTTGGAAAACCGCTGACTTTACCGCCCTGGCCGATCTACCGTAGCGAAACTTGCATCTCACGAAGCCATCGCGTCTCATGTGCGGATTGGCGGCGTTCGTGACGCTGGCGTGGACCAGTGCGGCTGCCGCTCAAGGAAAGAAAAGACGCCCTCCTCGAGCAAAAGACCGGCGTCATGCTACGCACGGCCGACGGCTTCAAGCCCCAGCGCGAGGGGCCGTCCTGAAGCCCGGCAACACGCGCGATGCTGCCGGATGCCGTGCTGAAAACCAGGCGGCTCAGTCGAGCATATGATTGCCGATATCGGCAACCATGGTTCCTTCCCCGTGCTGGAATCCGCCCTCACTTGGGGGGGCGATCCCGGCTACGACCTGGACATCACGCTGCAGCGGGAACCGTTCTTTTGAAGGCGCCACGCGACAAGACCAAGCCCGCATCGAAGTTGCCGATCAGACCTGGAATGCACTTTCCTTCCTCAACCCGATACCATGATCGCCATCGAGTCGTATGGCCGCATTCCGCCCGGCAACAGATCGATCGGCAAGTTCATGCAGGAAGGCTTCAAGAGCGAAGCGGGAAGCCGGAGTACGAAGTAGCTCTTCTGGTCGCCAAGGGAAAAGTGTTCGTCGATTTCGGCGGCGAAGGGGGTCGCACTGTCTGCCCTCCAGGTCGGCCCGAGCTCATTGGAACAATGTGACGAGACGAGTGGAAATCACGACCATCGACAAATTGCCGGTCAACGTCGCGCAGAGGCGGACGCCAAGGTGAAGGAGCACATCGCCAAGATCCGCAAGGCGGTGGACACGCTGAACCACGGCGTGACCTTAAAGGAAATCGCCGCAGCGGTGCTGGACAAGGACGCGGCCGAAGGCAAGCGACAAATGCCCGGCGCAGGAAACGCTCGACAACCTCCACGGCCTGACCTTCCTCTCTCAATGCTCCTCCGTCAGGAAGTCCGTGAAGCGGGCATTCGCGTCTACGACACTGGCTGGGCCGCGAAGACGGGCAGATCAGAAACTGCACGATTACATGGTCGAGAAAAGGGAGATCAAGCCCGCCCAAGCTCGCAATTTCGTGCAACTGTTAGTCGGATTCGACGATCGCGAACGAGACGAGCCAGCCACGTACGAAATGCTGATTGGTTTGCTCACGCGCTCCAGCTCCCCCGTTCGCAGGACTTGCTCACTGGCATCTGGTTCGCCTGACGCCCGAAGGAAGTAAAGATTCCGTATGACGCCAACGGTTTCCGCGGCGGAACTGGGGGCAACACGCGTCCGGTGGCACGTCCTGGTGCCCGAAGGAAGAATCCCCACGCCCCCGCAGGCGGAAACCAAGAACAAAGCGTCCGAGAAGAATTAGGTAATCATCATGAATCGCAATATGGTTCGCACTGCTTTGATCGCCGCCGGGGTCCTCGCCTTCTCGACCGCCTCGGGTTCCGCCCAGTACTATCAGCCCGGGTTGCCGAACCCTTACCATCCGGGATACCCCGGTTACGTGCCGCCGGGCGGACTTTACGGCAACACCGGAGGTTCGCTGATGGGCTCGGCCGCCATGGCGAATGCCTTCGGCAACGTCATCACTTCCCAGGAAGAAGCCCGTGTCCTCCGCGAGAAGGCCAATCAGGCCAAGATCGACACCAAGCGAAAAGCCTTCGATGAGATGAACTACGAGAAGGCGAACACGCCCACTTGGACCGAGCAACAGACGAAGGTGCAAAAGAACACCGCCACTCGACTCATGCTCCAAGCCAAGGAACATGAAGTCATCTCCGGCTTCGCGATGAATTACGTGCTGCCGACGCTTCAGCACATGGTACTCGCCGGAGTGCCGGGCCCGTATCTGCCGCTGGACGAATCTCAACTCGCAAAGATCAACGTTACTGTTGGGGAAAACGGCAACAATCTCGGGATGTTCAAGAATGGCAAACCGACGGATTGGCCCTACGCCCTGCTCGGCCCCACGCAGAAGAAACTGGATGCGAAACTCGACAAGGCGATCTACAACGCTCGCCAAGGCGTCAATGACCCGAAACTGCAACGCGAGATCCGCGTCCTCAACGAAGAAATGCTTGCCAACCTGAAGAAGAAACTCCACGCGGAAGAGATCGACGGCTCCGAGTATTTGGAAGCAAAACGTTACCAGGAACGCCTCACCGACGGCATTTCCGGGCTTTCGAAGGCGTACGCTTCCCGCATGCTGGATGGCCAGTACCGAGTGGAAGGAAAGAACGTGCCGGAAGTCGTCATGAACATGCAGCGAAACGGCCTGCGATTCGCGCCCGCCACTCCAGGAGATGAGCCGGCCTATTTGTCGCTGCACAGCGCGATGTCGGCCTACTATCAGCAGGGACACGCGTCCAACACCGCGAGCATGTTTCCACGATAATGGCGAGGCGACCATGCGCGAACCCCACGCGATTCTTGGCCTGCCTCGCGATGCCGACGATGCCGCGATTCGTCAGCGCTA
>JAXMAT010000009.1:0-111092 GCA_046350235.1 Gemmataceae bacterium | reverse complement strand
ACGTATCCATGTGGGAAAGCCCGCCTTGCTCGAGGATGACGAGCACGCTGCGAGCCGCGGTGCGTCGCCGCGCGGTCTCGGCCGCCGCGAGACATTGCGGCAGCGAGAGACCCAACACGCCCGCAACGCCCAGCTTCAATGCTTGGCGACGGCTGAAGAATGACGAATGATCCGCACGTTCGCGAAACCAGGCAGGGAGGGACATCCGAAAAGACCTCGCAAGGCAAGGCGGTCTGCGAGGGCCGTAGGAGCTGGCCCCGCGCACCGGTGCATGGTAGAGCAAACCGCCGACTCAGGCAATCGCTACGGCGCGGATTTGATCACGATCCGGCGTAGGTCCATCACGGCGACGCCGGGCTTCGACAAGGCACGCACCGTCAGCGTGGCGGGGCCCGCGTCCAGCTTCATCACACCTGCGGTGCGAGGGATGAATCGCTGAAAATGGCCCGTCTCCTCGATCTTCAGCTTCGTCTTTTGCTCGCCGATCGCGATCTCGATTTCCGCTCCGCCGCAGCCTTTTCCGGCCGCTTGCAGCACCTCGATTTCGTACATCCCGCTTTGCGGAACCTCGAACTTCCATTCGGCCCAATCCTTGGCATCGACCCAGAAGCCGAGCGTGTCTTTGTTGGCGGGCGGTTCATAGCGGAGCTTGGAACCATGCACCTTCGCTTCGCGAGCGTGCAGGATGACGGCGCCCAGCCCGGGTTCAGATGCCTTACCTTTGGGCGTCACCTGATTCATCAGCGTTCGCCATGATTCGATCGGTTTGGCGGTTTCGGTCGCTGTCGCCTTCGGCTTCAACTGCGAGACGTCGACATCGCCATACAGCCGACGCCAGAGCTTGCCGTTGAACTGCGGATTGCCGACGTTTTCCTGCACCTTCGCCTCGCGCCGCCATGCTTCGAGTTTTCCGCGAAGTTCGGCGATCTTGCCGGGCTCTTTCGCCGCGAGGTCGGTGGTTTCGCTGATGTCTTTCTCGAAGTCGAACAACTCGCAGGCGCCGGTTTCGTAATGCTCGATGAGCTTCCACTTCCCTTCGACCATCGCCCCCATCGGCCGGCTGCCCTGATTCATGTAGTGCGGCTGATGCCAATAGATCGCTCGATTGCCAGGCGATTTGCCTTCCAAAAGCAGCGGCAGGCAATCGACGCCGTCCAGCTTCGATTCCAGCTTCGATTCCGCCTTCGCGCCTGCGGCCGACAGGATGGTCGGGAACCAGTCGGCGCTCACCATCGGCACATCGGTCGTCTGGTCAGGCCGAATCTTTCCGGTCCAGCGGACGAGGGCCGGGATGCGCAATCCGCCTTCGTAAAGAAAACCCTTTCCCCCACGAAACGGCCCGCAGTGGGTCGCGGGCGTCCCCGGGAATTCGAGGATGTGCAGCCCGCCATTGTCCGACGTGAAGACGATGAGGGTGTTTTCTCCCAGGCCCAACTCGTCGATCTTCGCGATGAGTTTGCCGACTGCGTCGTCGAGCGTTTCGATCATCGCGGCATAGGCGGGGTTGAAGGCGTCCTTGTTCTTGGCGATCAATTCCTTCTTGGCCGAAAGAGCGATGTGCGGGTTGTTGTGCCCCACGAACAAGTAAAAGGGCCGGTCCTTGTTCTTCTCGATGAACTCGATCGCCTTATTCGTCAGATCGTATTCGCCCTTGCCCCCTTCGGTGGCCGAGGGTTCGGTAAGGGCTTTGCCGGCATGGAAGAAATCGAAACCCTGATCCGTCGGCTGAAAACCCTTGTTGCCCAAATGCCATTTGCCGACAAGGCCGGTGGCGTAGCCGAGTGCCTTCAGGCGTTCCGCGATGGTAGTCTCTTCCAGCGGCAACTGCTGATGAATCTCGGGATGCTTGAGCAACTGAGCTGGCGTGTCGGCCCGACCCGGCAGAAAGGTGGTGAGATGCAAGTGAGCCGGATGCTTTCCGGTCATCAGCGCCGCCCGCGTTGGCGAACACACCGACTGCGACGCATACGCCCGCGTCAGCCGGAGACCTTGCGAAGCAAACTTGTCGAGATTCGGCGTGCGATGCTCCTTGCGGCCATAGCAGCCCAGATCGAACCACCCCAAATCATCCGCGACGATGAACACGATATTCGGCTTCGCCGCCCTCTTGTCTTGGGCGACAGCGATCGAGCCCGTGAAGAGCAGGGCGATCAGGACTAATGCCAAACGAACCTTCGACATCGCAACCTCCGGAGAGCGGAAGACGGCATCATCGCGAGAATGCGTCGCGGCGTCAATTGTGCGAGGTTTCTTGATTTGATGAAGCGAATCGGCGACGCACGCATCCGTCGCATTTTATCCGAGGGGAGGTCGCTTGCCGCCTGGCACCCAAAGCACGTCGAGTTCGCCGTGTCCATTCAAACGGCGAGCGAGAACGAAGAGGTAATCCGAAAGCCGATTGAGGTAGATGACGACCTCCGGCCCTACTTTTTCGCTTCGCATCAATGTCACGACATCACGCTCGGCTCGCCGGCAAACGGTGCGGGCGAGATGACACCACGCGGAAGCGGGCGTGCCGCCCGGAAGAATGGAAGCTTTGCAGCGGCTTTTGCTGCGTCTGCCGTATCGATCGATCGCATCTTCGAGAAACTTGGACTGTTCCGCAGTCACGCGAAGTCGAGAGCCAGGCGATTCCGCATCGTCCGGCGGCATGCACAGGTCGGCGCCGACATCGAACAGGTCGTTCTGAATCCGCCGCACTTCGCTTGCGATCGCGGCATCGAGATCGATGCAGCTGGCGAGGAGCAGGCCGAGGACTGAGTTCAGCTCATCGACGGAACCATAGGCCGCCACGCGCGCGTGATCCTTCGGAACGCGTGTGCCGTCGCCCAATCCCGTGTCGCCGCCGTCGCCGGACTTCGTGACGATGCTGGAGAGAAAGACCATATTGATCGCTCCGAATCGGATACGCCGGCGCTCGCGTCACGCCCATCGACGACACGCGGAATTTCCGCTTGCGGCTTAGCGGTCGTACGCTGGACCGCTAAGCCGTAAGCGGGAGATTCGCGACGGAATGTGGGACACCGCGATTCGGGCGCCCCAAATATCTGCGGAGCTCCATCCCGCCGCGCATGAAAACGCCCGGGAGCCGGCTGGTCTGGCCCCCGGGCGCGGACGCGATCAGCTGCAGCCCGAGGTGGCGCCGCAGGTGTCGCATTTGCAGCAGGATCCGCTGCGGACGAGCGTCAGCTGGCCGCATTCCGAACACGGATCGCCTTCGTATCCCTTCATGCGGGCCTGACGAATCTTCTCGACCGTCGATGTCGCGGCCGACGGGGCGGGAGCGAGCTTTACGTGCACGCCGTTGCCGTGATGCCCGTTTCCGTTGGTGTGGATGCCGTTGCCGTTCGGCTCCGTCACCGGCTTCACATGGCCCGTGCGCGGAGCCAGCGAACGCGGGACGGCGACCTGATCGATCATCCGCTCCTGCACCACTTCCTCGTCCTCGAACTCCGGCTCATCGTCGTCGCGATGGAGTGCGTCGCCGCGAAGGTCCTCGGGAGCGACGTGGGCCAGGTCGGTTCGATCGAGATACGTGATCGCGAGTTCGCGGAAGATGTAGTCGATGATCGACGTGGTCATCTTGATGTACGGGTTCCCCGCCACGATCCCGTTCGGCTCGAAACGGGTGAAGAGGAACGCATCCACGAACTCGTCGAGCGGCACGCCATGCTGCAGGCCGAGCGAGACGGCGATGGCGAAGCAGTTCGTCATGCTGCGGAAGGCGGCGCCTTCCTTGTGCATGTCGATGAAAATTTCGCCGAGGGTGCCGTCCTCGTATTCGCCGGTGCGGAGGTAGACCTTGTGATTGCCGACGCGGGCCTTCTGCGTGTAGCCTGCCCGGCGATCCGGCAGCCGGCGACGGCGGGCGAGATAGCGGTGGACGATGCGTTCCGCGATGCGAACCGGTTCCGACTTCGCGGCATCGTCCTCGGCGATCGCCACATCGTCCGAATCAGCGACGGTATTGAGCGGTTGGCTGAGCTTCGAGCCGTCGCGGTAGAGGGCGTTCGCCTTCAGCATGAGCTGCCAGCTGAGGCTGTACGCTTCCTTCACGTCTTCGATCGTGGCCGAGTGCGGCATGTTGATCGTCTTCGAGATGGCGCCGCTGATGAACGGCTGCGAGGCGGCCATCATGCGGATGTGCGATTCGGCGGAGAGGAATCGCTTCCCCTTCTTGCCGCACTTGTTCGCACAATCGAAGATCGCGAGGTGCTCGTCCTTCAGGTGCGGCGCCCCTTCGATCGTCATGGTGCCGCAGACGAAGTCGTTGGCTTCGGCGATCTGCTCGCGGGTGAAGCCGAGGGCGCCCAGCAGGCTGAAGCCCGGAGCGTTGACGTCGTCGTCGCTGAAACCGAGCGACTTGATCTGCTCGTCGCCGAGGGTCCAGCGGTTGAAGACGAACGACACCTCGAAGGCGCCAGCCAGCTGCGATTCGATCTTGGCGATCGATTCGTCGCTGAAGCCCTTGGCCTTCAGGTTCTGCGGGTTGAGATGCGGACAGCCGACGAGGGTCGCCGATCCGCGGCAGTAGTGGACGACGTCGTCGATCTGAGATTTCTCGTAGCCCAGCTTTTCGAGGGCGACGGGGACGGAGGCGTTGATGATCTTGAAGTAGCCGCCGCCGGCGAGCTTCTTGAACTTCACGAGGGCGAAGTCGGGCTCCACGCCGGTGGTATCGCAATCCATGACGAGGGCGATGGTGCCGGTCGGCGCGATGCAGGTGACCTGAGCGTTGCGGAAGCCGAACTTTTCGCCCAGCTGCAGCATCAGGTCGGCTTCTTTGCGGGCCGCCTTCACCAGGGCTTCGGGCGAAATCTTGTCGTCGAGGCCGACGGGCGGAATCGTGAGCCCTTCGTACTGCTCGCGCGGTGCGTTGTAGGTGGCTCGGCGATGATTCCGGATGACCCGCAGCATCTGCTCGCGATTCGCCTCATAGCGGACGAACGGCCCCATCTCCGACGCGATCTCGGCCGACATGGCGTACGACGCATTATGCATCAGCGCCGTGACCGCTCCGCACCAGCCTCGGCCTTCCGGCGAATCGTAGGGAATGCCCTGCACCATGAGCAGCGTGCCCAGGTTGGCGTAACCCAAACCGAGCGTGCGGAAGTCGAACGACTTGCGAGCCACGCTTTGGCTCGGGAATTGGGCCATGTAGACGGAGATTTCGAGAATCAGCGTCCAGATACGCGTGGCCTGGCGATACGAATCCACGTCGAAGGTCTGCGTCTTCGCATCGAAGAACTTGATGAGGTTCAGCGACGCGAGGTTGCAGGCCGTGTCGTCGAGGAACATGTACTCCGAGCACGGGTTCGACGCGTTGATTCGGCCATCGACGGGGCAGGTGTGCCATTCGTTGATGGTCGTATCGAACTGCATGCCCGGGTCGGCGCACGACCACGCGGCATTGGCGATGTTGTCCCACAGATCGCGGGCCTTGATCGTCTTCTTCGGCTTCGGCTGCCGGCCTCCCTTGCGGGCCTTTTCCTTCTCGGTTCGCCAGTAGAGGTTCCAGTTGCCGTCTTCCTCGACGGCATCCATGAAGGCGTTGGTCACGCGGACGGAGTTGTTGCTGTTTTGGCCCGAGACGGTCTGATACGCCTTCGAGGTCCAGTCCGTGTCGTATTCGGCGACTTCGATCGACGTGACGCCCTGGCGAGCCAGTTGGAGCACGCGCTCGATGTAGTTGACCGAGATCAGGCTGCTTTGCGCATCGAGGATCGAACGACGCAGCGCCTTGTTCCGTTCCTTATCGAAGCGGACATCCGCATCGTCGCAGCTGTGGATCGCCTTGAAGATGGCGTTGAGCTTGCGGTTGAGCAGCTTGGAGCCAGAGACGAGCGAAGCGACCTTCTGCTCTTCGACGACCTTCCAATTGATGAACTCTTCGATATCCGGGTGATCGAGGTCGAGGACGACCATTTTGGCGGCCCGGCGCGTGGTGCCGCCCGACTTGATGGCTCCCGCGGCGCGGTCGCCGATCTTGAGCCAACTCATGAGCCCGCTCGACTTGCCGCCGCCGGAGAGGGGTTCGCCTTCGCCGCGAAGGTTCGAGAAGTTGGAGCCGGTGCCCGAGCCGTACTTGAAAATGCGGGCTTCGCGGACCCACAGGTCCATGATGCCGCCTTCATTGACGAGGTCGTCGTTGATCGACTGAATGAAGCAGGCGTGCGGAGCGGGACGCTCGTAGGCGCTCGTTGAGCGCATCATGTCGCCGTTGCGGCCATCGACGTAGTAGTGCCCCTGCGGAGGGCCTTCGATGCCGTAAGCCCAATGTAGGCCTGTGTTGAACCACTGGGGGCTGTTCGGCGCCGCCATCTGGCTGGCGAGCATGTAGCAGGATTCGTCGTAGAAGGCCTGGGCGTCAGCTTCGCTCGAGAAGTAGCCCCCCTTCCAGCCCCAATAGGTCCAACAACCGGCAAGGCGGCGGAAGACCTGGCGTGAGTCGGTTTCGCCTCCGCTCGCCGCATGGGACGCGGGCCGGCAACGCTGCAGCCACTGGGGCACGCCCATTTCCTGGACGCGTTCCGATTCGCTGGGCACGCCCGCTTTGCGGAAGTATTTCTGTGCCAGCACGTCGACCGCGACTTGCGACCACGTTTCCGGGGCCATCACGTCCTTCATTTCGAAGACGATGGTGCCGTCCGGGTTGACGATGCGGGAAGTGCGCGGAGCGAACGGGATATTCGCGAAGGGGTCCTGGCCGGGGGCCGTGAACCGCCGCGGAATGTGCATGGCTCAGTCCTTTGTGTACATTTGTCGTCTCTGTTCATCCTAACAGATCACCTGCGACTCCGCCAAGGCGCGGCCGACGAAACGGTGTCCGAAACAGAGGTGGAGAGACCAACGGGAGCAATCATAGCGACGGGAGGGCCTGGAACAAAAACAATCGACTCGCCTAAGGCCCACGAGAAACGACGCTTACGCCGCATTTTTTTGACACCGGCATGTCACTAAACGCTGGCCGCGAAAAAGCCGCGAATCGAGTGTGAAGACCTCATGATGATGCGAAAATCTGCCGTGTTTCGCGATTCCGCATGTAGACATTTACCTGCATCAGCTGCGGGTCCGTATTCAATTGCGTTGACGACGAGGAGGCTTGGGTGGGATGGGAAAGCCGAAGTGCCTGCCTGGCGGCAACTTGGTCGCTTGCGGAAAAGCCAAGATATCGAGAGTTTCTGGATCCAGTTCAGCAGGAGCCTGTCCCTTCCCTTTCCGCGTCGAGAACGACAGTAATTCCGCTTATTCCGGTTTTGCATGCTACAGTTGCTCGCGGTTCCGCATGTCGCGATTGGGACTGCCTCCACCCCAGAGAGTTGGACTCGCATGAAAGCTGCCGTACTTTGCACTGTCGTTGCCGGGTTGACGTTCTTTGGGGCCGCCTGGCAGCTGGGCATCTTCGCCCCCGCCGCCACCGCGGAGAAGAAGGCAGAACCAGTCGTCGTGAAGGAGGCGCCGAAGCGGGCGAACTTCCCGGAAGACCTCGCCCCCGCCACCCGTGCGAAACCGGTCGAGCAGGCGAAGGGATTTACGGCCAGCGATAAGCCGTGCAAGCTCATCTTTCTCCGCGTCAACGGCACCGTGATGGAAAAATGGCAGGAACAGCTCGAAGGCCGCGCGGACGATTGGATGGCGACGACCGTAGAGAACACCGAACTGGTCGTCGTCCTCGGGACCCAGAAGAAATCGCTTGTCGAACGTGTCCCCTACGGCAACGCCCCGCCGGTCCATCGGAATCGCTATGAATTGGAAGTGTCGGTTGTCGATCCGAAGACCGGCAAAGTTCTCGGCAATCGCATCTTCGTCAACGAGCCGCGCCGCATGAATGCCGTGGAGACATGGGACCTGACCGCTGTAGGCCATGCGGTGACATGGCGTCCGGTCTTCAATTGGATTGCATCCCACGCACCCACGGGTTTTCAACACGCCGGCGGGCCGCCGATCGTCCAAATCGCGGACTAGGCTGCGCTGCCGTGAGGCCTCACGAGGCAGACATATCAGCACTTCACCGTCTTGCGTTTCTTTTCGAGCGAACCGCGAGTCTTCATCTTCTCGATGTATTCGACTGCATCCGGAATCTTGCACGAAGTGTCGCCGACGTCGACCTTTACTTTGCCGATTCGTTTGGCGGCGGAGATAGCGGCTTCGGATAGCGGCTTGACGTAGCCGCCGATGGAGATGACGAAGCCGTTCATCGCGGAGCGGACGCGGTTCGGTTGATCCTCGATGGTTTTCTCCACACGAGCCAAAAGCTTCTTCAATGCGTCGAGATCGAGCGAGTCGTTTTCCTTCATCGCCACGATGCAACTCAACGTAGCCCAGCCCGCCGCGGCGATGCTTTCCTTCTTCGACTCGATCCATTCAAGGGCGAGGTCCCAACCGTGGGGCCCGCTCGAAGCGACCCAAGGAACCGTATATTCACTGATCCCGTAGCAGTAAGCCGCCTTGACCCAGCGATTCAGGTCCTTCTTCGTCATCTTTGCATCGTCGGCGATGAGCCCCGCAAGGTACATCGCGTCGTAAACACCCGTGTCGTAGAGTTCGAGCGCGAGCTGATGATCCTTCTTGATGCGTTTGACGATCTTCTTCATGTCCTCGATCTTGACGCCGAAGATCGGCTCCTGGGCGCCGTGCTTCATGAGCACCTTCTTGATCGACTCGCTCCCCATCGTTTTCAGTTCGTCGAGTATCTTGGCGGCAGTCATAAGCACACTCCGATAAACGATTCGGCGTTTCGCGACTTGGCCGCTTGCAACGCGGCACGGAGTCGCGAAACGCCAAAGCGGTTATGGCCACGGGCTCACTGCTTCGCGATATCGAAACAGTAAAGCTGGTCGTTCGCTCGAATGTAAAGTTTCTTGTTGTGGATGACCGGATGCTGCCAGCCCGGACGACTCGTCCCCTTGGGAAGCTGAAAGCTGCCGTTCAGCTTGTATTCCTTGGGCGTCGCTTCGATGAGGGCCATCGTGTTGTCGTCGTAGCGGAAATAGAGCTGACCATCGGCGTACAGCACGGCGGCGGAACCGTTGCCTGGAGGTTGCACCGGTCCCCACGCCATCTTGCCGGTCTTCCATTCGAGGCAGAACGGCAGACCTGCGTTGTGGTTGTGTCCGCCGTAGATGTAATCGCCGAGCCTGACCATGCCGCCATGGTGGTTTTGCAGCGAGTTCGCCTTGAGGAAGTAGACTTCTTCCGCTTTGACGCCTTCGTCCGATTTCTTCAGATGCAGCAAAACCGAGCCGGTGCCGTACGCGGTGGATGCGAAAACATAGTCGCCCGCGATGATCGGAGTCGGGATGTTGGCGGTGCCGTTGGCCACTTTCTTGTAGTTCCAAAGGAACTTGCCGCTCTCGGCATCGACGCTGACCAAACCGAGTTCGGGACCGAGCAGCGTGAGATACTGCTTGACGCCGCCTCCGTTGGAAACGATCAGGCTGGCATAGCCCGCTCCACTCGCTTGAGGGGACTTCGTGTTCCAGATCACGGACCCCGATTCCTTGTCGAGCGCGACGAGGATGGCGTCTTTGCCGCCGGGCGTGCAGATTAGCCGATCGCCGTCCACGAGGGGCGATTCGCTGTAGTTCCAGCCCGACATCATGCGTCCGCCGAAATCCTTTTTCAGGTTCTTCTTCCAAACGATGTCGCCGGACTTCGTGTCGCAGCAAACCAGATCGCCGTGTGCGGAGAGTCCGTAGATTCGATTGCCCGCAACCGTCGGGGTGCAACGCGGGCCGCCGTCGTTGTACGGTTCCGTGAACGGCGTCTTCCAGAGAATCTTTCCGGTCGCTTCCTCGAGGCAGATGACATGTCCCTTGTTGTCGCGATCGCCAAGCGTGTAGATCTTGCCGTCGACGATCACCATAGAAGCATAGCCGCGGCCCACGTTGACCTTGCCGTTGACGTCGGCGGAGGACCAGAGAAGCTTCGGGCCGTTCTCGGGCCACGATTGCAACAAACCGGTTTCCTTCGAGATGCCGTCACGCAACGGACCGCGCCACTCGGGCCAATCGGACGATTTCACTTGTGCGAACAGAGACGTCGGCATCGCGGCAATGAGGGCGACGCCCAGGCTCCAACGGAAACGCATGCGAAGCTCCTGAGAGATTGATGGGAGGCAGCGGGGCGGGATCGGCTCCGAGGAGCGATTCCAAACAGGCGAGATTCCTGAATGTAACCGCGAGCGAAAACCAGGGCAAGGGAGTTCAGGAGACGATGCCATGGAGGGGGCCGCCGCGCATGGCCAACGCATCGACTCGCCGCGTCACCTCGGGATCTTCGATCAGCGGCGGAGCATGATGCGGCTTGATGCGAGCATCGAGGACCAGCGAACCTTCGCAGCCCCAATGCTTCTGATGCGTAAACGCTCCGATGCCGTGGATGTCGGCCGCGGGGTTGGAGCGGGTAAACGTCGTCCAGAGGAAATTATTCAGCGTGCGTGCCGTGAAATCGCTGTCGTCGACGAGCACGATCAACGGAAACGCGTTGATCGCATCGGTCGGCCGATATGCCTCAGCGAATCGTCGCGTCGCAGGTTCGATGTCCTCCCGCGTCGCGACGAACTTCGGAGCTTGAATCGCAAGGACACCCGGCATGCAGATGCGGGGTTCGCTGAAGCCATCGGGCAATCGCAGGTCGCTCGGCAGGTGGGTCGGCAATGTGCGGCGCGGAGGGCCGACGGCAGCCCACACGACCTTCGATCCTTCGTTGAAACCGCTGCCGGAGTAATCGAGCGTGTCGATCGTGGTGCGTGTTTGGAAATGCAGATCGCGCGACCAGTCGATTCGCTCGAGCACATGGCGGAGGAAGGCTCCAAGGTCATGCAGGCGCAGTTGCGGATCGTCCTCTTGAGCGGCGATGATTAGGTATTTCGCGAGCGAAAGTTGGCCTTGGCCGAGAATCGCGTTCGCGATCGTCAGCAGTTCCTGCGGCCGGCGACGCGGGCCAAACGGAACATATCGTTCGCTGCCGATCGCGAGCAGTAGTGGATGGACGCCGGCGGCATCGACCGCATGCACTTCCTTCACGCCATGAATGACGGTCGGGATCACGGGGCCGGTGAGTTCGTGGATGAATTCGCCGAAGCTCGTATCTTCCTGCGGCGGTCGGCCGACGACGGTGAAGGGCCAAATCGCATCCTTGCGATGCCAGACGCGTTCGACATTCAGCACGGGAAACGGATGCTGCAGACTGTAGTAACCGAGGTGATCGCCGAAAGGGCCTTCGGGGAGTTGCTGGCTCGGATCGACTGTCCCCTGGATGACGAAGTCCGCATCGACGGCCAACGGCAGCGCCGAGGACGAACTCGGCTTCGAGAGGCGCACCCGGCGTCCGCCAAGGGCGCCGGCGAAGGCGAGTTCGGGCAAGCCTTCGGGCAGGGGCATGACCGCCGCCATCGTCATTGCGGGAGGTCCGCCGACGAAGACATTGACGCGAAACGGAACGCCCTTCGCGATCGCCTTGGAGTGATGGACGCCGATGCCGCGGTGGATTTGGTAGTGGAGGCCGACCTGGCCTTCGGGGGCGTACTGATTTCCAGCGATCTGCAGGCGATACATGCCGAGATTGGAATGTCGCCACCCGGGGCGATCGACATCCTCGGAATAAACCTGCGGAAGCGTCACGAACGGGCCGCCGTCGCGTGGCCAACTCACAAGCCGCGGCAGGTCGCTCAGCCGACAAGTCGCCGCTATCACCGGCCCGCTTCGCACATACTTTGGCCGCATGTGCCAAAGGCCGCGAGGCACATTGCGGTATCGCCAGGGATTGCGCCAAAACGCGGCCGGATCGATCTTCAGCTCGACCAAGTGACGTACCGCCGTCAACATGTCGCGGAAGAGAAACCGCGTCCGTTCGATGGTGCCGAAAAGATTGCTCGCCATCGGAAATCGGCATCCCTTCACCCGCGTGAAGAGCAGGGCGGGACCCTTGGCAAGATAAACGCGGCGTTGGATCTCAGCCGCTTCCAGATGCGGATCGATCTCCGCATCGATCCGCACGAGTTGCCGCGTCCGCTCCAGATCGGCAACGCACGCCTGCAAGCTCGGATAACCCATGCGCGAACGCCCGAAGAAGGTGAAGGATTTCGCGGTATTGTAGCCGTCCACCCAACCGCAATGACGGACCGAAATGCAACCAGAGACTTGGAACCACCCGTGCGGATCCGCCGAGACCAGTCGCGGCCGGTTCCTGAATCTTGGAAAGAGCCGTCGCTGGCGGAAGGCATAATCGCCATAATCGGGGCTTTCGTCGCGACTTTCGTGTTAGAATAGTTTCATTCGCCCGCTTTTCCTGAAGTCGTCGGATGTGTCGCGGTAAGATGGCACATCGTACGGTCTGACGACCGCTACGCTCATGGGCTTTTCTCCGAGCCCAAGGGGAGACGCATGAAGTTTTATCTGATCGTCGCCAAAGGCGGCCGGAAAGGGATGCCCGTCCCGATTTCCGTCGATCTGTTTTTGATCGGATCGGATCAAGTCTGCCAACTTCGCAACAAGCACCTGCCTCCCAAACTCTGCGCACTTGTGGTTCGCGAAAAGAAAGTCTTCATCCGCGATTTCGACAGCGGGCATGTGGCCGTCATCAATGGAGCAGTCCTTCCGCCGGGCGAAGAATGGCCGCTGCATCCGGGCGACCGCCTCGAAGTCGGCAATCTCGCGTTCCTGATTCAATTCCACGAAAAAGCACTGTCGCAGCGCGATCTCGAAGAATGGGCCATGGGCTGCCTCGACGTCGACTCGACGCGCAACCTCCTTGAAGAATACGACGAATTTCACAAGGCAACGACCGCTTCCTCCGCCGCGGCGCAAATCATCGACAAACTCAACGTCGTCCGCGGCCAAGTCATGGGCCGGCTCCGCATCGGCATGGAAAAAGGCGTCACCGTCGTCCGATTCAACGATCAGCGCATCGTGGAGGAAGCGGAGATTTCGCACATCAAAAAAGAACTGTGCGAAAACCTCAACCGCAACAACTTGCGCGTGCTCCTCGATCTGAAAAACGTCCGAAGGCTCTCCGCGAACGGCCTGACGATGCTCCGCGATTTCCACCGTTGGCTGAAATCGTTCGGCAGCACCATGGCGATTTGCCGGATTCGGTCGGAAATCAAACAGGTGCTGTCGATCCTGCAAGTCGAAGCGATCCCCGTCTTCCATGACAAGCATGAAGCATTCGCGGGAAAGTGGTGATCGGACGTATCCCATCGGGTGTGTCGAGCGCAGCGAGACGCTCCATCGCAGGTTCGCGGCTTGAATGGAAACCAGAACGCGGAAACAGCACCATCGAGTCGCTGCGAACCCCGACAACTGGCGACGACGCGTCTCGCTGCGCTCGACACTCCCTACGAAGATGGCTTCATGAGCACGCCGACCCAGGATCGCCGTTGCCCGGAGTGCGGCAAAACCTTCGGCCCGCACTACGACGATGATTTTTGCGTCTGCGGAGCGGAATTGGTGCGGCCTGCTCCGATCGCTTCCCCGCCCGCTATCTCCGCGCCGTATATCCCGCCGCGCCCCCCTGCGGGAACGCCATGCATCGTGCTGTATGGCGAGGACCGCAAGCCGAGGGAGTACTTTCCGCTGACGAAGGATGTGCTCAGCATTGGCAGACTCGATCCGGTCGCAGGTGATTTTCCTGACATTGACCTGAACGAATGGCTCGAGCCTCAGGAAGCCCGAAAAATCTCGCGACAGCATGCCCTCGTGGTGCGTTTGCGGGCGAAGAAGCAGTTTCTGCTGCGGCCCCTGCCCGGAAACACCGGCACCCAAATCGAAGCGGAAATGGTTTTGCCCGGGCAGGATTATCCGCTTTCCCCCGGTGCTCGCTTCGTTCTTGGCGGCTCCGCACGCTTCAAGTTCGAGATCGCCTAATCGCTCTTCCCTTGACCGCGAAAGCTGGATGTCGGTATCCTCCCGGCCCGTTGGGGAGGAATCGATATGTCTCGCTGGTTTGCGATCGCTGTCGTTTCGGTATGGGTCTCGGCGGCACGCGCCGAGCTTGTCGTTGAATCGCCAATCGTCGATCTGGGCGAAGTTCGCGGCGGACAGCGCGTGTCGGCAACGTTCAATCTGCGCAATGTCGGCACGGGGCCGATCGACTTGCTGGATCTCGAACGAAGTTGCGGTTGCGTCGAACCCAAATGGCGACAACGGACGATCGCTGCCGGCGCGAATACCAGCATCGTCATCGAACTGCGAACGCTGGGACAAACCGAGGGAAGTCGGACCTGGCCTGCTCAGATCCTCTATCGCGAAGCCGGAATGACCCGCAAGACGCCCATCGCCATGCGCGGCGAATTGAAGCACGATCTTGTCGTGCATCCGGCGCATCTCGCGATCGCGGTGAAGCGAGAGTTGTCGCAAGAAATCGTCGTGCAGGATCGCCGTCCTCAACCGCTTCGAATTCTTGCCGCTCGAACCGAAGTCAAGGGCGTCAGCCTCGAAATGCATGACGAAGGCAATGGCCGAACGCGCATCGTGGTCCGGGCGAAAGCGGAGGATCTTCCGAGTGATCGCCAGGCCGGAACCGCAACGCTGTTGACGAACGATCCCGTCTATGATCGCCTCGAAATCCCGCTCACGATCCAACGCAGCCGGGAGTCGGCCATTGCCGTCGAGCCTGAGCAGCCGACTATTCGGCTGGCCGCGAATGCGTCGAGCGGGGCGGCAATGATTCGAGTTCGATCGCGAACCGAGAAGCAGGTGGAAATCGAATCGATCCATCCAAGCGAAGCGGACATCAAGGCGACGTGGACGAAGACTCCCTTCGGCGACGCATCCATTCGCGTACAGGCAACTCGGCCGGGAACGGCGTCGCTGCGGGTGCTCTTGCAAAGCGGCGAGGAGATGACGATTCCGCTCGAAATTCGGCGTGATTGACAACAGCTTGCCGGGCCCCGCAGCGAACGCAACAAACCGGCGAGTAAGTCGTCGATTGGATTCTTTCCTGAGTCGCCACTCGCTCCACGCTGCCACGATTCCGCAGAATGCTGCGCTCAAGCCGCACATTGAAACCTCACTGCCCTCTTGGACTGAAACGAGGTTCACACGCCGCCTTTCCGCCAGTTCGATGCGGATTGTCGCAAAGGCTACTCACGCTGCGGCTTGCAAGCATTCGCATGCGATACCAATCGGCGACAGCCGATGGGCGTACGGATCCCCCTTCGCCAAATCCCGCCACTTGCTCGGCACAATAGATGCGTTGCAGTCGTTCGCCTGCTACGTTTCAGGAGGCGACCATGCATGCTTTTCTTCTGAACTTGCCGCTTCTCCTTGCGTTCGCCGCCCCACCTCCGGGACCCCCTCTTTTGGAAGTCGATTCCATTCCGACATTTGTCGGAAAGTACCGGATCGTCGCGTCGCAAGATCGCTTGAGCGTCCAGCGCCTTTCCGACGAGAAACGTTCGACCATCGGCGCCGGAAGTCCGGGGGCAGCGATCGGCAGAAACTTCACCGCGACGCTGCGCGGAGATGCCGCCGCAGCCGCCGCACTCGGCCCCGCGCTGACCGGCGAGGTTTCGACATTCGGCGAGACCATCATCCTGCAGATGTTCGATGGAGGCATCGCCGTCAAGGAATTGGCTTCGGGCGCCATTTGGCTCGGCATGCACGATCGGCGCCATGCGCCGCGTCGGCCCGCCGACGAGATCGTCCGCTACCTATCTCTCGCCGCGTTTCGCAAGGAATACGACTTCATCGCGTTCCAAGACCGAATCGAAATGCGGCGATTGACCGATGGCGACACGGTCGTCGTGAAGATCGATGCCGAGCGGCATGATCCCTCACCTTTGGCGCTCCGACTCTTCGAGAAGGACCTGAAGCTGAAGGATCGATTCGGCACCCCATTGACCAACGAAATAGCGATCTTCGACAAGGAACTGTTGGTCCAGGTGTTCGTAGGAGGCGCGGTAGTGCGCGATCCGCTCGGAAAAACGGAATGGCATTGCTGGCACCGTCCCCGCCAACGATCGACCGCCACGATTGAGCCGAAACGATGATCCCGACGTCGATGGCGGGGAAGCAATGGCCCCGGGTTGAACTTGGACCGACAATGGCCGGTTTGACGAGGGTTGGCCACTCGGAACGAAGTGCCCACGGTCGGCAGGAAGACGATGCCGAAACGCCATTTCGACTGAACGTGGCCGGCATGTTCTCACTCCAGAACACGTGGTTCCACCGTCAGTTCTCGGATCATGTCGTCGCGGAGCACCGCTATGGCGAGCGGCGTTGCCGGCGCCACTCCGGACAGGAGACGATGCAAGTCGTCGATGCCGGTGACAATTCGGCCGTTCACCGACACCACGACGTCGCCTTCGCGCAACCCCGCTTGATGCGCCGGCCCGCCTTTCGATAATCCGACGACTTCGACCGCGAGGTCGCTCAGCAGATCGTGTTCCGTCACTAAACGCCGCGGCAGGTTCGCGACCGTGACGCTGATGCCGAGCGACAAGCGTCGCACTTTGCCATGCTTCAATAACTCGGAAACGACCCACTGCGCCGTGGCGGAAGGCACGGCGAAACCCAACCCCTGCGCCATCGCGATGATTGCCGTGTTCACGCCGACGACTCGGCCATGCGAATCAAGTAATGGTCCGCCTGAGTTGCCCGGATTGAGCGGAGCCGTGTGTTGGACGATGTTCTCGATCAGCCGGCCTGATTCGCCGCGCATCGCGCGACCCACGGCACTGACGACGCCGGTGGAGACGGTCGATTGGAAGCCGAGCGGGTTGCCCATGGCGATGACGAGCTGCCCGACTTTCAGCGTTTGCGAGAGGCCCAGCTCTGCATAAGGCAAATCCCGTGCGGCCAATCGAAGGAGGGCCAAGTCGGTCTGCGGATCGTCGCCGATGAGGTCCGCATCCAAGGTATCGCCTTCCGACGTCGTCGCCCGAAGGCGCGAGCGGCCCCGGACGACATGGCTGTTCGTCAGCACGTATCCGTCTGGCGTCAACAGGAAGCCGGAACCCATTCCCCCGCGTGGGTCATCCTTGCGGGCCAGAAACCGACACAACGGCAGGCCCAACCTCTTCGACGACGCCGTTCACGGCACGCGAATACGCATCTAGTAGGTCCGCATCGTGCGGCGTCGCCGGGCGTGTAGGGTCGCTTCCGTTTTCGGCTTGGGTCCGATCCCTGTCGGTGATCCACTGATACCCATCTCGCATCGTAGTCTCGCTTTCGTTCGAAAGTTCCTTCCTGATGGGATTGTTCGTGGTCGGTCAATAGACGCATTTTTCGGTCACATCCGCAAATCTCGCGCTTCTGGGAATGCGGCGACGGATACATGATCACGCAACTTCACCCAACTCCGTCGCCGCAACTTTAACCACACGGCGGAGATAGCCATGCTTCCTATGTTTCAGCGATTCTTCGGCGCCAAGCTCAATTCGCGTAAGCAAGGACGCTCCGCCACGGCAAAGCATCGGTCGACGCCGAACCTCGAAGCCCTCGAGCCCCGCTACGCCCCGGCCACCTTGGTTGGGGCCAATAAAGTCACCTACCAGGATCTGGACGGCGATACGGTCGAAGTGTCGTTCTCGAAGCCGATCCTGACGCAGCAAAATGTGAACAGCATCTTCACGTTCAGCGTCAACAACGTGAATGGAAGCAATGCGGTCAAGCAACGCTTGAACGAAATCCACTTGGCGAACCTGGCGGCCGCGGCGGCGACCGACATTACCGTCGTCTCGACGAAGGCCGGGAACGGCGATGGGTTCGCCAATGTCGGCAGCATCGACGCGACAGGGATCGACCTGGGCGTCGTCAACATCGACGGCGATCTTGCTCGGATTCGCGCGGGCGACAGTTTGGACGCCACATCGGGATTGAAAGGGCTGACCGCCAATTCCATGGGATTCTTCGGGACCACCACGGGGACTCCGGATCTGCATTCGATCGTCAACGGCAATGTCGATTCCATCACCATCAACACCGATTTCCGCAACGCGTGGTTCGAGACCTCGGGCGAACTGAGCCAGGTGTGGATCAAGAAGGACGTCGTCGGCAACGCCGACGATCAGACCGGCTTCATCCTCTCCCAAGGAAAAATGGGAAACGTATGGGTCGACGGTTCGATGATCGGCGGAGCGGGCCTGCATTCCGGCGCCATCCGCAGCAACAGCTCCATGGGCAATATCACGGTCGGCAAGGACCTCGTCGGCGGAACTGGCGAACGGAGCGGACATTTCTACGCCAAAGGCGACATCGGCAACGTCTCCATCGGCACCGACATCATCGGCGGAAGCGGCTTGTACTCCGGAGCGGTCTGGGGCAAAGCCAAGGTCGGCGCCGTTTCCATCGGCCGCGATCTCCAAGGCGGAGCGGGCGACGATAGCGGCCAAATCCATTCGGACTTCAACCTCGGTGCGGTCACGATCCATCGCGATGTCGTCGGCGGCGACGGCGTGCGTTCGGGCCGCGCCTACAGTTTCGGAACCACCGATTCGTGGACCGTCTTCGGCGCACTCCTTGGCGGTGCGGGAGAGCAGAGCGGCAGCCTCTACGCCAGCTCCGGCGGCAATGGCGGAGTCGGCGGGGTCGGAAATGCCTGGGTCTACAAGGACATCGTCGCCGGGCCAGGAGCGTATTCCGGCGAAGTCTATGGTTGGACGATCAACGATCTTTGGATCGGAGGCAGCATTTTGGGTGGCGGGATGCAGAAATCAGGGACTGTCACCGCGACCAAAGAAATCAACAAGATCGTCGTCAAAGGCAGCATCGTCGGCGGCGCCGGGAACGAATCGGGCGGCATCGAGAGCATCCAAGGAAAGTTCGGACCGGTCACCATCTACGGCAACGTCCAAGGCGGACTGGGCGAAAACAGCGGCAAAGTTCGCTCTAGCGGCGACATGGGCATCGTCTGGGTCGGCGGAAGTATCCTCGGCGGGGCTGGGCTTGGATCCGGCGGCGTCTCGGGCGAGAACCTTGGCGACGTCACCATCGTCGGCGACATCGTCGGCGGAACAGGCCACTCCAGCGGCGATCTCTATTCCCACGGCGGCATGTCGAACGTCAACGTCAACGGCTCCGTCATCGGCGGCATCGGCGGCTGGTCCGGCCGCATCGACAGCAATCTCAAAACGGGCAACATCACCATCAGCAAAAACCTAGTAGGCGGCAACGGCGACATGAGCGGACAGATTTCCAACAGCTACAACGGCGTCGGAGATGTCGTCATCGGCGGATATGTCCAAGGCGGCATCGGAGACGACTCGGGAAACATCGTCACCGGACAGAAATTCGCCTCGCTCACCATCAACGGTTCGCTGACCGGCGGTCAGGGCGAACGAAGCGGCCGGGCCTACTCAGCGGACGAGATGGGCGTCGTTTGGATCAAGCAGAACCTCGTCGGCGGATCCGGCGACGATTCCGGCAACGTCATCTCGGCCAAGAAACTCAACAACGTCTGGGTGGACGGAGCCATCACCGGCGGAGCCGGCAAGAACAGCGGGCGAGTGCGTGCCGGAACCGATGCGGGCAAGGTGACGGTCGCCGGCGCGGTCACGGGCGGCACGGGCCAGAGCAGCGGTTCGATCGAAGCGATCGGGAACATCGCCAGCGTGGACGTCAAGGCGCTCAAAGGCGGCGACGGCCTGTTCAGCGGTCGCGTCAACAACGGCGGCAATATCGGCTACCTCTGGATCTGGAACGACCTCAGCGGCTCGTCCGGCGGCAGCTCCGGTCAAGTGGCGAGCGCCGGTACGATCTCCGATCTTTGGATCGGCGGCAACCTAGTCGGAGGAGCGGGCAACAGCAGCGGAAAGGTTTCGGTCGGCGGCGATCTTAGCCACATGAAAGTAGTCGGCTCCGTGGCGGGGCTTACCGGGGATGACACGGGAAAAATCGTCGTCAACGGAAAATTGCCCTATCTGGAGATCCTCGGTTCCCTCAAAGGCAGCGCCGGCAGCTACAGCGGATCGGTCTACGTCGGCGGCGAACTCGGGGAGATCGACGTCTACGGCGACATCCAAGGCGCCAGCGCCGGCGGAGCCTCCAATCTGAGCCAGACCGGCTATGTGGAAGCGCAACGCATCGGCTTCGTCTGGGTCGGCGGTTCGTTGATTGCCGGTACCGACAACACCTCGGGACTCTACTCCAACAACGGAGCAATCCGCGCTCGCGACGATCTTGCCAAGGTGATCATCAAGGGGGACATGAAAGGAAACGCGACCAACGCGGCGGTCATCTCCGCCCGCGGCCAAGCCAACCCGCAAGCCGTTACCGATCTGGCGATCGGATACATGGAAATCTGGGGCAACGCAATCTACGCCAAGGTGCTCGCCGGCGTGGACACGGCCAGCAATTCACGCAACGCGGACGCCCAAATCGGTGATGTTTGGATCGGCAAGGACTGGACCGCCAGCACCATTGCCGCCGGAACGAATCCGGGAGCGAACGGATTCTACGGCGATGGCAACGATGCAAAGATGTCCGGCCCGAGCGTGAAGGACGATGCCGCGATCCTCTCCCGCATCGCTAGCTTCAAGGTCGCGGGAAAAGTCATCGGCACCGCGGCGAATGGCGACCACTACGGCGTGGTAGCCGAGGAAATCGTCCTGGCCAAAGTGTCCGGAAACCCGCTCGCAGTGATGGCTGGCGCCCACAACGACAACCTCGCCATCGGCTTGCTCAATGACGTGAACCTGCTCGAGATTTAGAGCATTCGCCTTCAGCACTTGCTCGCGCAGCGTGCTTTCTGCCGACATTGCGAATGCTCCGATCGATGGGACAATGGACCTGGCACCTCGTCTGTTTACGTCACATCTCTGGGAGCACATCTCATGTCTACCGCGATCAAAGACACGCCTGTTTTCAACCGCCTTGCCGAATTCTTCTGCGACGAGCCCAAAGTCCAAGAGGATTCGCAACGCACCTCCGGCGGCACCTTCCGCAACGGCAACCGCGGCGGCCCAGGCAACCCGTACGCGCGAAGGGTGGCGAAGCTACGCCAAGCCGTCATGGAGGAATGCACGGAAGAGGACCTGCGCGAAGTCACTCGCGCCATGATCAACCTCGCCAAGCGCGGCGATAAGGCCGCCGCGAAACTCGTCTACCAATACGCCCTCGGCAAACCTGATAAGCAGATCGATCCGGATCGCATCGACGAGCACGAACTGAGCGTCATCAAGGGGGTCGCTGTTCCACCCGCGTTACTGGATGCGATCCTCTCCGCGGTTCCCGCGGACACGGTGAATCGTCTGGCTCAAAACATGTGGCCCGCGCTGATGCAGGTATTGGCGAAGCAATTGGATGAACAGATCGTCGAGACACAGGAACTTCGGCGACAGATCGACGAAGACACCGACGCGTGGGAAGCCTTGCCCGCGGAGGAACGCTTGCGGCAGTACCAACAATTAAAGCTCACGCCGTCGCCGGAACTCGTCGAAGAGGCGGCGAAGGAACGGGCCGCACGCGAGGCGAAGGAAAAGGCGGCCGTGCCGTCACCAAACGGTGTTTCTCAAGACGGTAAACCCGTTGCAGCAGCATACCATGTCGCGACGCCGGCTACTCCCCAACCGTCAGCAAACGGCTTTTGCATGAGCCCGCCCTGCGGCAATTCGACGCTGGAGCCCAAATATTCGCCCACCGCCGCGCCTTCGGATCGCTCTTAGCGTCCGAAATCGCCATCTTAAGAAAAAACACGCAGCATCCGCACGCTGCGAAGCGTCCGGGGTGCGCGCCGAGTGGTCCACACGCTCCGCGTGAGGTTAGCTGCGATGTGCGGCCATCTGTGCCTTTTCGTGGCGACAAGTTTATCGAACTTGTCGCAATGAAAATGAATTATATTGCGTAGATATTTTCACGTGGCGACTTCCTCGCCGCAACGACCAAGTCGCTGCGGCGCGTAGGGTGTGTCGAGCGAAGCGAGACGCACCGTCGCCGGGCCCAGGGAAAGAAAAACCCAACTGCCTGCATCGGCATGTTGGGTCATTTGCCCTGCGTGAACCTGCGACGGTGCGTCTCGCTATCGCTCGACGCACCCTACGTAGCCGGAGCGTGTGTTACTTCTTGGCGGCGCCGATCAGGCTGGTCTTTTCCGCGGTGGGGAACGCGGACGGGATGGCCATGGTGACCATGCCGTCGCCCGCCCATTCCGTTCCGCGGAGGAGCGTCGTCAGGAAACCGACGCATCGCATTGCATTCGCGTCGTGGCCCATCGGGGTGTGGAAGACCTTGCCTTGGCGTAGCTCACGGTCCAAATCATCGGCTCATTGGTCTTCGTGCCCTTCGAGTAGGCGGTGGCGATGAGGTGCACGTTTTCGATGGGGCCGCGCATGTTGTCGTAGAGTTCGTCGCGAGCGTGCATCCATTCCTTCGGCATCCCCTTGACCACGGGATGGGTCGAGTCGCGAAGAACGACCTGGAAATCGCCCGTGTAGCGATGGCCCGACCCCTGATCTTCGCCCGCGGGGACCATCACGGTCTCGCCTTTGTCGTCGAGCTTAAGGCGTTTGCCGTATTTCGCGTCGCGCCAGCCCATGCCGATCATCTGGTTGTATTCTTTCCAGCCGCCGAAAGCGTTGTTGGCGGCGTGGACGATCACCAGCCCGATTTTGCCTTCCTTGAGGCGGGCGTCGAGCGAGTCGTTGAACTCTTTGGGCCAGCTTGCCGCCGTTGTAGTTGCTGACGATCACGTCGTACTTCGAGAGGTCCGGCGGAAAGGGAACGGTCTCGAACGGATGAGCCGGCTTCTTGTCGCCTTTCGCGATGTTGGACGTGACGTCTACCGCGAATCGGCTGCCGTGCTTTTGAACTCCGCCTTCATGATTGGGGTGGTCGAGCGCCCAGTCGTGGTTGTTCTGGCCATCGACGATCAGTACCCGAAGCTTTTCGGCATGCGCCGAGGCCGGCGACATCGCGAACGCACCGATCGCCCAAGCGACGGCCAAAATGAAGGTTTTTTTCATTCTTGCACCTAAACGGAAAGCGGATGGGGGTTCGTTCGGAACCAATCCAGGGCGGGAACGGTCAACTTCCGCAGCGTAAAGCTCTCCTTGGCGAATCGCAATCGAAAACTGCGAGAAGGTGGGCTGAGTTTGTCCACTGGCATGGGAGGTGCTTTGCCGAAAACATGATGTTTCTGGGAATCGATCCAGAAATCCGTGGCATAAATTTGGGCATGAACGTACACTGGAGGCAGTCGCTGAGTTAGCGGTTGCTCACTTTGCAAGGTTTCCACTGCTCCCCGAAAGCGAATGTCGAACATGGCCGAAGTTACCTCCCCGGCCAGGCCCTCACCGGCCTCCGCAACCTCTTCCGGGCGAAACCCGATTGGAATTCGCCGAAGCCGCATCCCGACCGCGTCTACGACTGGGTTCGCTCCATTCCGTATTGGGCGATTCACGCCTCCGTTTTAGGTGTGATCTGGGTGGGTTGGAGCTGGCCTGCCGTCGCGATGTGCGCCTTCATGTATGCCCTTCGCGTCTTTACGCTTACGGCATTCTACCACCGCTATTTCTCGCACCGCAGCTTCAAGTGCGGCCGAGTCACTCGTTCATCTTCGGTTTCATCGGCTGCACGGCCGTTCAGCGTGGTCCGCTTTGGTGGGCTGCCCATCACCGCTTCCACCATGCCCATTCCGACGACGAACACGATCTCCACTCGCCGCGCGAACGCGGCGTGTTCTGGAGCCATATGTTGTGGTTCCTGACCCCGGAATCGCATGCGACCAACGTCCGCCTGATTCCGGACTTCAACCGCTATCCCGAAATCCGCTGGCTCGATCGGTGGGATCTCCTTCCTCCTGCCATTGCTGCCGCCTGCATCTACGGCCTCGGCGCCCTTCTCGGTTATGCGTTCCCGAATCGGGCGTGACCGGCATGCAGATGTTGGTCTGGGGCTTCTTCGTCTCCACCGTCCTCGTTTATCACGTGACCTATCTGGTCAACTCGGCGACGCATCTGTTCGGCAATCGCCGCTACGAGACGAAGGACGATAGCCGCAACAGCCTGATCATCGCCTTGCTCACGTTCGGCGAAGGCTGGCACAACAACCACCACTACTACCCGAACTCGACCCGCCAGGGCTTCTTCTGGTGGGAAATCGACATCTCCTACATGGTGCTCCGCACGATGGGCCTCTTCGGCCTGGTGTGGGAGTTGCGTCCGGTGCCGAAGCGCCTGCTCGCTCCGAAGCCGAAGGCGGTTCCCGCCGCGGCAGTAACGGCTCCGATCGTGGGCGAAGTGCCGTCGTAACGATTTGGGTTCACCAAACCAAACAGCGGCACGCTTCCCGAGGGACGCGTGCCGCTTTTCTGTGCGTTCTCGTCTCGCAGCGTGACCAAGTCGCACAGCGGGACACGTTGCTCTAGTTACCAGCGAATCGAAATCCGAGGCAGCGGCAGATTCTGTTTTGCCCGGCGTTCAATCCAAAAATGCAGCAGCAAGGCGACGACCGCGACCAGATGCAACCGAAGCGCAAGCTTCAGAGCGAAGCCCAACGGAACGCCGACAAACATCGCGGTCAGATAGCCCGGCACCGTCAACAACAGCGGCAGAAGCAAAATGCCCCCCAATACGACATGACGCCAGGGCCAAACCGGCGCGAGGGCGGGGATTTTCGGCAACCAGCCTTTTTCGAATGCAAGCAGGACCCACGCTAGAGGCAAAGCTAAGAATATCGTGAAAATCACATACAGCATGTAGATGGCGCTCGTCACGCTGAATGCCAGGCCCCAAAGACTGTACGAAGCCAAATCTCCCAGGACGACCACCCACGGGAACAAGGACAACACGAAGATCGCAGCCAGGCAGATGGCCGTGACCCAACTCAAGATGTCGGGCCGCACACGCCAGACGATCGACTTCGTGTAGTCGCCGGGAGGGGGCACGGGTTCGGGCGCCAAGTTCGCCGCTACCTCGATCGGTGCATACGCCGCTGCCGCGGGCGGCGAGGTGTTCGCTGGGAGCGGATGAGCGACCATCGGAGGAGATGCCGGAGCATGCTCGCCATGTCCGTCGGCGAACGTGAAGATTTCTTGGGGCGGCGAAGGGGGCGGCGGGGGCGTGATGGACGACACAGGACCCGGAATCGGCAGCGTCATCGGCTTCGACGGAGCGGCCGAATCGAGCGGCGTGAGCGGCGGAGGAGGAGCCGCCGCGGGGGGCGCAACCATCGGCGCCGCCAAGACCGGCGGGCTCAACGTCGGCGCCTGAAACATCTTCGAACAGAGCGGACAGCGTACGGTTTGTCCCGCATACTGGTCCGCAATGTTCAGTTTTTTGGTGCAGCCCGGACAAATCAGTTCCATGGTCGGCAGCTTCCTCGACGGAGTTATTTCGATTTCGGCAAACGGACGAATTCGACGTAGCGGTAAAACATGGCGAGCAGCACGCCGCCTTGCGGCGATCCGACGAACTTGTCGGGGTAGTTCCGTGGCGGAGCCAACTCGTGCTCGGAGAGCAGTTCGCCGCGGAACGAGTAAAGCTTGAGCTGCTTTTCCTGCCCCATCGCGGCGATGAAGCCGGTCTTGTTGTCGAGCACGATCGACCGATTCGGCTGCGTTCCGGGGAGCACGAACATCGGCTTCTTGATGTCGTTGCTCGCGAACACATAGGTGGAATGCTCGTCGATCTTGGGAAGCCCCTCGGCATTCACGTTTCCGCCCATGCAGGGCACGCAAATGAACTTGCCGTCGGGACTGAGGCAAACGCTTTGCGGATAGCGGTGGACAGGCTTGCTGAACTGTTCGTCCTCCAACTCGCCTTTGTCGCTCAGCTGCCAGGAGACCATTTCGGCGCCCGCGATACTGAAAAGCCGTTTGCCGTCGTCGCTCAGCGCGAAGAAGTTATTGGGCTTGTCGCGATATTGCTTCACGACGGCGCCCTTCTCGAGGTCCAGCACCGTGAGCGACGCTTCCGTGCGATAGACTCCCGCCACGGCCAACTTCGATTTCGGCGTCGCCGCGATGCGATGCAAGTTGGGCACGTTGATTTTGTTTTTGACGTTGAACGTTTCGGGATCGAGGATCTGCAGTTCGCCGCCGAAATGGACGACCGCCAGTCCCGTCGAACAGTATGCCATCTGGGTCACGTGGCTTTTGAGGTCGGTTTCCCTCAGCTTTTCCAAGGTTTTCGCGGAGAATGCGCCGAGCTTGCCGTTCCGAAGGAGGATGAAGAACGTCTCGCCGTCGGGAGCCCACGCTACATCCGCATGTTCGCCGACGTAGAACTTCACCCGCTCATGCGTGGCGGCTCCGGTGGCGACCGGAGTCGGCGGGATCGGCGGCGCGGTCGGAGCCGGACGCGTGTCTTTCGCCGGCCCGCGGATCGCAAGTTCGAAAGCGCCGATCGCTTTTTCGGTGGTGGCGTAGAGGAAGACGGCGCCGTCGCCGGGCGCTTGATGCGTCAACTCCGCTTTGCCGTTCTTCGAGGCGGCTCGCCCAATTTCGTTGTTCTTCGTGTCCGTCAGCAGCAGAAATGGTCCAAATCCGCTCTTCATCTCGAACGTATAGGTTTTTCCTCGATCCACGGAAAGGAGATAACGGACGGCATATTCGCCGACGTCGTCGCCAAGAAACAGAGGCGTCCGCGGATCTTTCCCGGTCAGTTCCCCTCTGTGCGAAAAACGCCCCGAATCGTCGAGTTTCGCGGGCGTTTCGCGGAATTTCTTGTACCGCGGCTCGGGTTGAGCCTGAGCCGAACATGCCGCAAGCGCCAGCATGACGCATGTCAGCACCACGTTCCGCGCAAATAACATGCGGTCATTCCTCGAAGGACGCCTAGGTAGCCCTCTCGCTCCGCGCGAGGAAAGCGGATGGATGCCTCGCGATCGCATGGGGCACGCCGCGCAAGCCACGTCGATGCCTTGGTGCACGACATGCTTTCTTTTGCACAGTCCAGCCCCTCCCCCCACCCCTTTCCCTTGCGGGGAGGGGGGAGTCAGGCATTTCTTACATGAAACCGTGCTGGCGTTGATGGTAGGGGCCATCGTACACCTGAGTCGATTTGAATCGTTCGTGCCGGCCATCCGTCGATTGCGGACGGACTCGTTCGGACAAGCGATCCAATTCCTCGCGGCTCAACATCGGAAACTTCCGCGCGATTTCCAGATCTTGCCGGAGCACGTCCATATGATCGATGCCGCAAACCAAACTGGCGATCGGCTGCGAAAGCGCGAAGGTGCGAGCTTCCTGCGGAGTACAGACTTTTTCCTGCACCAGCCGCCCCTGTCGATTCGCGCCCGCCAAGCTCTTCATGCCGATGACGCCGATTTCTCGCTTCTGGGCTTCGGGAATCACGCGACGAGCGAAGCTCCGGTAGTGCTGATCGCACACATTGATCGGCATTTGCACCGTGTCCCACTGATGCCGCGGCAACATGCTCAGGTGAATGTCCGGCGACTTGTGTCCGGTGAAGCCGATGAAGCGGATCTTGCCTTCCTTTTGCGCCTTGAGCGCTTCGGCGAGGCCGCCGCGTTCGACGATCCAGTCGGGATCGTTGTCGTAGTTGATCTCGTGAAACTGCCAAAGGTCGATGACGTCGGTCTGCAGCCGCTTCAGGCTGTCTTCGAGGTGCTGCCGCGTGCCGCGCGCATCGCGGGCGCAGTTTTTCGTCATCAGGAACACGCGACGCCGGCGGTTGCCTTGAGCGAGCGCCTTGCCCATCACTTCTTCGCTTTTGCCGTCGTGATAATCCCAGGCGTTGTCGAAGAAAGTGAGGCCTTCGTCGATGGCCGCATGCATGATGCGAATGGCGTCGTTTTCGTCGATCGAACCAAGATGCCAGCCGCCCAAGCAAAGCATGCTGACGTTGACGCCGGTGCGTCCCAAGCGGCGAGTGGGGACGCCGGTTCGAGCGCCCGTATCGCCGGTCTGCGCGTCGGCGTTTCCCGCGGCGAGGACAGTCCCCGCTGCCGCGGCGGTGGCGGCCAGAAATTCGCGGCGATCGCTCGAGAGAGGCTGGTTTTCGCGAGGCTGCATGATGAGTCTCCGGAAGTGGGCGAAGAGCATCGAGACGCCGCCATTGTTGCGTGCCTAGCCCGATCGGATCAAGCAAAATGGAACGCAGACGGGTCAAGACGTGTCGCGAACCTTCTTCCGAATCGTCCTGTCTTCATAACGCCGGTTGACGACCGGAAATCCCCTTTCTAGCATGAGGGGACTGGACAGATAGCTCAGTTGGTAGAGCGAAGGATTGAAAATCCTTAGGTCCCCGGTTCAAGCCCGGGTCTGTCCACTGCCTGAGCGACCGCAAACCTTGCCGTCGCGAATTCTCCGCCGCTGTCGTTTTCGCCCTCCCGTTGGGCAGTTCGTCGTTGCAGCCCATTCCCTGCTGATCGTTCATTTCTAGAAATCGCTTCTCCCTCGCATTCGAACGGAATTGTTCCCGCTGCTGCTCCGTTGTTCGAAACGGATCGATGTCCGTGACGGAATCTTTTTGCGCGTCCCGCTATGAAATCCACCGATCGGGTGCATTTTTGTTCTTTTCGGTTGGTGAAGAACGGAGTGCCTTCACGGTGCGATTCCCAAAGGTATTACGGTTTTATGCCTTAGGAGGATTGCGATATTTTGCTTGACTTTGGGGGTTTTAGCGAATCTAATGGGGGCACCACCCAGCGACCCGCCCACGCGTGCTGTACGCCCGTCAACACGATTGCATCGTTCGACTCGACCCCTTGGAGTTGGCTGCCATGTCGACCTCTCGCTTCTCCCTCGGCAAGGTGATCAAGAAGTGGTTCTCTTCGGAGAAACAATTCGAGAAAAGGGAGGTGCTGCAGAAGCGTCTGCGGCTGTCGATTGAGGCGATGGAAGACCGCATCACCCCAACGGGCACCCCGACAGTCAACCTCCCCGCAAGCCCGATCCGCGTCGATCTCAATGCATATCAGATCAGCGGCACGCTCGCGGCGCCTTCGACCGGTGCAACCACCGCGTATGCCTATCGAGACGTCGACAACGATAGCCAGATCACGATCGGTATCGACATTCAAGTCGCTTCGGTCCTCGTTCCGAATGGGATCAGCAACTTCAATCTGTCCCCCAACCTGCTCCAGGATCAAGTAAACAAATTCCTGGTAGCCGCCGATGACGGCAGCGGTTTGTCGACTCCCGCGGCCATCGTACCCAACATTACCGAAGATTCAACGGCTCCGACGGTCCTCTCCATCGTCCGAGCCAACAGCGATCCTACCAACGCCGGCACGGTGAATTTCACCGTCACCTTCTCGGAGAACGTGACTGGCGTCGATGCGACCGACTTCACTTTGTTCACGACAGGAACCTTCGGCACCGCGCCGACGATCGGGGCAGTCACGGGCCCTGGGAGAGTCTGGAACGTGGCGGTCAATACCGGCACGGGCGACGGCACCATCCGCTTGGATTTGGCCGATGACAACAGCATCAAGGACATCCTCAACCTGCCCATCGGCGGCGAGCATCCGCTTGGCGGACCGGTAGCCGGAGACGGCAACTTCTCGACCGGCCAGTTCTACACGATCGACAAGACCCCGCCAGCGACGCCGAACGCACCCGATCTGCAAGCCGGCAGCGACAGCGGAACTTCGTCGACCGACGACATCACCAACGACAACACGCCGACTTTCGACATTACTGGGGCCGAGCCCAACCAGACCGTCGAACTGCGTGACGCCAGCAACGGCAACGCCGTCGTCGCCACCGGAACCGCCGACGGGACCGGAGCCGCGACCCTGACCGCCTCGACGCTCTCGGACGGAGTCCACAACCTCTTCGTCCGCACCTACGACCTCGCGGGCAACTTCGCCGACTCCACGGCCCTCGCCGTCACCATCGACACGACGCTTGCCACGCCGAACGCTCCGATCTTCAAGCCGGCAGCGACAGGCGGAACTTCGTCGACCGACAACAACACCAACGACAACACGCCGACTTTCGACATTACTGGGGCCGAGCCCAACCAGACCGTCGAACTGCGTGACGCCAGCAACGGCAACGCCGTCGTCGCCACCGGAACCGCCGACGGGACGGGAGCCGCGACGCTGACCGCTTCGACGCTCTCGGACGGAGTCCACAACCTCTTCGTCCGCACCTACGACCTCGCGGGCAACTTCGCCGACTCCACAGCCCTCGCCGTCACCATCGACACGACGATCGCCACGCCGAATGCTCCCGATCTCGTTCTGGCCAGCGACAACGGGGCTTCATCGACCGACAACAACACCAACGACAACACGCCGACTTTCGACATTACTGGGGCCGAGCCCAACCAGACCGTCGAACTGCGTGACGCCAGCAACGGCAACGCCGTCGTTGCCACCGGAACCGCCGACGGGACCGGAGCTGCGACGCTGACCGCCTCGACGCTGTCAGACGGAGTCCACAACCTCTTCGTCCGCACCTACGACCTCGCGGGCAACTCCGCCGACTCCACGGCCCTCGCCGTCACCATCGACACGACTCCCCCAGCGACGCCGAACGCACCCGATCTGCAAGCCGGCAGCGACAGCGGAACTTCGTCGACCGACAACAACACCAACGACAACACGCCGACTTTCGACATTACTGGGGCCGAGCCCAACCAGACCGTCGAACTGCGTGACGCCAGCAACGGCAACGCCGTCGTTGCCACCGGAACCGCCGACGGGACGGGAGCTGCGACGCTGACCGCCTCGACGCTGTCAGACGGAGTCCACAACCTCTTCGTCCGCACCTACGACCTCGCGGGCAACTCCGCCGACTCCACGGCCCTCGCCGTCACCATCGACACGACTCCCCCAGCGACGCCGAACGCACCCGATCTGCAAGCCGGCAGCGACAGCGGAACTTCGTCGACCGACAACAACACCAACGACAACACGCCGACTTTCGACATTACTGGGGCCGAGCCCAACCAGACCGTCGAACTGCGTGACGCCAGCAACGGCAACGCCGTCGTTGCCACCGGAACCGCCGACGGGACGGGAGCCGCGACGCTGACCGCTTCGACGCTCTCGGACGGAGTCCACAACCTCTTCGTCCGCACCTACGACCTCGCGGGCAACTTCGCCGACTCCACAGCCCTCGCCGTCACCATCGACACGACGATCGCCACGCCGAATGCTCCCGATCTCGTTCTGGCCAGCGACAACGGGGCTTCATCGACCGACAACAACACCAACGACAACACGCCGACTTTCGACATTACTGGGGCCGAGCCCAACCAGACCGTCGAACTGCGTGACGCCAGCAACGGCAACGCCGTCGTCGCCACCGGAACCGCCGACGGGACGGGAGCCGCGACGCTGACCGCTTCGACGCTGTCAGACGGAGTCCACAACCTCTTCGTCCGCACCTACGACCTCGCGGGCAACTCCGCCGACTCCACGGCCCTCGCCGTCACCATCGACACGACTCCCCCAGCGACGCCGAACGCTCCCGATCTGCAAGCCGGCAGCGACAACGGGGCTTCGTCAACCGACAACAACACCAACGACAACACGCCGACTTTCGACATTACTGGGGCCGAGCCCAACCAGACCGTCGAACTGCGTGACGCCAGCAACGGCAACGCCGTCGTTGCCACCGGAACCGCCGACGGGACCGGAGCTGCGACGCTGACCGCCTCGACGCTGTCAGACGGAGTCCACAACCTCTTCGTCCGCACCTACGACCTCGCGGGCAACTCCGCCGACTCCACGGCCCTCGCCGTCACCATCGACACGACTCCCCCAGCGACGCCGAACGCACCCGATCTGCAAGCCGGCAGCGACAGCGGAACTTCGTCGACCGACAACAACACCAACGACAACACGCCGACTTTCGACATTACTGGGGCCGAGCCCAACCAGACCGTCGAACTGCGTGACGCCAGCAACGGCAACGCCGTCGTTGCCACCGGAACCGCCGACGGGACGGGAGCTGCGACGCTGACCGCCTCGACGCTGTCAGACGGAGTCCACAACCTCTTCGTCCGCACCTACGACCTCGCGGGCAACTCCGCCGACTCCACGGCCCTCGCCGTCACCATCGACACGACTCCCCAGCGACGCCGAACGCTCCCGATCTGCAAGCCGGCAGCGACAACGGGGCCTCGTCGACCGACAACAACACCAACGACAACACGCCGACCTTCGACGTCACTGGGGCCGAGCCCAACCAGACCGTCGAACTGCGTGACGCCAGCAACGGCAACGCCGTCGTTGCCACCGGAACCGCCGACGGGACGGGAGTCGCGACGCTGACCGCTTCGACGCTCTCGGACGGAGTCCACAACCTCTTCGTCCGCACCTACGACCTCGCGGGCAACTCCGCCGACTCCACGACCCTCGCCGTCACCATCGACACGACGCCTCCGGCGACGCCGAATGCTCCCGATCTGCAAGCAGGCAGCGACAACGGGGCTTCATCGACCGACAACAACACCAACGACAACACGCCGACCTTCGACGTCACTGGGGCCGAGCCCAACCAGACCGTCGAACTGCGTGACGCCAGCAACGGCAACGCCGTCGTTGCCACCGGAACCGCCGACGGGACGGGAGTCGCGACGCTGACCGCTTCGACGCTCTCGGACGGAGTCCACAACCTCTTCGTCCGCACCTACGACCTCGCGGGCAACTCCGCCGACTCCACGGCCCTCGCCGTCACCATCGACACCTTACCTCCCCAAGTTGTCGGCATCATCCGCCTTGCCTCGAATCCAAACAACACTGCCTCGGTTCCATTCCTGGTCAGCTTCAGCGAACCCGTGAGCGGCGTGGACACGGCTGACTTCGCGTTGACCGGCCTCGGTACGATCTCTAGCGTCATCCAACTCACCACGACGACGTATCGTGTCGATGTGACCACCGGTGCAGACGGCGATGTGCGGCTTGATTTCATCGACAACGACACCGTGACCGATGTGGCTGGCAATCCCGCCGGCGGAGTCGGCACCGTCAACGGCGATTTCACCACCGGCGAGACCTACACCATCGACAAGACGGCTCCGACCGTGCTGTCGATCGTCCGTGCGGGAACCAATCCCACGAATGCCGCGACCGTCGATTTCACGGTCACCTTCAGCGAAAGCGTCACCGGCGTCGCGGTCGCAGATTTCGCCTCCGTACCGACTGGCTTGACGGGGACTCTCACCGTTGCTTCGGTCACCGCGGTCAATGGATCGACCTACAAGGTGACCGTCAATGCCGGGACCGGCGAAGGCACCTTGGGCCTAGATTTCACGGGCAACGTCACGGACTTGGCGTCAAACAACTCGACCGCGACGTACAATGCCGGGCAAGTGTACACCATCGACCGGACCGCTCCGGCGGCTCCAGGAGTCGCACTGACCTCCGACACCGGATCGAGCAATAGCGACAAGGTCACGTCGAACGGCGCATTGACTCTCTCGGGCGTTGAAGGCGGCGCCACCGTGCAGTACTCGATCGACGGCGGCACGACGTGGACTTCGACCTTCACCCCGGTTCAAGGGTTGAACTCGGTCGAAGTTCGCCAGACGGATGTCGCCGGCAATATCGGCCCGTCGAGCGGAGCATTCACGTTCACCTTCGACACCGTCCCGCCCGCGGCCCCTGGCATTTCGCTGACCTCCGACACCGGTTCCAGCAGCAGCGACAAGATCACCTCCAACGGAGCCTTGACTCTCTCCGGCGTCGAAGTGGGCGCGACGGCTGAGTACTCCACCGACGGCGGCGCCACCTGGAACCCCACCTTTACCGCGGCCGAAGGAGCCAACTCCGTCCAGGTCCGTCAAACCGATGTTGCCGGGAACGTCTCGACGGCAAGTGCCGCGTTCACGTTCACGCTCGATACGGTCGCTCCGGCCGTTCCGACGGTCGCTCTGACCTCCGACACCGGTTCCAGCCCGATCGACAAGATCACGTCGAACGGAGCCTTGACCCTCACCGGGGTCGAAGGCGGAGCGAGCGTGCAGTACTCGGTCGATGGCGGAACGACGTGGAGCAACACCTTCACGCCGGTCCAAGGAGCCAACTCGGTTGAAGTCCGTCAGACTGACGTGGCCGGCAACGTGGGGCCCGCCAGCGCGGCCTTCGCGTTCACTCTGGACACGATCGCTCCGGTCGCTCCGGGAGTGGCTCTGACGGTCGATACCGGATCCAATAACGCCGACAAGATCACGTCCAACGGAGCCTTGACGCTCACCGGGGTCGAATCGGGCGCTTCGGTGGAATACTCCATCGACGGCGGAACCACGTGGCTGCCGACCTTCACCGCAACGGAAGGGGCCAACTCGGTTGAGGTCCGTCAAACCGACGTCGCCGGAAACGTCTCCATCGCGAGCATCGCGTTCGCCTTCACGCTGGATACGACGGTTCCGGCCGCTCCGACGGTCGCCTTGACCGCCGACACCGGCTTCAGCGGTGCGGACAAGATCACGTCCAACGGAGCCTTGACGCTCACCGGCGTCGAACCCGGCGCCACCGTGCAGTACTCGATCGACGGCGGTACGACTTGGACAGGCAGCTTCACTCCAGTCCAAGGAGCCAACTCGGTTCAGGTCCGACAGACGGACGTGGCCGGGAACGTGGGGACGGCAAGCGCCGCCTTCACGTTCACCCTCGACACCATCGCTCCGGCCATGATTACGATCAGCGATATTGTGCCGAACGTTCGAAGCACGTCGGTGACCAACGTCGACGTGACGTTCTCCGAGTCGATCGCCTTGACGACCTTGACCTTCGCCGACTTGATCCTGTCGCGAGACGGCAGCGTCAATCTGATCAATGCGGGTTCGGGTGTCGTCATCACTCAGGACCTCGGCGATCCGACGATCTACCACGTAGCGCTCCCCGCGGCGCTGACTTCCACCAGCGGCGGCTACTCCTTGAAGGTGGTGGGCGCTGGCATCGCCGATGCTGCAGGGAATGCGTCTTCGGGCAACCTCGTTGCGACATGGACGATGAGCGCGGCTTCGACCGCAGCGCCGGGAACTCCGACGATTCTGACGCCGATCGGCGTTTTGAACGACGTCACCCCGACATTCACCTGGACGGCAACGTCGTTGGCCGCACGGTATGACTTGTGGGTAGACAACCTCACGACCGGAGCTTCGCAGGTCATTCGTCAAACCAGCCTCGTCGCGACGACGTTCACTCCGGTTGCGAACCTGCCCTATGGCTCGTACCGCGTGTGGGTCCGTGCCTTCAACGGATCGGATGTCGCCAGCAGTTGGAGCACATCCGCCGATTTCCGTATCGGTGCTCCGACGATCACCGCTCCGATTGGGACGGCGCCGACCAACCCACCCAGGGGTCGAAGGCGGAGCAGCGTGCAGTACTCGGTCGATGGCGGAACGACGTGAGCAACACCTTCACGCCGGTCAAGGGCCAACTCGGTTGAAGTCGTCGACTGACGTGGCCGGCAACGTGGGCCCGCCACGCGTTCGTTCTGGACACGATCGCTCCGGTCGCTCCGGGAGTGGCTCTGACGGTCGATACCGGATCCAATAACGCCGACAAGATCACGTCCAACGGAGCCTTGACGCTCACCGGGGTCGAATCGGGCGCTTCGGTGGAATACTCCATCGACGGCGGGACCACGTGGCTGCCGACCTTCACCGCAACGGAAGGGGCCAACCTCGGTTGAGGTCCGTCAAACCGACGTCGCCGGAAACGTCTCCATCGCGAGCATCGCGTTCGCCTTCACGCTGGATACGACGGTTCCGGCCGCTCCGACCGGTCGCCTTGACCGCCGACACCGGCTTCAGCGGTGCGGACAAGATCACGTCCAACGGAGCCTTGACGCTCACCGGCGTCGAATCGGGCGCCACCGTGCAGTACTCGATCGACGGCGGTACGACTTGGACAGGCAGCTTCACCCCGGTCGAAGGCGCCAACTCGGTCCAGGTCCGACAAACCGATATCGCGGGGAACCCCGGGCTCGCCAGCGCGGCCTTCGCCTTCACTCTCGACACCATCGCTCCAGTCACCCCTGGCGTGGCTCTCACCACCGACACCGGCATCGTCGGCGACAAGCTCACGTCGAACGGCGCCTTGACGCTTACCGGCGTCGAAGTCGCCGTCGGCACCAAGGTCGAATACTCCGTCGACGGTGGAGCCACGTGGGGTACGACCTTCACGGCAGTCGAAGGCTTGAACATCGTTCAGGTGCGCCAGACCGACGTCGCCGGCAACGTCTCGATTCCGAGCGGCGGATTCGTCTTCACGCTCGACACGACGAATCCGGTCGCTCCAGGCGTCGCGTTGACCTCGGACACCGGTTCCAGCAACAGCGACAAGATTACGTCCAACGGAGCCTTGACGCTCACGGGCGTCGAAGGCGGAGCCGCTGTGGAATACTCCATCGACGGCGGCGCCACCTGGAACCCCACCTTTACCGCGGCCGAAGGAGCCAACTCCGTCCAGGTCCGTCAAACCGATGTTGCCGGGAACGTCTCGACGGCAAGTGCCGCGTTCACGTTCACGCTCGATACGGTCGCTCCGGCCGTTCCGACAGTCGCTCTGACCTCCGACACCGGTTCCAGCCCGATCGACAAGATCACGTCGAACGGAGCCTTGACCCTCACCGGGGTCGAAGGCGGAGCGAGCGTGCAGTACTCGGTCGATGGCGGAACGACGTGGAGCAACACCTTCACGCCGGTCCAAGGAGCCAACTCGGTTGAAGTCCGTCAGACTGACGTGGCCGGCAACGTGGGGCCCGCCGCGCGGCCTTCGCGTTCACTCTGGACACGATCGCTCCGGTCGCTCCGGGAGTGGCTCTGACGGTCGATACCGGATCAATAACGCCGACAAGATCACGTCCAACGGAGCCTTGACGCTCACCGGGGTCGAATCGGGCGCTTCGGTGGAATACTCCATCGACGGCGGGACCACGTGGCTGCCGACCTTCACCGCAACGGAAGGGGCCAACTCGGTTGAGGTCCGTCAAACCGACGTCGCCGGAAACGTCTCCATCGCGAGCATCGCGTTCGCCTTCACGCTGGATACGACGGTTCCGGCCGCTCCGACGGTCGCCTTGACCGCCGACACCGGCTTCAGCGGTGCGGACAAGATCACGTCCAACGGAGCCTTGACGCTCACCGGCGTCGAATCGGGCGCCACCGTGCAGTACTCGATCGACGGCGGTACGACTTGGACAGGCAGCTTCACCCCGGTCGAAGGCGCCAACTCGGTCCAGGTCCGACAAACCGATATCGCGGGGAACCCCGGGCTCGCCAACCGCGGCCTTCGCCTTCACTCTCGACACCATCGCTCCAGTCACCCCTGGCGTGGCCTCACCACCGACACCGGCATCGTCGGCGACAAGCTCACGTCGAACGGCGCCTTGACGCTTACCGGCGTCGAAGTCGCCGTCCACCAAGGTCGAATACTCCGTCGACGGTGGAGCCACGTGGGGTACGACCTTCACGGCAGTCGAAGGCTTGAACATCGTTCAGGTGCGCCAGACCGACGTCGCCGGCAACGTCTCGATTCCGAGCGGCGGATTCGTTCACGCTCGACACGACGAATCCGGTCGCTCCAGGCGTCGCGTTGACCTCGGACACCGGTTCCAGCAACAGCGACAAGATTACGTCCAACGGAGCCTTGACGCTCACGGGCGTCGAAGGCGGAGCCGCTTGTGGAATACTCCATCGACGGCGGCGGCTCCTGGAACCCCACTTTCACCGCTACCGAAGGAGCCAACTCCGTCCAGGTCCGCCAGACCGACGCCGCCGGAAACGTCGGAGCCGCCAGCGCGGCCTTCACGTTCACCCTCGATACGACCGCTCCGGCCGCTCCGACGGTCGCGTTGACCGCCGACACCGGCTCCAGCCCGATCGACAAGATCACGTCGAACGGAGCCTTGACCCTCACCGGGGTCGAAGGCGGAGCGAGCGTGCAGTACTCGGTCGATGGCGGAACGACGTGGAGCAACACCTTCACGCCGGTCCAAGGAGCCAACTCGGTTGAAGTCCGTCAGACTGACGTGGCCGGCAACGTGGGGCCCGCCAGCGCGGCCTTCGCGTTCACTCTGGACACGATCGCTCCGGTCGCTCCGGGAGTGGCTCTGACGGTCGCCACCGGATCCAATAACGCCGACAAGATCACGTCCAACGGAGCCTTGACGCTCACCGGGGTCGAATCGGGCAGCTTCGGTGGAATACCGCAACAACGGCGGAGCCTGGTTGCCGGCCTTCACCCCGGTCGAAGGCGGCAACTCGGTTGAGGTCCGTCAAACCGACGTCGCCGGAAACGTCTCCATCGCGAGCATCGCGTTCGCCTTCACGTTGGATACGACGGTTCCGGCCGCTCCGACGGTCGCCTTGACCGCCGACACCGGCTTCAGCGGTGCGGACAAGATCACGTCCAACGGAGCCTTGACGCTCACCGGCGTCGAACCCGGCGACCACCGTGCAGTACTCGATCGACGGCGGTACGACTTGGACAGGCAGCTTCACTCCAGTCCAAGGAGCCAACTCGGTTCAGGTCCGACAGACGGACGTGGCCGGGAACGGGACGGCAGCGCCGCCTTCACGTTCACCCTCGACACCATCGCTCCGGCCATGATTACGATCAGCGATATTGTGCCGAACGTTCAAGCACGTCGGTGACCAACGTCGACGTGACGTTCTCCGAGTCGATCGCCTTGACGACCTTGACCTTCGCCGACTTGATCCTGTCGCGAGACGGCAGCGTCAATCTGATCAATGCGGGTTCGGGTGTCGTCATCACTCAGGACCTCGGCGATCCGACGATCTACCACGTAGCGGCTCCCCGCGGCGGCGACTTCCACCAGCGGCGGCTACTCCTTGAAGGTGGTGGGCGGCGGCATCGCCGATGCTGCAGGGAATGCGTCTTCGGGCAACCTCGTTGCGACATGGACGATGAGCCGCGGCTTCGACCGCAGCGCCGGGAACTCCGACGATTCTGACGCCGATCGGCGTTTTGAACGACGTCACCCCGACATTCACCTGGACGGCAACGTCGTTGGCCGCACGGTATGACTTGTGGGTAGACAACCTCACGACCGGAGCTTCGCAGGTCATTCGTCAAACCAGCCTCGTCGCGACGACGTTCACTCCGGTTGCGAACCTGCCCTATGGCTCGTACCGCGTGTGGGTCCGTGCCTTCAACGGATCGGATGTCGCCAGCAGTTGAGCACATCCGCCGATTTCCGTATCGGTGCTCCGACGATCACCGCTCCGATTGGGACGGAGCCGACCAACCCACCCACGATCGCATGGACGGCCGTGGATGCTGCCGCCAATTACGATTTGTGGGTCGACAACGTAACCACGGAAGCCTCCCAGGTGATTCGCCAGACAAGCATCCCAGGAGGCACGACCACCTTCACTCCACCAAATCCTCTCGCGACGGGGACGTATCAGGTTTGGGTGCGTGCGATCGATGCGACCGGAGCATCCACGGCCTGGAGCGTCGCATCCTTCTTCTCAGTAGGCGTACCGACCATCACCGGACCGATCGGAACGGCGACGTCGGCAACGCCGACGATCACCTGGACCAACACCGGTGCTGTCCGCTACGACTTGTGGGTCGACAACCTGACGACGGGCGCGTCGCAGGTGATTCGGCAAACGACCTTGGCGACGAACTCGTTCACGGTCTTGGCGGCACTCCCGTCCGGAAACTACCGCGCTTGGGTACGCGGCTTCGACGCCTTGAACGTTGCAACTCCTTGGAGCCAGGCTTCGGACTTCCGGATCGGCATCCCGACGGTTACCGCTCCGATCGGAACCATCTACTCGACGTTGCCGACGATCAATTGGGACGCGGTCGCTGGAGCCGTCCGCTACGACTTGTGGGTCGACAATCTGACGACGGGCGCGTCGCAGGTGATTCGGCAGACGAATGTCGCCACGAATTCGTACACGGCCGTCGTTCCCCTCGCCGCGGGCTCCACGTATCGCGTTTGGGTCCGCTCCTTCGATGCGTTGAACGTAGCGTCCGCTTGGAGCCCGTTCGCTGACTTCATCATCAGCAGCGTCCTGTAAGCGGATTCGGACGAAGGGATTGGAAACGCCAAGGCTCGGCATGAAGGGGAACCTTCATGCCGAGCCTTGGCCGTCAAAGCGTCATGGTTCGGAAGCTTGAACTTCAGAGATCCGGCTGAAGCAGGCGATGTGGTTTGCCGTCGCGGCGGAGCAGTTCTTCGGCGGCGAGGTAGCCGCTGCGGACGGCGCCTTCCATCGTCGCGGGCCAACCGGTCGCGGTCCAATCGCCGGCGACCAGCAGATTGCGGATCGGCGAACCTTGCGGCGGACGCCAGCGATCGACTCCGGGGACGGCGCTGAAGGTGGCCGCGTGTTCGGTGACGACTTTCGCTCGCAGCAATTTGGCGTCGATTAGCGGCGGAAACAGCTTTCGCAATTCCTCGACGACTTGGCGCTGCACTTCTTCTCGCCCGAGGCCGCGAAATTGGCGCGCGGCGCTGACGACGACTTGTAAGTAATATTCGCCCTGTTCATTCTTGCCGCGATTGAACACCCATTGGCCCACCGAATCGATCAGCGTGACATGCGGCAAATGCGTCGCGGATTTGTCGAACCAGCAATGAACGCTCGTGATCGGCGACACCGTCAGGTTGCGGAGATTCGCGAAATACGGCTTGCGTTCGATGACGTCGGTCGGCAGCAGGTCGAGCAAGCGATCGAAGGGGACGGTCGAGATGTACCAGTCCGCCTCCGTGATTTCGCCGGTTCGCAGCTCCAATCGAACGACATCGCCGCAATCCCAGGGGCGAGCGCCTGCGAGCTCCTGGGATTCGGGTATCGTGAGCTGCAACGAGTTTTCGGTTTGCATCCCAGGAGCTTCCTTCGGTCGCCCCTGGGCTTGGGGGGTCTCGAGGACGATTTGCTTGACGCCCGTCAGTGGGTGAACTTCCACCTGATGCTGCGACAGCCATTGCCGCATTTCGTTGCCGTAGAGTCGGCCCAAGGGCACAGTCGGCAGATCGACGACGAAGCCGCGCGGGTGGGTGAGGAAACCATCGACAAACACTTTGCGGGCGTACCGCAGGCCGATGCGGTCGGGCGTTTCGTTGAGAGCGCTGACGAGCACGAGGCCCCAGAAGCGGTCGATGATGCGTTGCGTCTGGTAATGGCGGACGAGCCAATCCTGAAACGGCGGATCGTCCTTCGTGCTCGCGAGCCGCAGCATCGCGAGGGCGTATCCCGCGCGGAGTTTTTCGCCGAGCGTGAGATAGTGGGCGTTGGCGAAGCTGCGGGCGAGGTGGAGCGGGGCAGGCAGATCGTCGGCTCGAAATCGCGTGAGCTTGCGATCGGGAGTCATGAACCACAACTCAGGCTGCGGTTCGAGGTAGCCCGCGATGCCGAGCGTTTTGCAGAAGTGGGAGTAGTTGGTGCAGCAGCCCATCGAGACATGCTGACACGCGTCGATGAGTTGCCCGGTGACGGGATCGGTGAAAGACCCTGCCCGCCCGCCGAGCCGATCGCGCGATTCGAGGAGGATGACGCGGTAGCCACGCGGGGCGAGGGCGGTTGCCGCCGCGAGGCCGGCGAGTCCGCCACCAATAATCGCAACCCGCGGCCTAGTCATTCCGATTCCGTTCGTTTAGCCGCCGCTCTCGGAGCGGCGCGGACTTGGCCCTTGCAAATGGTTGAACGAACCGACGCTATGCTACCGCGCCGCTCCGAGAGCGGCGGCTAAACGCTAAAACTCGGCGTCGAGGGCGTCCATCAGGTTGTCGAGGTCGTCCTTCGGGCCTTCCGCCTTGTCCACTTGTCGTTTGGGCAAACCAACCGAGGTGCCCACCGCATCGCGTCCATCGGCCACGAGTTCGCGGTCGCGTTCGGCGACGGCTTGCGAGAGGGCGTCCTTCGTGTCGCCGCCGAAGAGACGGGTCAGGTCAATTTTGAGATTGCCCACCGCGCCGACCGGGGCGCCGGCGATCGCGGGCGTCTTGTAGTCGGGAAACATGATCGCCTGCTCGGGGCAGACTCGGCTGCACGCGGGGCATCCCTTTTTGCAGTTGTCCTGGTTTTCCACCAGCAGCCGGCTCTCGCCATCGAGCCCGTAAACTCCGAAGAGGCAGAAATCGATGCACTCCATGCAATTCGTGCATCGGCTGTAATCGATCACCGGATACCAGCGTCGGCCCGGCGTCTTCAGCAATTCTTCCGGCGAGAACTTCAGCTCCGCCGCCGCGGGAGCCGATTCGCTGGCCGCATGCCCATTCGTCGGCTTCAGAAACGCCATGCCGAGATCGACGACCTGCGGCTTGCTCGCCGCCGCGGTCTGAGTCTTCGCCTCCGCACGCGCCTTCGATTCGGCTGCGATCCGGCGAATCTCCTCGATGAAGGGATCGTGGCTGTTGCGGTCGCGCAGATCGAGGCAGTAGATGTGGCGGTCCGGCACGTTGACCGATCCGATGCCTTTAGGAGCCTCGGGCGTTTCCGGCGTCTCGTCGTCATCTTCGTCGGCTACCGGTTTGATCAGCGATTCGCCTTGTTTGCCGCGAATGCCGTCGCGATCGAGGATCCAGAATGCGGCCCGCGGAAAGAGCCAAGAGAGGACGACCATGTCTCCCTTCACCGACTCGAGAAACATCCGCCCCGTGTGGTCCTTGCCCAAGTCGTAGAGGAACGGGATGACCGAAACCTCGAGCCCCGGCTCCATGATGAGGGCCGCGACGATCGATTCCTCCAGCGCCCGTTTGCCCGGATGCTTCCCCTGCGCCGTGAAAGGACGACGGTCAATCGATGTCGGCTCATGACAACCCCAGACGTTCGGTTAGCCGCGACGCGCAGCGGAGCGCGGACTGCTTGCCAAGCAATGGTATAGCTTACTGCCCGCGCGCTGCTGCGCGTCGCGGCTAACCGTCACATATGCCCTTTGAGCATGTTTTGCGTCTTTTCCCAGCCCGCGTCGAGGAAGGCCATGTATTCCTCGGGCGTCAGCGTGCCTTCGCCTGCGGTTTGCATCTCGAAGAGCCAGCCGTTGCGTAGCCATCCACATTGATGGCGGAGGGATCTTCGAGCAACTTCGGGTTGAAGCGGACGATAGTTCCATCGCAAGGGGCGAATAGATCGGACATCGCTTTCGATGTCTCGATGTGCCCGATCTGCTGCTTCAATTTGACGGCCGAATCGTCGCCGAGGGTCCAGTCGAGGAAGTAGACGTCCTGCATCAAGCGGATGGCGTAGGTCAGAAGCCGAACCGCTGCAATCCCTCGGCGGACTGCATCCACATGTGATTGCGGCAATACCGCCGATCCGTCGGCAAGACGGCAGCGTATTTGCCCATCATGAATGTAAGCGGTTCGGTCATTTCCGGGTTCGTCGGTTAGCCGCGACGCGCAGCGGAGCGCGGACTGCGTCATGCGATCGCATGGCAAACCGCCCCGCGCCCGCTGGCGTCGCGGCTAACCAGCAAAACCAATCACGTGTACCGGATGCCGCGGTATTCGGGTTCGAAAAACGTCGGCAGGAGACGATCGATTTGCAGCATGCCGGTGCGTGTCAGGGTCACGGTTTCGGGCTTCACCGTCAAGTAGCCTTCTTGCTGCAACTGCGAAAGGCCTTCGCTGAACTCGTCGAGGATGTTCACGCCGAACTTGCGGCGGAAGTAGTCCGTCTCGATCGCGCCCGTCTTGATCAGCAACATCAACTCGCGTCGCAGGCGTTGATCGTCCGATACCGGAAGCGCCCGAGCGAGCGGCAGTTCGCCCTTGTCGAGCATTTCGACGTACGTCTCCCAACGATCGACGTTTTGCACATGCACGCCGCCCACGTGGCCGAACGAGGCGACGCCGGTGCCGAACATGTCGGCTCCATGCCAAAGGCTGTCGCGGTAGACGAACTTCGTCTTCTCGGGGTTTTTCACGACCGTGTATGCGGACGAAATGCCGTAGCCTGCCTTGGCGAACTCGTCGAACGCGTATTGCACCCAGTCCCGCTTCGTCGGCCAATCGGCGATTTGCTTCGGATCGATTGTTTCCTGCCCCACCATCTTCAGCTCACGGGAGATGACGGTGTTGAAGGGCAACTCCATCTGATAGATGGTCACGCTGTCCGGCGACATCGCGATCGCTTGCTGCACGCAATCGCGCCAATTGTCCCACGTCTCGCCAAGCATGCCGGCGATGAGGTCGATGTTGATCTGCGGAAAATCGAGTTCGCGGGCCCAACCGTAGGCGCGGTGAATCTCGGCCGAGAGATGGGCTCGGCCGTTGCCTTCGAGGATCGTGTCGTTGAAGTTCTCGATGCCCAGGCTGAGGCGGGTAACGCCCATCTTGCGGAGCGTTTCCAACTTATGCTGCTGCAGCGTGCCCGGTTCGCATTCGAACGTCACTTCGGCTGCATGATCCCAGGGAAAGACGGACTGCACTTTCTCGAACAGCCCCTGGATCTGGTTCGCACTCAGAAACGAGGGCGTGCCGCCGCCGAAGTAAACGAAGTGGAGCGGCCGATCGCCGACGATGGGCTTCTTGCGATACAGCTCGACCTCACGCGTGAGCGCATCGAGATAGGTCTCGACGTCGCGAGCGTTCTTGTCGGTGTAGACGCGGAAATAGCAGAATTTGCATCGCTTTCGGCAAAACGGAATGTGCAGATACAACCCCAGCGGCGTATTCGGCCGCGGCGGCGCATCGAGCACTTGCATGGCCGCCGGGAGATGGTCCGGCTTCCACGCGGAAAAGGGGGGATAATTGGCGACGAAGTAATTCCCCAGGCCCGTACGTTCCTGGGTGGCATGGTCGTGGGTCATCATGGGCGAGCACTCGCAGGCTTCGAAGAAGCCGACCGCAAGAGCGGGAAGGCGGATCCGCGAACGACGTTCGCGAGGCAGGTATTCCGTCTTTTACTTTACCGGACTCGGCCACCCCCGCCATGCGAATTTGACCCGCCCAGCGTTTGGCGGGAAGGCGTAGGCGACGGCGCCACAATTCGACGAAGTACTTCGTCATACGGCTACCTTCGCCCGAATTGGCTTCAGCTTCAGCGAGGCGTTCGGCTCGCAACTTCTTGTTCGATTCGGGAAAGTCGCCTTATTCGAAGTCTTCAGGCAAACGATCCCAAATCTCAATGATCAAGGAGGAACGCAGTTTCACCGCGAGTCGAACGATGTCATTCGATTCGACATGGGGAGTTTCCTTCTCTTGGCCCAAAGAAGCATGCCAAATCTCCCTTCCGCGTTCGTCCGCGAACTGCCCCGAAGATGTCGCGTTACATTGCCGGTCGATTGACGGTTGAGCGGTTGCGACTCGGCGGCAGAAGGTAGATGACGTTCTCAGGAGATGCGATGGTCTGATATAGGCAACTTGCCTGGCAACGACCCGAGGCGAGGTCGTGGGGGAACGTGATCATTTGCTAATGCCGGATTGGCTAATTTCCGAAATTTGGCGTGATATGAGCGCGGAATCGGGAGCCTAGAGAGCGACTTGGCAAATGGTGGAGCCCGGAACCAGAAAATACCTGAGCGCAAAATTCCGAATCGGTACGATTTTTCGCCTCGCTTCGGAGTCTTACTAGGTGTACATTGCAGGTCGTCATATCTGCGGCCTCGCTTTCCCATCGTCGGAGGTTGCCCATGTGGAAGCCGTTTCTGACCGCTACCGCCCTCACGACGGCGGTGATTGCCGTGCCCGTTGGTTATCGCGTCATGTCGCGTCCGCTGGTTCAGCCAGCACCGCTCAATCCCGCGGATGTCGCCGAAGGCAGCACGCTCTTCAAACACGACTGGAAGAAAAACGATCCGCTCGCCTCGGCTGGCGACGGGCTCGGTCCCGTGTTCAACGCCGAATCGTGCGTCGCCTGCCATAAGCAAGGCGGCATCGGCGGAGGCGGCGGAGTCGAACACAACGTCACCACCTTCGCCACCCGCGCCTTCATTGGCAACGAAGCGAAGTTCCGCTCGGGCGTCCTCCACGCCTTCGCCATCTCGGCCGACTACCAGGAAAACCTGTCACACATCGATCCGACGCTCGGCACCGGTTGCCGGCCGACGCTCGATCAGGTGAATCGCCTGGTCAAGGATCGCGGCTTCCTCGATCGCGGCCTCGAAATCTCGCAACGCCAAACCCCGGCCCTCTTCGGCTCGGGCTTGATCGATGCGATTCCGGATGACGTTATCATCCAACAGGAACGCGCTCAATCCGCTCGCCATGGCCTGCTTCCGGGCGGCAGCGAAACGATTCCCGTGGGCCGCATCGCTCGCAATGGAAACAAGATTGGCCGATTCGGCTGGAAGGGCCAGACCGACAGCCTGCTGACCTTCGTCGAAAACGCGTGCGCCAACGAACTGGGCCTCAGCAACCCGGGTGCGGCTCAGCCGATTTCGATGGCGAAGCTCGACTACAAGGGGAAGGGCTTCGACCTGACCCGCAAGCAATGCGAACAGATCGCCGCCTTCTGCGCCGCACTGCCGGCTCCGAAGGAACGCCTCCCCGAAGACGCGACCGAACGTAAGCAAGCCGTCCACGGCAAGGCGATGTTCGAGAAGGTCGGATGCGCTAGCTGCCATGTGCCGGACATGGGTTCGGTCCAGGGCATCTACAGCGATCTGCTCCTTCATCGCATGGGCATCGAACTGGTCGGCGGCAACTCGGGCTACATCCCGTCGCCTGAACTGCCCGACGATCCGTCCACGCCGTTCCCCGACGAATGGCGCACGCCGCCACTCTGGGGCGTTGCGGATTCCGGCCCGTACATGCACGATGGCCGAGCCAAGACGTTGGATGAAGCCATCCGCCTGCATCGCGGCCAAGGCACCAATGCCGCAGCCAACTATCAACAACTCTCCGGCAGCGACCGCGAAGCTCTGATCGCATTCCTGCGAACGCTCAAGGCGCCGGAGTGAGGTTCCTGCCATGGCGGTCTTCCTGCCATGCTCCTGCGGCTATCGGCTCCCGGCGAATGCGACCACGCTCGCGCCGGGAGCCCGATGCCCCTCCTGCGGCCGCGAAGTCGGCGACCGCAGCGTGATCGTCGAGCCTGAGTCGATTCCCGTCCGCGACGTCGAAGTCCTCGAAACCAAGCCCCTCCGCGGTTTCTCGCTCCGTGCGGTCGAAGTCGGTTCCGTTCCCCCCTCTCGCGAACCGCCGCCGCCACCTCCTCCGGCCGATCCCAAACGTCCTATCGATTGGAAAACCCCGCTGCCGACGCCAGCAGATGGGATTCCCTATGCGATGGAAGCCTTGGACCCCGAGGTTCGCCGCAGCCCCGACGAAGTCGATCGGCTCCGCAAAGCACGGCGGACCATGCGGGAAACCCGTCTCGGCGGGCCGCAGCTGTGGAACTCCTGGGAACGCGAGAAAAACGGGCTCGACTGCCTCGGCTACCCGATCCGCGCCTGGGGCGTGATCTCCGTCCTGAGCTTTTTCCTGACGCTCGGACACATGACCATCGGCTTCATCCTCAGCCTCGCGGCCGAGACGGCGCCGATGGTCGGATTCGTCATCTCGACGCCGATCCTGTTCGCGTTCGCAATTCTCGTGGGCATTTGGCTCCGCTCGACGCTGTTGAGCGGAGAGGCGGGCGAATGCAACCTGAGCCTTCTCAATCGCTTCGATTTCCCCGCGTTTTTCCTGACCCTCGCCTCCGGCATGCTCGCCTTCTTCGGCGGCCCGATTCTGGCGTTCATCATGGCGGGTTGGTTCTGGGTCAGTGCCGGCAACCTCGGCATCGTCGATCGTGCGATCCTGCTGATGCTCGGCTGGATCGCCTATTCTTGGTGGATCGCAGGCGGCCTTGCGGCTCACGATGAGGAACGCATCCGTTCCGTCGGCCCCGCCGCCATCTCCCGCATGTTCGCGAAGCGAGGCCGATTCATCGTCGGCGTGTGCATCGCGGGCGGCTTGATCCTGGCGCTGACGTCGTGGTGGATCGTCGAATGCCATTACCTCTTCCCGAAAAATCCTGCCCTCGCGTTCTTCCTCGCTTTAATCTTCTGGTGGAACGGCCTCTTCTGGCTTACCTATCTCGCCCGATGGCTGGGCCTGGTGCATTTCTGGCGAAAACCGATGGTCGCCGGTTCCTGAGTCTGCACTTTCACGACATCGGGCGCCAGGAGATGCCGACGGATTGCATGCCTTGGAGGATCTCCTGCAACTTGCCGACGGCACGCATCCAAAGCATCTGCACGGCCGGGCGAGAGCGGCCCATTTTCTCAGCGATGTCGTTGAACGGCATCTTCTGCAGGTTTCTGAGGAAAATCACCTCGTAATGGTCCGGCGCTAGCTGAGCGAGCGCGTCGGCGAGGATCAGTTCGCGCTCTTTGCGGACCATCGCCTGGCTCGGCGTTTCGTCGGCGCCGGCGGGTTCGGGGGCGCCGCCGGGGGTCGATTCGTCGCTGCGGGCGATCGGCGTTTCGCGGCCGATTTGGCGTTTGCCGGTGCGGTAGTGGCGGACGAAATTGGCGACGTTGTGATGCAAAATCTGCTTGAGCCAGGCAAGCCATTCGCCCTCGGTGCCGCCGCGGAAGCGTGGGAAATCGCGGTGGGCATCAAGCAACGTCTGTTGGACGACGTCGGAAGCATCGATCTTCGCTTGCAGATGCCGTTCGATCTGAGTGCGGGCGATGAGGCGCAGGTAGTTGCGTGCTTGCGTGAAAAGGCGATCCACCTCGCCCGGCGAATTTTCACGGGCGCGATTCAGCAGATCGGCGATCGAATAGGAAACCGTCGGGTCCATGTCGCCCTTCCCTCGCCCCGACAAGTCAGGGACGCTTCGTCTGTGTTGTAGGGATTCGGGCCAGGGACCGGATCGACTGACGGATTTCCAACAGTGTTTCGTCGGCAACTCCGCCCGGAATCGTTTGCCGCACGCGGTCGGCTTTCTCGGTATCGCCTTCGATTTGATGAACCGCGACCAGCCACATCGCGGGGCGAACATCGGTCTTCGCGAGGCGCATCGCTGATTCCAAGTCCGCGATGCCGCTTGGTTGCTTCGCCGCCGCGGACAGCACGCCGCGAACGGTCAACGCGATCGGCGATTCAGGCGATTGCTCCAACACTTGCTCGGCGAAGTCGGCGGCGTCGTCCGCTCGCCCCATCCGCAGGTGCAGCAATGCAATCTCGGGCCAGAGGGATCGGTCGTTCTCGACGAGGACTGACAACGCTCGCAACGGCTGCAACGCGTCTTTCTTCTGATTCGTCCGAATCAACGCATCGACGAATGCGAGCAACACGTCCGTACGGGCCGGGTCCGCATCCTTCGCCTTGCGAAACATGCTCAGCGCCTTCGCGACGCCCGTGGTCTTCATTCGAATCTTGCCGGCGAGCAACAGCGCATTCGCGGAAGCGACCGACGATGCGTCATTCAACTCCGCGGCATCCCAATGCTTCTGGGCGGCGACTGCATCGCCCGCATCCAGGCTCAGTTGCGCGAGTTCCAAATGCACGCGAGTCCGGATGCTCGTCGATTCGCGGCCCAGCAGCGGCGTCAGCACTTTGCGGGCCTCCGCAGTCGCACCTTGGCGAACGAGCAACGAACCGAGGCGAACCTGCAGGTCGTCGTCTTTCGGAAACTCCGCCGACATCTTGCGAACCGTTTCGAGTTCCGCCGCTTTGCCGTTCGCAGCTCTGGTTCGCAGGTCCCAAAGGACGCGGTCGTTCGGATGTTTCTCGATCGACGCGGCGAGGAATTGGCTCCCTTCCTCGCGTTTGCCGTGGCGCAGCAGAAGCTTGCCCAACACGCGAGCCGCATGCGGGATGGTCTCGCGGCGAGCGATGCCTTCGAGCAAAGGCACATCGGTCAATTCGTCGGCGAGCCGCAGCGAGAGATAGACGCGGTAGCCGCGCGTCACCTCTTCCTGAAACGTGACGAATGCTCGGAGGTCCGCGAGTTCCACTCGGCTTTTCGCCAGACGCATGCGGGTCGAGAATTTGACGATGCGAGGCTGGTCCGGATCGGGCGGTTCCGCTTTTCGCTCGAACTCGCCCCATTCCGAACGGGCCGACACGTCGCTCGGCCAACCTTCCATCCGATACCCCGGCGGCAGTTCGATCGCAAAGCGATGGCTTGACTCGAACGGATAACCTAGATCGAGCGGCAGCTTTCGTTCGAGATCGACCGTGTATCCCAGGAAGCGATTCCAGACCACGCTATCGGTGAAACTGCCTTCGAGTTCGTCATCTCCAGAAAATTGCTTGGGCACGACGAACTCCGCCGAGGCGCCGACGGGGCGGTTCGGATCGTCGAGCGAAGCTTCGTCGAAATTGAGCTTCCAGAGGCGGGCCTTGGGGAACGCGTCCTTGATTTCCGACGATGCGTTTCGCATGCGTTCGCCGCGGGGCGTTTCGTAGTAGGTGTTGCGACGCTGTACCGCCGCTGCACCTTTCCAGATGCCGGCGCGGAAGAAGCGGGTGGCTCCATCGAGTTGGATCTGCACCTGGCTCGTCTGCTCGGCCTGCCAATCTGAGGGCCGGAGCGTCGGCGTCTTCGCGAGTTTGAAATCGTCGCCTCGCGTCAGATAGCATCGGCGATCGCGGGTGGAGCGGCCTAGGAAGTTCCATGGAGCATCTGAGTACGTCGGGTCGATCCAGTGTTCCTTGCCGTCGATCTCCGCGAGCAAGATCGCATGGGTGCCCCACGGCGACGGAACCGCAGGCAACACCTGCCCATCGCCCTGGACACCGAGGGTGACGAGCCAGGGATTGATTCCGACCTCGCGCAGCATGACGGCGAGGAGCTGGCACTGATCCTTGCAATCGCCGAACCGATTGCAGACGACCTGCGTCGGCGGGTGCGGCGTATATCCCGCGCCGCCAGGACCGCGCGAGAGGTAACGCACATTGCGGCGAACCCAGTACGTGAGGGCCGATGCCTTGTCCTGAGGTCGAGTCAGATCCTTGCACACATTGCGGACGATTTCCTGCACGTCGGCATCGCATTTCCAGCAATGCGCCCGCACCTTGCTTTTCCACGCCGCCACCGCCTGCCAATCCGCGAAGGTGGAACACGCGGCCTGCCAGCGGTATTCGTCCTTCGACGGCGCGTCGACTTCCTTGGGCAACGGCAATCGTTGAGTCACGGTCCAGCGATAGTGTTTCGCTTCATTCGCTTCGCGGATCTCAGGCTTCAGGGAAGCGTTGATGCTGCCGACATGTAACGCCTTGTTCTTCGGAATTTGCACATGCCAAACGTCGCGGACGACGGCATAGCGGTCGTCGCCGAAGGTGTAGCGCGTGAAAAATTCCCCGCCGAATTCGGGATTCTTGCCGAGAGTGGACCACTTCACCTCGTAGACGTCGCCGACGGCGAGATTGGGAAATGAAATCGTGACCTGCTTGCTGACGTCGTAGACCAGAGCATCGTCGCCGGCCGAATCGCGGACACCGACATGGTTCGGCTCGACCTCGACTTTCGTGCCATTCGCTTTGTGAATGCGAGCTTCATGCAGCGTGAACTTCTGCCAACCCGGCATGAAGCTCGCGTAATGATATTCGCCGAGATCCTCCACCGCCTTGCGGCCATTCAGCCTGGTAACTTCGTGGACCGTCGTTTCGAGCGTGCCGTCATCAAGGAGACGATGGCTCGTGCTGCTGTAGAGGACGACTGCTCCGAAATCGTCCAGGTATTCCTTCGGGTATTCGAGCGGCTTCTTCACATCGAAGACGAACGGCTCGGGCTCACGCGAAGGCCCCCGCGGCACGGGCCAATCGGCCGCCTGAAGCGAAAAGGGCGATGCGGCGAGGAGGAGGAGACAGGCGAAGATGCGCATGGGTCGTCTCGTATTGCCGACTACAAGACGATTTTCCCGCAAACTCGTCACTGCTACAAGGCAAGGACCTTTGGAAGATCTCGGGCCTATCGACAGGTGTGCCGTGTTTGTGCGGATCCAGGCAAGGAGCAGGCTCCTTCGGCTCTCACCGCACAAGCATGCCCCCAGACGGGACACTGCGTGCGGAATGGGGGCATGCTTCGCCCTGGGCATTGAATCAGCAATCTCTTCGGAAAGGCTCGGGCGAAGCATGGCACGCGAATCGTGTGATTACTTTCCGATAACCCGCACTTGGACGACGCTGGTGCGGAAGGTGTGCTGCGTTTGCGTGAAAAAAAGGATGTCCGCAGGTTTCGGCATCGCCATAATCGAAGCATCGCAACTTCGATCTGACTTGAGGAACCCTCTCGTGAAGACGCATCGTTGTCTCGCTGCCGCCCTGTTGTTTTCCGTCGCCGCGTTCGCTCCCGGCAATTCGCAGGAGAAAGAGCCGACGAACCTCCCCAAGGCCGTCATCGACGGCACGGGTCCCGGTTGGCGTTCGCTGGGCAAAGACGACTTCATCCCGGTCAACGGCGACGACGACACGTGGAGTTGGAAGGCCGACGTGCTGCATTGCACGGGCAAGCCGGTCGGCGTGACGAAGATGGCGAAACAAGTAACGAACTTCGAACTCGTCCTCGAATGGAACCACGAAAAGTTTGCGGGCAATTCGGGCGTCTTCGTGTGGACGCCTGAATCGTCGCTGAAGACGATCAAGAAGGGGCAACTGCCGAGCGGCATCGAAGTGCAGGTGCTCGACCTCGGCTACTCCGAGCAGTATGAGAAGCAAACGAAGAAGAAAGGCGACTGGTTCACTACGCACGGCGACGTATTCCCCGTCGGCGGATCGAAGATGAAGCCCTTCCCGCCCACTTCGCCCAACGGCAGCCGCAGCTTCCCCCGCAAGGATTTGACCAAAAAGTCCGGCGAATGGAACCACTACTACATCCGCGCCATCAACGGCGAAGTCCGCCTCTGGGTCAACGGCGAAGAAGTCTCCGGAGGCAACGGCATCGAGCCCAAGACCGGCTACATCTGCCTCGAATCCGAAGGATCGCCGATCCAATTCCGCAACATCCGCATCCGCGAATTGCCATAACTCGGTCTGACTCCGGTCTGACTCCCCTCTCCCCGCCAGGGAGAGGGGGTTGAAGTCCTATTCCAAACGGAAGCGCCCTCGCTGTCGTGTCGCAGCACATCCATCCACTCAACCGGCGAGTCCAAGTCGATTCCGCCACAGGGTGATGGATGCGTTAGAATAGCTCCTGCCTTCCATTCGCCTCTCCACCCACCGCATGGCGAATGGCTTTCCGAGATCTCTCGAATGCGTTCGTTCGCGTTAGTGGTCCTTCTCCTCGTCAGCTTCGTGCTGGCGGCGTGGTCGTTCTTTACCGTCGATGCGGCCGAGTATGCGTATGTCACTGTGCTCGGTCGGCCGGTGGCGATCTACGACGGATCGAAGTCCGACGAAGCGGGGCTGCATTTCGGTTGGCCTTGGCCGATCCAATCCGTGCGTCGCATCGATCGACGGCTGCAATCGTTCGACCTCGCGGAGAATGAGTTCCTCACGCGTGATCGCAAGCTCAGAGCGATCGATAAGACGCTCACCATTCAGGGCTTCGTCTGCTGGCGGATTCCCGATGCGGATTCGGCGGATCGCTCTCATTCGTCATATGGGGTCGCCGGAACGGGCCCGCGAAATCCTCGGCAATCGTATCCAAAGCACGCTCAGCGATTCCGTCGGCCAATTGTCGATGGACGACCTCATCAGCACCGAGACCGGCACCCAACCGGGCCGGACGCATGTCGAGCAGACGGTGCAGAAACTGACCGGAGAACTGCTCGCAAGGCTCCGACCCGAGGCACTTGAATCGTACGGCATCGAGATCGTCGACCTGCGACTGCGTCGCTTCAGCCATCCGCAGTCGGTGCGAAATGCAATCTTCGCACGCATCATCAGCGAACGGCAGCGGAAGGTGGAAGAGTACAACAGCGAAGGCAACCTGATTGCCAGCGACATCAAGAGCAAATCCGAGGCGGATGCACGCGAGAAGTTGGCGCAGGCGAGGTTTCAAGAAGAGAAGATCAAGAGTGAAGCGGACGCCGAGGCAGTTCGCATTCGCACACTCGCCCAAAGCATGGACCCGGAATTCTACGCATTCCTCAAAAAGATGGAGACGCTGCAGAACGTTCTCGGTGAAGGTCGTAGCGTCCTTTTGCTTTCGACCCACCGCGAGATTTTCGAGCAACTCTTCGGCCCACCCAAGAAATCGGAGCCGAGGAAATAGCCATGCGAATGCTCGGCATCATCTTTGGTCTGGCACTCGTGTTCTGGACGTTGGCGACGTCGCTGACTCAGATCAACCCGGGCCAGCGCGGCGTCGTGCGCCGGTTTGGCCGCATTCTCCCAAACCGTCCCGCGCCGGGGCTTTATATCGGGTTGCCTTGGGGCATCGATGTCGTGGAGCGGATCGATGTTGGACAAGTCCGCGAGGTGAGTGTCGGCGAGGCGAAGGAAGACGAAAAACGTTCTCTCGACGTTCAACTTCTGACAGGCGATCACAACCTCGTCGATGCCCAGGTGAAGGTCTACTACACCGTCGATGAAACGCAGGTCGATCGCTTTCTGTTGAATCAAATGCGAGTCAACGATCTGGTCGCACGCACTGCGGAATCGGCGTTGGTAGAGTGGGCCGCAGCGCGGCCCATCGATCGGGTGCTGGGCGAGGAGAAAGCGATGCTGCCGCGCTACCTCGTGCTTGAGACCAATCGACGTTTGCAGTCCTACGCCCTCGGCATCCGCATCGAGCAAGCGAGCGTGGCGAAGCTGTTTCCGCCGGACGAGGTTCGCGGAGAGTTCGAGAAGGTTTCGCAAGCGAAGACGGCGATCGAAACACGACGCAACTCGGAGACGCAAGATGCCATGACCCGCACGCGCGTTGCGGATGGAATAGTATTCCGGGGCCTGCTCGAAGCAAAAACGGCAGGGGACGAAGCCATTCTTCAGGCTCGCGCGGAGGCTCGCAATTTCGAGATTCGCCTGGTCCAGTATCGCGAACTGTCGAAGAAGCAGCCGAACCTGACCGAAGTGCTTTGGCTCGACGAAATGACCCGCCTCTACTCCGCAATGCGCGCGACCGGCCGCATCGATCTGCTCGATCACTATCTCGGCAGCGACGGCATCACCATCACGCACATGCCGATCGTCCCGAAAAAACGCTAGGACGAGCGGCGTTCGTCTTTCTCCACTCCTTCCGGCGAACCGGGTTCGGATCTCTCGAGACAGCTCAGACGGCAAAACGTCCCCCGTTCCGGTCTCATCCCCAGCGCCGCCCGCCGAGATGGATCGGCCATCCGGTGAGAAGGCAATGGAGGTCACGTCTGCACGGACCAGTAAGACGCGGATGCGCACTTTGGTCGACGTATCGCAAAGGACGATGCCGTAATCGCTGCCAAGCGTTCAAAGGACAGACGCCTTGGGACAAGATGCTGTCGCCGGCGAACGAACGTCTGACGAACGAACATCTGACGACGACTGCACAAGAGGCGACTACCTCGAATATCTCCGGAATGGCTGGCGGAACGCGACGCGCGCCATCGAGTCCGCCTGCAAAATGGTCGTCGACCAACGTCGTCGCACGGGCGGAATGCGCTAAGGCGAAGAAGGGCCCGTCTCCATCGCCCTCCTTCGTGCCCCGTACCGCAGCGACAAAGACCCATAGAAAGCGTTCTGGTCCCTGGCGGCCAAAAAACTACTCGCTTCAACGACGCCTACCCAGGAACCGGCGTTGGGCGAACGGCTTGTCTTGCTCATCTTCGATATCGCCGATGATCTCCTCCAAGATGTCTTCCAACGTTACCAAACCCAAGATGCGGCCGTCTTCGTCGCGGACCAAGGCCATATGGCGTTTCGCCTTGCGGAAAAGCCGCATGGCATTCGCCACCTCTTCGTCGGGCTTCAAGAACAGCGCGGGGTAGAGGGCATCTTCAAGCACCACGAAGTCGCTCATGCCCACGAGAAAGAAAAGGTCTTTCGCGTTGACGATGCCGACGACATTGTCCATTTCGGTGTCGTAAACCGGCATGCGGGTGTGTCCCTGGGTCCGAATCATCTCGAGCACTTTGCTGAGCGGCGTCTTGATCTCAACCGCCGCCATCTTTTCGCGGGTCACCATGCAGTCGGATACTTTCTTGTCCGACAGGCGAAACACGTTCTGCACCATGGTGGCTTGATCGGTGTCCAGGATACCCGCTTCCTCGGTGTCTTCGATCAAAAGCGCCAGTTCCTCGACCGAATGGACCATGCTTTCGTGATGCGATTTAAGTCCGCAGCAGCGGACGAGGAAATTGCCGGCGCCGTTCATGATCCAAATGATCGGGCGGGCGATGAACTCGAAAACGCGGAGCGGCTGAGCCACCCAAAGCGAGACGCGCGCCGGCGAAAGCAAGGCCAGCGATTTCGGGAACAATTCGCCGAAGACGACGTGAAGAAACGTCACCAGCATGAACGAAATGGTGCCCGCCACGGCGTGCCGACCCAGGGCGTTGAATGGTTCGGGGAGCGAACTGAAGGCCCCTTCCAACGTGTGCGACAGTGACTGTTCGGCCACCATGCCGAGTCCGATGCTGCTGAGCGTGATGCCGACCTGAGTCGCCGCGATGCTGCGATCCAGATGGTCGATGGCAGCGAGGACGGCCCTGGCTCCGGACACGTTCCGGGCGAGCATTTCCTCGATACGCGTCCGGCGGACAGCCACCAGCGCGAATTCCGCCGCCACGAAAAAGGCGTTGAGCCCAACTAGGGCCGGAATCGTCAGAAGGCCCAAAACCAGAGTCAGTGTGGACACACGTTCTCCACGCGAAGGTAGGTTTCGACTCGTTCAGGATAGGGGCTGCCCCAAGGGGGAGGAGAGCGCGACGCTGTTTAAGCAACCCATGTGCCCTGTACACCCATTATTCAGGTGTCGAAATGAAGAAATTTTCGAAACGCAAGAAATTACTCGCTTTGGCGTTTGCATTTCGCCGAACGAGGGTTTACAAACCACCGACCATGTCTTTTCGGTTGGGATTGCACCTACATGTCGAAGTCGCGACGGAGCGCGTATACGCTCATTGAGTTGTTGGTCGTCATCGCCATCCTTGCGGTGCTGCTGTCGATCCTGACGCCGGCCGTGCAGAAGGTGCGCGAATCGGCTGCCAAGCTCCAATGCGCGAATCATCTCAAGCAAATCGCGCTCGCCTTTCATGCCCATCACGACGCTCGCCGTATCCTTCCGGATGGTGGCGAGAACTGGAATTCGACGCGAACGATGTTGGGAAACGCGCCCGCCGCCGCCCCAAATCAGCAGTGGGGGTGGGCTTACCAGATTCTGCCTTATCTCGAACAACGGCCTGCGTGGGGAGCAATCAGCGAGCCCGAATGCCGCGGCACGCTTGTGCCGGCCTATTTTTGTCCCTCCCGCAGGGCTCCGATGCGGGTCTACGACAGCCGCTACGGCGACAATGCAATGATCGACTTCGCCGCCAACGCCGCCACCGATTCGACCGGCCGCTACGGCGGGTCGATGGGAAATGGCCTCAACGCACCGGTCTGCCGGCGCTACAATGGCACGAATCTCCGCAATAGCCCGATGACCTTCCACGCCATCACGGACGGGCTCTCGAATACGATGCTCGTGGGGGAGAAAAGCGTCGATATCGCCAATCTCGGCACCAATCAGACGGACGAAGATCAAGGCTTCGTTGCAGGCTGGGACTGGGATACGGTTCGCTGGGCGTTGAAGCCGCCTCGCCAAGACGAGCGAGGCCTGGCCACGCCGGATCGCTTTGGTTCCGCTCACCCCAACGGCATGAACGCGGTGTTTTGCGACGGGTCGGTGCGAACCATCTTTTATTCGATCCCTTCGTCCGACGATCCCGCCATCCTCGGCATCTGGCAACGCATCTGCATCCGCAACGACGGACAATTCGTTCCACTCGAATAATCCTCGCCCCGAGCGGCATCTGCTTTCGATACACTGGCTCACGGATTGTCGCGAGACTCGAAGGATGCACGGATGGCCGCTCCACGTTCCAAGAAGCAAGTCCTCTTTCTTTGTACCGGCAACTACTATCGCAGCCGCTATGCGGAATTGGTGTTCAATTCGGTAGCGGCCCGGATGGGCCTGCCCTGGGAAGCGACGTCTCGCGGCCTCGCCATCGAACGCGGCATCAACAACATCGGCCCAATGGCGAAATCCGCGCTTGAAGCGGCCGTCGCGCTCGGTATCCGCCCCGGCGATGCATGCGCGCGGATGCCATGTGCCGTCAGCGAAGCCGAGTTCTCCTCGGCGAAACATGTCGTGGCGCTCAAACGCGACGAGCACCTGCCGCTCATGGATGAGCGTTTTCCCGCATGGGCCGCGAAGATCGAATATTGGGCCATCGAAGACGAACCGGGCATCCTGCCTCTGATCGAGAAGGAAGTGAATGGTTTGATTGCACGTCTGCTCGGCGGCGGCGGCTCTGCTGCCGAACCAGTCGCTGAGCCGGCGAAGAAGGAACTCCCCAAGAAAACGCTGACCGCGAAAGTCGGAAGAGAAACCTCGGGGCGCCGCGGCAAGGGGGTCACGACCGTCTTTGATCTGCCGCTCAGCGAGGACGAACTCAAGGAACTCGCCGGAGTCCTAAAGCAACGCTGCGGCACCGGCGGTACCGTCAAAGAGGGGCGCATCGAGATTCAAGGGGACCAGCGCGACCGCATCGTGAGCGAGTTGGAAAAGCTGGGTTACAAGGTGAAGCGGGCAGGGGGCTGATTCCTCGCCTCTTGAAGTTCGGCGACCAGACGTTAACCTCACCTCGTCGCGTGCTCAGTGTTTTGGGGAGGCCGACCGATGCGCTTCGTAATACTTGCTCTCTGCCTTGCTTGGACCGCAACGCTTCAGGCCCAGGACATGAAGGCTTCGCTCGCCAAGATCAAGGCAGTCGGTAGGGAAGGCGTCGGCAACGCCGAAGCCGCTGCGGCGTGGAAGTCGATCGTCGCCGAGGGAACGAAGTCGATTCCCCTCTGCCTCACTGCTTTGGACGATGCCTCCCCCGCCGCGGCGAATTGGATCCGTTCCGCTATCGAAACCGTGGCGGAAAAGGAGCTCGCTCGCGGCGGCAAGCTCGATGCCGCGATGCTTGAGGGCTTCGTCAAGGAGACCAAACATTCCGGACCCGCTCGCCGGTTCGCCTACGAATACTTGACGCGCGTCGATCCCGCTGCTTCCAAACGATTGCTGCCGACGATGCTCGACGACCCCGGCGCCGAACTGCGTCGCGAGGCCGTCGGCGTGAAGTTGGAAGACGCCGACAAACTATTCAAAGCGAAGGAAAAGGAGTCGGCTCTGAAGGCGTATCGTGCCGCCCTGGTGCATGCCCGCGAACGCGATCAGGTGCAGCTCATCGCCGATCGCTTGGAAAAGCTTGGCGAAAAAATCGATCTAACCCAGCATTTCGGCTTCATCACCCGCTGGACGGTCGTCGGCCCGTTCGACAATCGCAAGGGAATCGGGTTCAAGTCGGTCTACCCGCCTGAGAAGAGCTTGGATCTCAAGGCGACTTACACCGGCAAAGACGATGCGAAGGTGAAGTGGGTCGGGGCCGAGGCGTCGAAAGCGATGGGCATCGTCGATCTCAACGAGTTGGTCGGCAAACTCAAGGGCGCGGTCATCTACGCGGCCGCGTCCGTCGAATCGCCTGCCGAGCGAAACGTGGAAGTGCGCTGCGGCAGCAACAATGCCGTACGCATCTGGCTCAACGGCAAGGAAATCTATTTCCGCGAAGAGTACCATCACGGCATGCAGATGGACCAGCATGTCGGCGCGGGCAAGCTGAAAGCGGGTCGAAACGAAATCCTCATCAAAGTTTGCCAAAACGAGCAAACGGAAGACTGGGCTCAACTCTGGTCGTTCCAGGTTCGCGTGACCGATCATCTCGGCGGAGCCGTGCCTGTCACGGTCGTCACCGAACGCTTGCCTTCGGCGAAGCAGTAGTACGATTCCGCTACCCCATTCCGCAGGAGCGAGCCAGCCGCATGTCCATGCCCATTCCGAAAACGGAACCGAGCCTGATGGAATGGGCGCCGCGCATCCGCGAACTGCGCAACCGCACGCAAGCGGAGGTGTCGAAGGTCGTCGTCGGCATGGAAAAGGTCGTGCAGCGTTTCCTCATCGCGTTGCTCGCGGATGGCCATGTGCTGCTCGAGGGCGTGCCCGGCGTGGCGAAGACGACGCTGTCGAAAGTTTTCGCTCAGTTGCTGGGCCTCGAACATCATCGCATCCAGTTCACGCCCGATCTGTTGCCCGCGGATGTGACGGGCACCTACGTCTTCGATCGCAAGACGAACGACTTCGTGCTCCGCAAGGGCCCCATCTTCTGCCAGCTGCTGCTCGCCGACGAAATCAACCGTGCTCCGGCGAAGACGCAGTCTGCATTGCTCGAAGCCATGCAAGAACGGCAAGTCACGATCGAAGGGACGACGCTTCCTCTACGGCCGCCGTTCTTCGTGCTGGCGACGCAAAATCCCGTGGAGCAGGAAGGCGTGTATCGGCTGCCGGAAGCCCAACTCGACCGTTTCTTGCTTCGCATCGAGATGGGTTATCCCGGGCGGGATCACGAAGCGAACATGCTTCGCCTGCACAGTCGGCCCACGGCGATGGTCGAAGCAATCTTTACTCCCGAGATGATTCTCGAAGCTCAGGAATGCTTGCAGGTCATTTACGGCAAAGACGAATTATTCCGCTACATCGTGGATCTGGCGGAAGCGAGCCGGAATCACCCCGACCTCGCGCTGGGAGCTAGCCCGCGCGCTTCGCTCAGCCTGCTGAAATGCGCTCGCGCTCGAGCACTTCTGGATGGCCGAACTTACTTCACGCATGAAGACGTGCAGGCGATGTCGCTTCCCGTGTTGGGGCATCGCATTATTTTGAAGCCCGAAGCGGAAGTCGAAGGCCGAACTCCGGAAATCATCGTGCGTGAGTTGCTGGGCAGCGTTCCCGTCTTGGAAGGCTGATTTTCGTCGCACGGCGCAAAATTCAGGCTTCTATTTCGAAAATCGAACTTTTCCCCTGCTTGCATCCTGTCCGATACGTTATCATCCACGCACCTGAATCTCGGTAGGTGTCCTGCTTATTGCCATTTCTTCGGTCGAAGGACGCAACCGGGCGTTCAGAGGGCATTTCATCGTCATTTTTCGGAGTGTCGCCCATGAATCGCCGGAGACGCGGCTTCACGCTCATTGAATTGCTGGTCGTGATCGCCATCATTGCCGTCTTGATTGCCTTGCTGGTCCCTGCAGTGCAGAAGGTCCGCGAGGCAGCGGCACGTGCGCAGTGTCAAAACAACCTGAAACAACTTGGTCTCGCGCTCCACAGCTACCACGACACCTACAAGAAGTTTGCCTCAGGGGGCACCCCTTCTCCCGCGGGAGGTTATGGTCATTCATGGATCATGCTGATTCTGCCGTATGTCGAACAGGGTGCGATCTACAATCAGTTCGACTTCAAAGGAGTCAGCAGCGCCCACACTGGCCTGATCTATTCCGGCACGAACCAAGCCAACGGGACTTTGCTGGCCGGCAAAGGCATCTCGATTTTGACGTGCCCTTCGAGCCCGCTGCCTCAATTCGTGTTGGTCGGCTCCATCGCGGGTTCCTCCAGCGGCGTTCAGTCGCCCAGCTACACGGGTGTTTCCGGGGCGGTCGATCACTCCAGCGTTGTTGATCGCGACGGCGAATCGAATCAGCATGCCCCGAAGGGCAAGTTGTCCACGGGCGGGATGCTTCCCTCTCGGCTGAACCAGCGTATAGCCGATTGCACCGACGGCACGAGCAACACGATCATGGTGGGCGAACAATCCGATTGGTGCCGCGATGCAGCGGGAGCGACGTTCAACTGCCGGAGCGACTATGGCCACAGCATGGCGATGGGGCCTGGCGACACGCGAACTTGGAACAACACCCATGTGAGATACCGCGTCAACGACAAGAATTGGAGCAACGTCGGCGTCGGAAGCGATTTCTATGGCCACAATCGCCCGATTCAGTCCGCCCATACCGGCGGAGCCAACGTGTTGCTGACCGACGGTACCGTGCGTTTCGTCATCGATTCGCTTCCTCTCCAGACTCTCTATAACCTGTGCAACCGCAATGACAACAACCCTATCGGCGATTTCTAGTCGCAAGTTGCTGGCGGCGATCGGCGCCTCCGCAATCCTGATCGCCGGATGCAACTCGGGGGTCCCTCGAGGCACGGTGAAGGGAACGGTGACGGTCGACGGGAAGCCAGCAGCTGGAGCGACCATCGTCTTCGAGAATGCTGCCGCCGGCATCGCAACTACTGCATCGATCGAAGGCGGGGCATTCGAGGTGAAAACCATCGAAGGTCCCGGCCTGCCGGTCGGATCGTATAAGGTTGCGGTGCGGCCGGGAGGGATCATGAAGCCGGGGGAGGAGGTTCCGCTTGCCACCCAAAAGGGGCCGGCAGCGGCATCCGGGCCGCCGATTCCCGAGAAATATCGTACGGTGGCCACAAGCGGGTTGGCCGCGGACGTAAAACCGGGCACCAATGCATCGTTTCAATTCGATTTGAAGTAACCTACCAAGCCCCTAGCAGCCAGTTGAATGGTCCAGTCCCGGTCCAGCCCCCTTTTTTCAGCAGGCTGCTAGACCACACTCGATTCTAGTAACCGCTGGTTCTGAATAAGGGCTCCATCTGCCCGCCTGAGGCGGCATCTTTTTCCTAAACTTCGCCCGCACCCCGGTGAGGGGTTGCATAGGTACGAATTGTAGGGCATGATTGTCGTAATCGTGCGCCTGCCCCTCGTCGCCGTTTGCGGTCGCGCGTTGCCTGATGACCAGCATTCGGTCTCGAATCCAGGGATGGCACGCGATGGAAGTCACTCGCCGATTGCGCCCCTCCAACGACACGCTCGCCCCCACGTGCGTCGTCCCGTCGCCGGTGTCGGCTCCGCTGACTCCCACATCCTACCGCTACGCCGCGTCGGCCAATCTGCTCCCTGAACTCGAGCATCATCCGCGCTATCGCATCGTCCGCCTCATCGGCGAAGGGGGCATGGGAGCCGTCTTCCTTGCGGAACATACGGTGATGCACCGGATGGTGGCCCTCAAAGTGATCAAAGGAGGCTTGCGGGAGCACCCCGAGTTTCTCGAACGCTTCCGCCAAGAAGTCAAAGCGGCGGCTCGCCTTGCGCATCCCAACATCGTCGCTGCGCTCGATGCCGAGGCGGTTGGCGATTCGTTATTCCTCGTCATGGAATACATCGAAGGCGTGAGTTTGCAGTCGGTGCTGAAGGAGAACGGCCCTCTGCCGTTCGCTCGCGCCTGCGATATTGCAATTCAAGTCGCGGACGCCCTCGGTCACGCTCATCGCGAAAAATTGACGCACGGCGACATCAAGCCTGAAAACATCATGCTTTCGGGCGACAAAGTCAAGGTGCTCGATTTCGGCCTCGCTTCGTTGGAACGCGACCTCGAATGCCAAAACGCTTCGTACGCCAAGGTAGTCTACGGCACGCCCGATTACATGGCGCCTGAGCAGACGATGCTCGACAACGCCATCGATGGCCGGGCCGATCTCTACAGCCTTGGATGCTCGCTTTACCAGATGATCGCCGGCAAGGCGCCGTTCGCCGACGTGCCTTTGGAACGGAAAGTCGCGGCTCAACGCGAACGGATTGCAGCGCCGATTCCCGGTATTCCGCGAGGGCTACAGCGTGTCCTCGATCGCTTGCTCGCGAAGAAACCAGCGGCCCGATTCGCGACAGCTGCGGAAGTGGTGGAGGCAATTGCACCCTTCGGAACGGCGGGAATGACGGCAGTCGTCTCTCCGCGCCGCCAAGCGGTGCGGATCGGTCTGGCAGCATTGGCCTGCACGGCGATCGGCATCGGTATTGCCGTCATTTCGCTGCCTGTCGCGCGCACGGATCCTCAACCCGAACTTCCGCAAGCTCCGAAGCAACAGCCGATCCCGCTTCCGCAGAAGGAACCAGATAAGGAACCGTTGCCGCCCCAACCGGTCTATTCGATCGAGCGGCTGCCGACTCCCATGGCCGCCCCTGCTCCAATCGTCCATCCGCCTGTCCTGAATAAAACTTCGCCCGAGTGAGGTTGCTTACCACAGTCCGCGAAATGGTCCGTTCGAGAGAAGCCTTCTTCATCACGTTGAGCATGATCCGGCCGATTTGGACGTGCCGTCACTATCCCTCCTCCCACATCATCCGCCAGCAACGGCGCCTTTGACCGCTTCAACCGCAACCAGAGCAATGCGGCTGACCGCCTGGGCGGCGTCGGCGACGGCGCTTTGGACGTGGGCGAGCAATCCGTCCCCATCGGGTTTTGGCTTTTCGTGCTTTGGATGACGGCGGAGGTGGCGACTGCGCGCTTTCGCGATCAAGGCTTCTCTTGCGGCATCAGGTTTCATGGCGTCCTTCACCCGAGACGATGGGCGAACACATGCTCGCCTGTCTTCGAAGGGTGCAATTCCCGCGCCGTGAACGTTTCTCTCGCTCAGCGACGCGGCGCGCGGCCGAGTTCGCGATCCAACCAATCGAACGCGTCGTCTTGCATCCCCCGAGTGAAATGATGGGGCGCGTCATAGAAACGGCCGACGAACTTTTCCTTGCACCCTGCTTTGGCGTACGCTGCCCCGATCTTTTCCAGCGACTCCCGCATGCCTTCGAGCGGGAACAACCCGTCGCGCGAACATTGCTGCACCATCAGGCTGCGAGGCATTGCCAGCGAGGCGACGTCGGGCCAGTCGAGCCAGCGGTGCAGTTCGGGCATGTAATGCACCCATGAATGGGTATCGACATGCCGTCGCAGCATCGGACGAACCGTCGACATGAACCCCACGAGCACTGCCGCTTTGATCCGTTCGTCGAGGGCGACGAGGTTCATCGTCCGATAGCCGCCCATCGAAATGCCGAGGCAGCCGATGCGGCGAGAGTCCACCTCGGGCCGTGATGCGAGGTAGTCGATCGTGCGTATGTCGTCCCATGCGACGATGCCGGGCCAGTTCAACCCGGCATACGCGAGGGCTTTCGCAAGCGTCGATTCCTTGGATCGGCAGACCTGGTTGAGCCGTTGCACTTGGTCCACCGAGTAGCGCGAGCGGTCCCAGCCGTTTTCTCGATCCGCATCCATGAGGATCCGCCGTTCGCCGAACCCCATCGCATCGATCGTGATGACGACATAGCCGCGGCGAACAAGTGCGGTGGCGGTCGGTCGGCCGTCGTAGTTGCGTTCGTGATACGTCGTCATGGCCGGATGATTGCGGCCCAGATCGATCACCTTCTCTTTGCCGAAGAGAAACATCCCGCCATGCGAATGCAGATCGACGATGCCGGGCACCGGCTCTTTCAGCCCGCGCGGAATGAGGACATAGGCGGGGACGCGGACATTCGGCGCGGTCGAAAAGAGGACGCGTTCGCGGATGTGATCGTCGCGCTCGACACGGTCCAACACCTCCGCCCTCGGTTCGACGGCAGTCGGGCGGTAGCGGAGCAACTCGTACAGTTTCGCGCGGGCGGTGCGGGTGAAGTCGGCCACATCGCGAAAGCGATCGCCGAGAAAAGAATAGGCGTAATTCGCCGGGCCGATGCGTTGGTCGATTTCCGCGAGCAGCGTACCCACGTCCGCCTGCGTCGCCGGCAGATCGCGTCGCGGATCGGCCGGCATGCCCGCAGGCGCCTCTTGGGTTGCGGCGGCTTGAAGCGAGGGAACGCCGATGCCGAGCTGACCGAGAACCTGCAGCGTTTGCCGTCGGTTGAACATGGATGGACCCACGACGCGTTCGGACTTCGATCGTCGAAAATCAACGAATCGCGACAAAATCGTTGTGATTCAGCAACGCATGAACCAGGTTCACTCGCGCCCGCCGCCCCGCATCCGGCCGCGTTTTCGCCAGGTCGCGCCATGCACGCATCGCGGCTTCGCAGGCGTCGAGTTCGTCCGCAGTGGGTGACGTCGCGAGCAAGGACGCGAATGCGACCTGAGCGAACGTGCGGTCGTCCGCGGCTGCGTGCTTCTCGTCAAGCTTGGCTGCGATTTTACCTGCCATCATCAGGGCGAGCTGGCTGTTCGCCAGCGCAAGGGCTTGTTGCGGGACGACGCTTTCGCTGCGGCGATAGCATTCCTTCACGTTCGCGTCGTCGAAGATGCCGAGGAAACGCTGCTGATCGTTGTTGCTGTGGACGTAGTAGAGGCTGCGACGGCGCGAGGCTTCATCCGTCGCGGGGATCGATGCCCCGCCCATCTTAAGATCGAGATCCCCCGCGAGCCAAAGCAGACTGTCGCGGACGACTTGTGCTTCCATTCGCATGGCGGGGCGTTGCCAAAGACCGCGGTTCTCCGGGTCGCTTTCAGCCGTCTTCGCATCCGCACCCAGTTTCGACGACGAGAGGCGATAGACGGTGGACGTGACGATGAGCCGATGCATGTGCTTCATGCTCCAGCCGTTTTCCATGAACTCGACGGCGAGCCAATCGAGCAATTCGGGATGCGTCGGCGGCGTCCCCTTGCGGCCGAAATCGAACGTCGATTCGACGAGTGGTTTCCCAAGGTGGCGGCCCCACAGATGATTGACCGCCACGCGGGCGGTCAGCGGGTTCTTGCGATCGGTGAGCCAGGCGGCGAGGGCGGTGCGTCGGCCGGTGCTGGTTTTGGGAAACGGCGCGAGCCGCGATGCTTCGCTTTCGACGCTTGATTCGATCGTCTTGATCGCGCCGCGAAATGGCGTGTGCTTGTCGCCCGGTTGCTCTGCCGATTTGCGTGCCTTCGCCAGCACATCTTCCGCCGCAGTTCGCTTCTTCGCGAACTCGGCGGCGAAAGGCGGGCCCATCTTGGCGAAATCGACTTCCACCTTCGCGAGCTCCTCCGCCGCCTTCGCCACCGGCACCTGCTTCTCGGCGATTGCCGCAGCCTTCGATTTTTCCTTGGCGGCCGCATCATTCATCGCTGCGGCGTGATCCGCCTCGAAGCGTGCCTTGGCGGAAGCGGCCTGGGCATCCGCGTGGGTTCGCATCACCTCGGCCCAACTGAGAGATGCCTTCGCTTCTTCCGCCGACATTTTGCTCTGGGGTGCTTTCGCGGTCGTGTTGGTCCCAGGCTCAACCAACGTCGCATCCTTCGGCAACTCGGCGAGGGTGAATCGCTTGAACTCCGCAGTCGCGTTGTAGGTGACCAAATCGAGCTTCCCCTCGCGGCGTGCAATCGGAAGGCGATAGGCAAGAATCAGCGAGCCATCGAGGAAGACGTTGAGCTTGTCGCCGCGGACGCGGATGCCGAGGTCGATGGGGCGACTCAACGGAATCTTCGCGGGCCGACTCGATTCCATCGGATAGATATGGCCCGCGCCGACGTTGTGTGCGACCTGCACGCGATTGCCGCTCGCGATGCCGGTGGCGTAGACCATGATCTCCTTCGCACCATCCACATCGAACGCGATGCCGACGGAGCGGTATGGATCGCCCCCGGTAAGCACGTAGGTGAGGTTCGCCTCGAAGTCGCGAGGCACGTCCACTTTCGATCGTATCGACGAGCGCGGCAATTTGGGATTCGTCTGCTTCACCGCCTGCTCGACGACCCATTGCCCGTCCCCCTTCTGCCAGCGGGCGGTATCCAGACCGGCGAAGCGATCGTCGATCAAAAGCTTTCCGCCGCTGCCGATGGCAGGTTTCGCGTCTTCCTTCGCCGGCGTCTTCGCTTCGTCCAACGTCTTGCGGGCGACCGCTTCCAGCTCCTCGGCTCGTTTCCTTAGCGCATCGGCAGCGGCGAGGTGGTTTTCCAAAACCAGCGCCCGCAGATGCGGCGAGTGGGCTTCCAGGGGCAGTTCGACGGGCCGGATTTCCAGCTTGCTCCACGTCAATAGTTGCGGCAATCCCGGCGATAGCGGGCGGTCCTTCTTCGGATTGCGTTCCTCGCCGCGAATATGCAGATACGTCGGCGCTTCCGCATGGGCGTCGTAGATGCGTGGGATACCGTCCTTCTCGAAATCCGTTGCGCCGACCGTCTGTTCCATGCGGATCTGATAAGGCTCGAAGAACGCACGGAGCCGCTAGTAGTCGAGCTGCGAGAACGGATCGTATTTGTGATCGTGACACTTTGTGCAGGCGAGCGTGAGGCCGATGGTCCCCTTCGCCCAGTGCTCGATGGCTTCGTCCAGCCAGCTCGTGCGATTGAACTTGAAGTAGGGCCGAGCGAGGTAACCGGTCGCACGGAGCTTCGCGAGATCGTTGGGATAGAGTTCGTCCGCCGCGATCATTTCGCGGAGCATCTGGTCGTAGCGAGTGTCGGCATTGAGCGACTCGATGATCCAATCGCGCCAGTGCCACATGTGTTTCTGCAGTTGCGGACTTGGCGCCGAGGCCCCACCAGTCGCTGTAGCTGCCAAATATCCATCCAGTGCTTGCCCCATCGTTCGCCATACTGCGGGCTGGCGAGCAAGCGATCGACCACCTTCTCATACGCGTCGGCCGACGCGTCTTTCGCGAACGCATTCAACTCGTCTGCGGTCGGCGGCAGGCCGATCAAGTCAAGATGCAGCCGACGCAGCAACGTTCGGCGATCCGCTTCCCCTTGCGGCTTCAGCCCACGTTTCGTCCATTGATCCGCGACGAACGCATCAATCGGATTCCGCAGCGGCAAAGGCGATGTCGTTTTCGGAACTGCAGGCCGCACCGGTGCGCGAAACGCCCAGTGATCGCGCGGATCCGCCTCCGGCCGATCCTCCGCCGGGGCCTTGGCGCCTTCGTCGATCCAGCGTTTGAGAATGGCGACTTGCTTTTCGTTCATCGCCTCGCCGTCTTTCGGCGGCGGCATCCGCTCGCGTCCGTCGGCGCCCAGCACATGCGACATCAGCAGGCTTTCGCCGCTCTTGCCCGCCACGATCGAAGGTCCATTGTTCCCTCCTTCCAGTATCCCCTTCACCGAATCGACTCGCAGCTCCCCTTGTTGTTTGAGGGCGCCATGACAAGCGAAACATTTTTCCACAAAGATGGGCCGAATGTCCTTCTGAAAATCGACCGGAGCTTGCGGCATCGGCGCTTGCCCAATCGGCAACGCCAGCCAGACGGACCAAAGAATCGCATGCGACATCGGACGACCCCGAAGCGGAGCGGCGGTTTAGGCGGGATGGTCCGTTGATTATTTCCGTTTCCTTCGCGGAAAGGAAGTCTTTGAGCACGAGTTGCGTACGCCGAAAGTGGATTCTGCGGAAAGTTACGTGAACCCGCTTGCTGTGTGCGCGGCTCGTGCGCAAGAACGAAGCGAGGCAGCCCGGTGTTCTCAGGCCGCCTCGGTTCGTCGCGGGGTCGCATTCGCTTAGCGAGAGCGGATGCGTGTCCCGCCACGGGGCGCCATCCGCATTTCCGTATGGGAACCGATACCGCCCAAGTGGTTGTTGCCGACGGTGACGGTGTTGGAGTGCTGCTGGCCGGTGACGCTGTTCTGCCATGTCTCTTTCACTGCATAGCCGACCAACTGGCCATTGGAGAAGATTGGCTGTTGCGTGGTCTGCATGGAGCCGTTGAGCTTGCTGATTTCGCGGAAGGGGTCGAGGGCGCTCTGATGGACCGTCGTGCCGTTCGTGTTGAAGCCGCCCGTGCCGTTCGGCTGGATGGAGAGCGATTGCTGCACGGGCGGTAGGAACGGCTGAATTGGGGTCACGGCGAGCGGGTTGGCCAGCCCGATGACGGGCCGTGCCGGCCGGACCACGACCTGCGGGTATTGGGCGGAGGCAACCGAAACGGCAAACAGAGCGACGCTGAGGGTGATGGAGAAACGCATTGCTGAAATCCTTGCTGCCGTCGATTCGATATCCCCGCGACGGGACGGCGAAAAGTCGCGAGGTCAGACGGTTGTCGATTGTCGAGGCGGGAATGGCGAGGGAACTGGCTTCTGACTGTCTTCGTCCCGCTTGCCGGCCTCGACCGACTCACACTGAAGGAATCGGAACTGCGGCCGAGAAGCGGACATTGCACCAAAAAAAAACGCGATTCGGTTTTGAGACGGAGAGCTGGACGTAAACAAAAAGTAAACAAAAAGGGACGCAGCTGCATTCGCTGCGTCCCTTTCTTCACTTCTCGATCGACTTTCGTTGCCTTTCGGCAGAGTCATCGCTCCTGGCCGCCAACCTCAACTCATACGACATCGCCGTACTTTGTTGCGATGACGGAAGGGGCCGCTTGACGTCACGTCGATTCGCCATCGCTTCATCAGCTCAGGTATGCCGAGGAGAGCAACGCGGGATCGTCGAAGACCAATACGCTGAGCGTGGCGATGAGTGTGTTGGTTCCATACTTCCTTAATCCGCCGTCCGCGGAGATGAAGTACCACTGGCTGCTGCGATCCTGGAACCACTTGCCGCCGCCCGAAACGAAACCATATGCGAGACGCAATTGAGAAAGCTGCGTCTGCTCCGCGTCCGACAACGTGACGGGCGCCCGTGTCAGCAACGTCGGATCGTCGAAGACCAGCACGCTTAACGTTGCGACGAGTTGGTTGGTCCCGAACTTCCGAAGCGTCCCGTCGGCGCTGATGAAATACCATTGGCTGCTGCGATCTTGGAGCCATTTCCCGCCGCCCGAAACCAAGCCCAACGTCATGCGGAGCTGGCTGAGTTGCGTCTTCTCGGCGTCGGTCAACGCGACCGGCGCATTGGACAGCAACGTCGGATCGTCGAAGACGAGGATGCTCACCGTGGCGATGAGCTGGTTGGCGCCGTACTTGCGGAGCGTTCCGTCGGAGCCGATCGAATACCACTGATTGCCGCGGTCCAGGAACCACTTTCCTCCACCCGAAACGAAGCCATACGTCGTCTTGAGTTGGCTGAGTTGCGTCTTTTGGGCATCCGTGAGCGATACCGGCGCTTTCGTGAGCAACGACGGGTCGTCGAACACCAAGGGGCTCAGCGTCGCAATCAAGGTGTTGACGCCATACTTGCGAAGGGCGCCGTCCGACGAGATCGAATACCACTGATTGGCGCGATCGAGAAACCATTTGCCGCCCCCGGAAACGAATCCGTATTCCAGGCGGAGAGCGCTGAGTTGCTCAAGGTCCACCGCGCTCCAAGCGGCGTTCGGCGTCAGTTGGAACGAGCTATCGAGCTTGGGTAGATAGCGCACCCCGGCACTCAGGTTGCCGGTCAGCAACTCGGGCGACATGCTCGGCGGGACGCCCAGCGACTTGGCCATCTCGCGAAGGACGACGGTTTCCAGGTCCACAAAGTCCCCGGCTGCGGAACCCGCTTGCGCGAAGAGCGATACGGCCGAAGATGACGTGGCGAACTCTTCGTCGAGCAGCGGCGTCCCGTCGACGAACCAGTGCTGGCCAACCGCATCGCGATCCAAGAGGATCGTATTGCCGAGGACTTTCGTCAGGGAATTGCCGTCAAGGTCCGCGAAAGCGAAGCTCTTGGATTGCAGATGCGTGATGCCCGCGGAGGAAAGGCCTGCCGCGCTCCAGCGCTGAAACGCGGCCTGAACGGTGCTGGCAAGAATCCCGTTTTGATTGGACGCAGTCGGTTGCACCGCCACGGAAACGTAGACCGTACCCGTCGCCGTCCCGCCCTGACCGTCGCTGACGACATACGTGAACGCATCGCTGCCAGAGAATCCGCTGTTCGGCAGATACGTCACGACTCCGCCATTCCACTGGACCGAGCCATGGCTGGGCTGCGAAACGGATTGGACCGAAAGCGTTCCGCCATCCGAGTCGCTGTCGTTCGCCAACACGGAAACGATCCGACTCGCCTGCCCCTGCGGCATCGCAATGCGATCGACTCCGGCGACCGGAGGTTGGTTGAAATGCGTGACGGCAATCGTCAGGTCCTGGTCGACGAAGAGCCCCTCCGCATCCGCGGCACGCACTCGAACGACATGCGAGGCGGACGAACTCCAATCGAGGTCGGCCCCCGCGACGACGCGAATCGTGCTTCCGTCGAGATAAAATCGGCCGTCGGCATCGTCGATCAGTTGGTAGGTGTGCGAATCGTCGAGGTCCGGATCGAGCGCCTTCAAGATGCCGACCGCCGTATCGGCATCGCTTCCTTCGGGGACGGACCCTCCGCTCAACCATTCGATGGCCGACGGTTGCTGGTTCGGCGGTTCAGGCACGATGGCCTGGAACAAGAGCGTGCGGGTCGGCCCATCGCCGACTTGCAGCGTGACGACGATGTCGTAGGTTCCGGGTGCGGAAAAAGTATGTTGCAGCGAGTAGGTCGAAGCGACGATATTGCTCGCGCCGCCGGTTTGACCGTCATCCCAGTCGATCGAGACGGCGAATGCTTCGGAGGATGCGGAGAGTAGCGGAATCTTCGTCGAGAGAATGCCGTCCGGAGCCAAGGTGATCGACGAAAGACCTGTATCGATTGCGGGGACATAGTCCCAATTTTGCCGATACAGCCCATGGCCGGCGGGGCCATCGCCGATCCAGATCGTGGCGTAAGGTCGTGAGCCGGGGAGAGCGACTACGCCCTGATAATCACCTGCAGGGATGGCGAAGTTGGCTCCGATGGGTTGTCCCGAGACCAGGTATTGACCCAAGAAGTTGTTGGTCTGGGCGACGACGAAGACTTTTCCTTCATTGGTCGCAACATGCCAGTAGCCGCCGCCGGGCGCGACTCCGAATGCGAGTTCAAGCAGGCGGCCATCCGTCGAAATGGACTGCGACCATACTCGTGCGGGATCGGTGGAGGAGAAAGCCGTCGCACGCCAAAACACGGAATAGCCCGACTCGCTGGAAAGGATTCGCGGCGAGTCGGCGTACGTGGCCGCCGTATCCGCCCTGGGCTCGTTCCGCGGTTCCGGTAATCGACCAGAACGTCCTGCGTCGCTGCTCGCCGTTGGCGGCAAATGACCGCATGACTGCCCGCGACCCCTGATGCGGCGTGAAATACCGCATGGCACGCCAGGCGACCGCAAACGAACCATCCGCCTTGACCGCGATGCTCGGAGAATCGACGTACCATTCCCGGGTCGCGTTCACGACGATAGGGCCATGCGTTCTTTGCAAGTTGGAGTCGAAGATTTGCAGAAACAGATCTTTGCCGAGCGAATGGTCCGCAACGTAGGCGATCACCAAACTGCCGTCGTGTCGGAGCACGATGTCGATATCGAGGTCGTTTGTAAACGCAACGAGCTCGCTGGCAACGAGTGAACCATCAGCGTCGAAGGATCGGATCGCAACGGATCCGTTGGATTGAATCAAAACGAAGAATCCGCCGTCGCTGCGTGCGGCGACTCGCGCCGAAAACGAAGAGGTGGGCGTGTTCGGGACGACGACCGGATCTCCTGAAAGGGTTCCGTCGGCATGAATTCGTTGAGCTTGCAGCGATACGGCGCCATCATTCACTGCGTAAAGAACGACCTGGCTGCCATCCGAGGCGACGGAAGTCCAAACCGATTGGCTGGAAAGGGCCCCTGCTCCGTCGTCGATGCGAACCGCACTTCCAACGGGGCCAAGAGGTCCTGCGGCGCCGATGACGTCGAACGCATGTTGCGGTCCCCACGCTCCGGGAGCCTCGCCGTCGAATGCTCGAACGGTCGCCCGATACCTGCCGGCAGGCAAGGCGGCGAATGAATGACTCGTCCCCGTGATGCCGGAAACGTCGATCGCGACGCCACCCGTAGACAGGTTCTCCACGAATAGTTGATAATTTGTAGCTCCCGAGACGGCGCTCCACTGAAGCTGACTCACCTGCGAAGCGGGGGATGCGACGCTGAGCGGAGTCGTGATGCTCGGTGTCGCCGCCGCCGGCGTTGCGTGGACGACGGCGAAGGCACGCCCAACTCCGCCTGCGGGATTGATCGCTTCCAGCGTGATCTGATACTGGCCGTGGGTCGCGTAGGTATGACTGCTTTGAATCGAGGATTGCGAGACGTTGCTGACTGTCGTGAACGAACCGTCGCCCCAACTGATGCGGTAGGTCCATGACGAGGAAATCGGGTCTTGGCTAGAGAACGTAAACGTCTCGGACTGACCGGCGCCGACCGTCAAGCCGCCCTGCGGCGGTTGCTGAATCGATGCCTTGGGCGCGATCGCGAACCGCTGCGAAACGACATCGCCAACGCTATGCGTGGTGGAGGTGGCGATGTACTGTCCTGACACGCCCGCATGGGCAAAGTCGGGGAAATCGGTGAACACCGAATAAAAGTCCCCGAAAGGATTGTTCTCGCTGTCGTAGGCTCGCGCTACGGCGCCGAAGAGCCCGACGGGGAACGCGATCACGAACGAGCCGGATTGGTCCATGATGAGGGAAATTGCGGTCATGCCGGCCGCGAACGACTGGCCGCTTTGAGACACGCTGAAGGCGTCGCCAAGCGGAGTCCCCGAGGGATCGTATCGCCGAACATACACGTCGCGGGTGCCGATGATGGTCTGCTCCTGCCAAGCGACAACGAACTCGCCGCTGTCGTTCATCGCCACCCGAGGATCGAGGAACGCGGAGTAGAGTTCGACCATGGGTGCGCTAACGACGAACACGTCGCCGGCTTTGGCGCCTAGAGCATCGAATCGCTGTCCTTTGACGACAGCCCTTTCCGGGAAGGTGTCGTCGGTCCAGACGACCACGTAGGATCCGTCGCCGGCCATCGCAACCTCGGGCATGGCGAGGCTGCTGATGTCGGCAGTCGACGCCAAATAGGTGACGGCTGAAGTGCCGCCGATCACGCCGGTCGTGGCATACGCAGGTGAAAAACGATAGGATAAAACACCATGCGCCCCTGTGCTGTGGTCGACTTCCGCGGCCGCCACGAACACGAAGTTGCCGGCGTCGTCGATCTCGACGACCGGATGGCTGAAGAACGTATCGCCGCGAACCGGCCAATCGTAGCCGGGAGCGTTCATGAAAAAATCAGGGGAATATGAGACGACCATGGCATCGGTCAATGCCGTCCCATCGCCCGCGTAAAGCCGATACTGCAGTTTGTCGCCGCTTGCGGAAAGGTATTGGTTGGTCCAGCCGACCACGAACGTGCCGCTGGCGTTCATGGCGACATCCCATGCAACGAGCGTATCGTGATCGTAACCATAGTCGAAACTATGAACCTCATGGGGAAACCGGGGCGAGCCGATGTCGTCGACTTGAAATTCGTCGGTTCGCGGCGTTCCATCGGCCCAGAACAGCCGGGCGTAGATGTGTCGCTCCATGTTGGGCCGGCCGTTGGTGTCGTTCGTAGCGACGACCCAGGTGACGACATAGTTGCCCTGCGCATCGGATGCGACGCGTGTGGTGTAAGCCGGAGCGTTTCCCTGAGACCTTCGACTCGTGGGGTTCTGATTGACCTTGGACCAAGACTCGATGGGGCCGAAGGTCGGCGCCAGCTCCGCGGGGCGAACCTGAATTGGTTTGGGGTGCGTGCCTTTAGGCCGAATGAACGATGGGTTGTTGGCTTCGCTTCGCTCCGCGACCTTGTTGGCCGGATCAATCGCCCAGTGCACGTAGTAAGTACCTGGGGCCAGGTTCGCGGGGATGGCGGCTTGAAAGCTGATCTCTCCCCTTTTCCCGCCTTGCACTGTCCCCGTACCGATGCCCAAGGAAATATCGGAAAGAGTCGGAGTTGGACTGGTCGAGAGGAAGAATTCGACCTCGACGTTTGCCGCATCTGCAACGCCGAGGTTGGTGACGTCGGTGCGAACGATGATTTTCCGGCCTGCCTCCACGACATAGGTATCTACCTTGCCCGGGAGCCATTCGGCTCCGGAAAAAATATATGCATCTTGCAGGTCCGGCGCGAGCTCCATCAGCGAGTTGAACGCATTCAGGCGTCCGCCGGTCACGGTCTTTCCGGCAAGAGCATCGATCGCGACCGTCCCATCGAGGATGGCGGCTTTGACCTGCGCGACGGTCGCATTTGGTGCGTAGGCGAAGAGAAGAGCCGCGGCACCCGATACATGGGGAGTCGCCATGCTGGTGCCGGATTTGTCGTCGTACCCGTTCCCAGGTATCGTGCTGCGGATATCGGTCCCAGGCGCGCCCAGATCGACCGATGTTGCCCCCCAATTGCTGCCTGTCGAAAGCTGGTCGTCCCGCCGAAGATTGGCGACGGAAATGATGTTGGCGGGAGCATATCCCGAGGGGAAGTGGGGAACGGCGTCGTTGTCCTCTGAATCATTGCCCGCCGCCGCAACGAATAGAATTCCTGCTTCTCCGGCGGCTTGAATCGCGGTGCTTTCCGGATTGAATTCTCCGCCGGGGCCGCCGTAGCTGGCATTCAAAACACGAATGTTCTGATTGAACGAACCCCGCATCATCGTCGCGTAATTGATCGCGGCGACCATAGCGGATTGCGTCCCCCGCTGCCGTCGGCATAAACCAGCGCCATCACCCGTGCGTTGTAGGCGACGCCGACCACGCCGGTGTTGTTGTTCCCATGGCCGCGATGGTCCCGGCGACGTGCGTACCATGGGACGTGAATTGGCCGCCCCCGTCCATCGGATCGTTGTCGTCGTCCGCGAAGTCCCAACCGCGAATGTCGTCGACGAAGCCGTTGTCGTCATTGTCGATGCCGTCGCCTTCGATTTCACCTGGATTGATCCAGATGTTCCCCGCGAGATCCGGATGGTTGTAGTCGATGCCGGTGTCGATCACGCCGACAATGACTCCTTGGCCGGTGCTCCATTCCCATGCCTCCGGAGCGTCGATGTCGGCGTCCTCGACGGCGCTTCCGACGCCAGTGTTATGCAATCCCCAAAGATTGCCGAACAAAGTGTCGTTAGGGGTCGAGGCGGGAACGTACGCCGAATCGGACTGAAACGAAACGACGAAGGAATTCGAAGACAGCCAGGTGCTGGCCGACGATTCGGAGATGCCGATCGTCCGCACCTGGATTTGCCCGACGCGGCCAAGCCCCCTCACGACCGCGAATTCGCCCGGAGCGTCCTGAAGGAGCTGCCGCGAATCGACGACCGACGTCAGGCTTGCGGCTCTTGCCGTATCCAACTGGACGATCCAATCGCTCGTTTCCGCGCTCTTTGATGTGGCTTCGCCGGTTTGGAACCACAGCGGCGCGATGGTTCCCAGGTCGCTTGCCGGGATGATCCGGTCTTCGAGCAATTGCACGCTTAAGGAGGCGGAGCGGCGCGATCGAAGCATGGGCTTTGGCTTGCCGACCGCATGGCCGAAGCGGAAGAACGACGAGCGGGCGAATGGTTGCATGAGAATGCCTGGATTCAGCGAGAAGTATGTAGGCAAGATGCGAGTACGCAATGACCTTAAGAAGTTCGAAAGAACATTACAAGAGCGTAATCTTGTATTTTCGGACTTTTGGATGACCGCTTCGCAACTGCCTTATCGGATCGCTCACCATAGGTATGCGCGCAGATTCGCTTGCGTTACGCGACCTTTTCGGAATGGCCGACAAACAACATGGCGAGTTCTCCTTCCACCTACGAGAAATCGATGGGCGTGAGGGCTCGGCGAACAGGAGTGGATTCTCGGATGCGAACCGCGATGCGATGCTTCGCGAAACTCCGCATCGACATCACGGAGCCTTCATCTGCCTCACACATCCAACGCTAAGATCTGACGAGCATGAGAACGCTCATCCTTTCCGATCTTCACCTCGGCAGCAAACATAGCTGTCACTCCGGCATCCACGATATTTTAGATAAGGAAAAATTCGATCGCCTCATTCTGAATGGCGACACCATCCACAACGTCAATCTTCGCAAGCTCGACAAACATCACTGGAAAGTGTTGAATCGGCTGCGCGATCTCGGCAAGAGCATCGAACTTGTCTTGATTCGCGGCAATCATGACCACGAGACCGATTTCATTCCTGCCGAGGCGAATGGGCATCTGACGACTGGAAACGTGCTGCCTTCGCTCCTGGGCGTGCCGATGTTCGAAGAATACGCGTTGCCCGTGCGCGGCAAGACCTATTTGGTTCTGCACGGCGACCGCTTCGATCCAACCATGCGGTATCCGCTCGTGACGGAAGTGGCGTTCATCGCCTATCAGTTCACGACCAAGATCAACAAAAAGCTGGCGAAGTGGCTGAAACGCAAATCGAAGCGTTGGGGAGGCATCGTCTCGTATGTGCGAGAGCAATCCGTTGCCTTCGCCCGGCATGCCGGCGTCCCCGGCGTCATCACGGGGCATACCCACTTTGCCGAAGACGCCACGGTTGAAGACGTCCATTACGTCAACACCGGCTCGTGGACCGAATCTCCTTTTGCCTACGTAACGGCAGACGACGTCTCCGGCGTGCAACTGCATCAGGTGGCGGAATAAGTCCCGGGGCTCTCAGGAACTCTCTCGTGAAACTCGGCGATTGGATTTCGAATTGCTGCTTCCAATGGGTGCATGGTCACAACCTCGTTTACAACACCTGTTGGGAAGACCCCCGCCTCGATCGCCAGGCACTCCGTCTCGGCGTCGACGACACGATCGCGATGATTACCTCTGCGGGATGCAACGCGCTCGACTATGCCCTGCTAGGGCCTCGCCGCATTCATGCGATCGATATGAACCATCGCCAAAATGCGTTGCTCGAACTCAAAATGGCGGGCATTCGTCGACTCGAGTTCGACGACTTCTTCAGCATGTTCGGCCACGGGTGTTCGAAGAAAGCCGAAGAACTGTACCGCACCGGTCTGCGCCCGGAACTGAGTCAACCGAGCTGTCGCTATGGGACCGGCATATCGTCACTTCACCGGCGTTCGCCGTCCGTCGTTCTACTTTTCGGCGCGGCGGGTGCGGCTGGCGTACGGCATCAATGCCTACATCGATCGCATCGCGCGGATTCGTCCGCGATCGAGGAATTTCTGAAGCCTCGTCGCTCGCGTCGCAGCAGAAGATTACGCGGATCGGCTGCATGAAGTGTTCTGGACCCACTTCATGCGCTGGGTCGTAGGCCGAGACCTCACCCTTTCGTTGATGGGCGTGCCGCGTCCTCAACGGAACCAGGTGGACCGCACCTATCGCGGCGGAATCGCGAAGTTCATCGAAGACAGCATCCAGGCCGTGTTCACGGGGCTGCCGATCCAAGAAAATTACTTCTGGCGCGTGTACCTCACGGGCCGTTACTCGAAGGAATGCTGTCCGGAATATCTCAAGGAAGACAACTTCGCCAAGCTCAAGGGCGGAATGGTGGACGCCATTCGGTTGCATACAGGTTCGTTGTTGGAATTCCTGAAAGGCGGAACGGAACCGATCTCTCGGTTCGTGCTGCTCGATCATATGGATTGGCTCAGCACCCATCGGCATGCGATCCTTCGCCAGCAATGGCAGGCAATCTCCGATCGAGCCGACGCGAAAACACGCATTCTCTTTCGCAGCGGCGGGCTGCACGTCGACTACGTCGACCCCATTCCCGTCACGCGAGAAGGCACGACGCGCCCGCTGGGCGAATGGCTCCACTACGATCGCGACCTTGCGAACAGTCTGCATGCCCGCGACCGCGTGCATACTTACGGCAGCTTCCATATCGCCGACCTGAACGCAGCCTAATTGGCGAGTTTCCCATGTCGTTCGTCGCGGATTTGAAGATCTTGTACCGTCTCGCCTTCGCCCCGATTCGGGGCAGCACCCATCAAGGCGGCTCGAGTCCTTTACTCCGGCCAAGCGAACGCCTACGACGCGTTTCGCCGTAAGCTTCTGCACGGGGCGCGAGGAACTTTACCGTCGTCTTCCTGCCCCCACGAACGGCATTTGGGTCGAAATGGGCGCGGGCACGGTTCAGTCTGGAGTACCTGGGCGAACGCATCGGCCTTCGTGGTCAAGTGCATCTCGTCGACTTGTCGCCTTCGCTGCTCAGCGTCGCCGAGGATCGTATCCCCGCGGCAACGGCTGGACGAACGCTCGAACCCACATCCAGGACGTCGCCGCTTTCATTGCCCGAACCTGTCGATGTGGTCACGTTTTCCTACTCCTGACCATGATTCCCGATTGGTTCGCCGCACTGGAAAGCGCCGCTGCGGATTCTGAAGCCCGGCGGCACTGGGCGTCGTCATTTCTCCGTCTCCCGCAAGCACCCCGCCGCCGGCTTCGTCCGCCACGGCTGGTGGACTCGCCACTTCTGGCGGATGGTTTGGCGCCGACAACGTCCATCCCAATCCCGACCACGTTCCCTACCTGCACCGCTATTTCGACGCCGTTCGATGCACCGAGCAATTCGGCAAAGTGCCTTGGCTCCCATTCGTCAACGCACCGTACTACATCTTTGTCGGCCGCCGACGGGCTTGAAATGACTGCCTCAGTTGAATCGCTTATCGAGGACTATCCGGCTCGTGGTGTTCGTTTCCTCCATGTTCGATCGGTTGCGGGTTCGAAGCCAAGTGCGGCGACTGCGAGCTATCTGGCGAAGAAGCCGTCGTTTCGGCGTGGAATTTGTGAATGATGCGGTGGAAGATCGGCGCGAACAGGACGCCTGCCGCGACGATCACAATCAGCCCGCTGTATAACGCAAAAACGCCGGCGAACAACTTGCCGGCAAACGATTCGATCGGCGAGACGGGCCCCATTCCGCCAAGAATCATCGCGGCATTCAAGAAGGCATCGATCCAACTCAACCCCTCGATAAAGTGATATCCCGCCATCCCCAGCATCAGCGAAGCGAGAATCAACAAGCTCGCTCGGCCGAATGTTCGGGCCAATCGGATTGCGAACGCACGCCTGGACAGAACCGGATCTCGCTTCGTCTCGTAGCGACGTCGCCCGCGACGAAGCGGCGCGTCGGACTGGGCTTCTCGCTTAGGTGCTGATGCGTGCTTCACGAGACTCCGCCTTCAATGTCTGCACGTGGCATCCGCACGCAGGGGCAGACATCTTGAAATGTTGATTGCGTGGCTAGACTACGCTGCGGAATCGGATTCGGAATCTTAATCTTTCGTCAGCGCGGGGACGCTTGGGCAACAAGGACGCGATAAGGAAAGAAGAGGTCTCCTCCTCGTTCTTACCTGGAAATTACACGCCTTGGTCGTCCAGCCAGACGCCGCAATGCGTGCAGGCATGCACCACGTAGCTGGTTCCGTAGCGGACATTCGCGCATTGGACGCCGCAATCGGGACACTCGGCTGCTTTCAGTATGCTGCCCGGCTTCAAGTGTTCGCCGCCGCACGTGGGGCAGAACCGTCCGAATCGCTGAAAATTGGCTCGGAGGGAATCCCGACACGCGGGGCACCTGAGAGAGGGAATACGCAGCGCGAATACGATCGGAACGACAAGCAGGTAGAGGAAACCGCTGGCCAAAAGCAATGGACGCATCGCCGGAATGAGGGAGCCCGCCAAGAGCAAGGACATGCCTGGCAAGCAGGCTCGGCCCATCTTGTCGCATCCGCGGCGATACGCTTCGGCAAGGGATGCGAATTCCTTCCGGTAGTCGCCTTGGGCATGTTCGGAACTGTCGCCGTGGTTGATGCTGTCGTGCTTCTGCATTTCGGTGCATCGTAGCCGGAATTTTTTCGTGGTCATGGGAGACCTCTTCAGGTCATCGGACAGCACTTGAGGTCGCAGTTCCTCCAGCGGATGCCGGGTCGGCAAGGGGACAGAAACGCACGTCGTTTCCGCGAATCCCAGCGCACCTGCAGAACCACGCGGTCTTGTCAGGTGGAGGTAATTCAGACCTGGGCGGCTCGCCGTGGCCTCTTCTCATCGTTAGCTCGGTTGCCCTTGCTGCAGTGATCCAGTCGTTTCGACGATGCAGGTCACGGATGCGGTGGGCGGATTATTCCTTGTTGCATCCGGAATGGAAGTGTTTCTCACACGCGGCATTCACGCTTCGAGACGTTCGGCGGCGGAACGGCGGCCAAAGCGGCAGTAGGCGGCGGAAGCAGGAAAAGGTTGGGCAACGTCGAGGTAACCAGGCCGCCGAGGATGACGATAGCGAGGATATTCGACTTCGTGGCCAGGTTTATGCCCGCTGAGCCGCGAGCGGCAGCAAGGCAAACCAGTGGCCGCGCCGTCATGAGGATGAGGGCCAGTCGTTCCTCGGATCCGCGTTGAACAAGTTGAGGGCCGAAGGTTTCGCCTTCCTGGTCTTCGAGATGGCGATAGTGGCTGACCATCATGATGCCGTTGCGTGCGGCGATGCCGAGCACGGTGACGAATCCGACCAGAGATCCGAGCGATACGATTCCGCCGGTGAGCAACACGCCGACGCCGCCCCCAACCAATGCGAAGGGAGCGTGAACGCGACAAGGAGCGTCAGACGCCAGGAGCCGAAGTCCGAATGGATGACCAGGATCACGCCCAGCATGGCGAGGGCCGCCAGGGCGATCAACCTGCGACTCGCTGCCCGTCGAATCGCTTCTTCGCCTAGAAACTCCGGGTGATATCCGGTGTCGAATTGAAGCGATCGGACTTTATCCTCGACTTCGGAGGCGACGGCGCCGAGGTCGCGGCCCTTCACGTTGCAGGTGATGTCGAGCCGTCGCGACGCCGCTTCGCGTTTGATTTCGTTGGGCATCGGTACAACCATCACGTCGGCCACTTCGCCGAGCCGGACCAAGGGTCCCGCCGGCGTATCGACCGGGAGCGACCGAATGGCTGCCAGGTCGTCTCTGCCTTGCTTCGCCCCACACCACGACGTCGAATCCTTTTGTCCTTCGTACACTTCGCCGACCTTCGAGCCGCGCAGCAGCTTGCGGTCGTTGCTCGACGCACATGCCCAGGCGTGGAGCCAGCGGCCGGCCGCCTCGGGGCGGAGGCGAACTTCGATTTGTGGAACGAGCATTTGCGATTCCACTTTCAGATTCGTGACGCCTGGGACCGTACTATTGCCTTCTCGGCTTCCTTGGCATTCGCCGGAGCACCTCCATGTCGGGTCCGAAGAGGCGGACACGATGCTGTAGCTCGTGCCCGAAAGCACCTCTTTGCTTCGCTCCTGCAAATAGGTCTGCACATCGCAAAACATGCCGGGGTATTGGTCCATCGAGGTCTGAATGCGTTTGCGAGTGGCCTGGTAGTCCACAGTCGGATCGATGCTGATCCAGAGTTCGGTGAAGTTGGGGCCATAGACTTCGTCGGCCACCTCGGCGCGTCCGATATGCGAGCCGAAATTGCGCACACCGGCGATGGATCGCAGTTCCCGGCTTGCGAGCGTTGTGGTGCGATCCATCTCCTCGACGGAGGCCCCCGGCTTGGCGATGAAGTGCATCAGGAAGTCGGTTTCCTGAAACTCAGGGAGAAACTCGGAGCCGAAGCGCGTGGCCGCGGCGCCGCTCAAGACGAACGTGGCGAGAATGGCTCCTAGGGATACATAGGGTCGGTCGAGCAGCGAGGAAAGCACCTTGGCGTAGGCGATGCGCAGAATACGTGCGAGCGGCGCTTCGCTCCGGTGTTTCCCTTCGCCGCTCAGCAGCATGTAGGAAAGGGCCGGGGTCACGGTTAGGGCCACTAGAAGCGAGGCGAGGATGGCGAGAATGTACGCCAAGGCGAGCGGACGAAAAAACGCTCCGGCAATGCCGTCGAGGAAAAAGATCGGCATGAACACGATGATGACGATCAAGGTCGCATAGACGACCGCGCTGCGCACCTCATTGGAAGCATCGATCACGATGCGGAACGCCGAGACGGGATTTCCGGCCGCCTGATTCAGTCGAAGACGGCGCACGATGTTCTCCACGTCGATGATCGCGTCATCGACTACTTCGCCAAGGGCGATCACCAGGCCGGCGATGACCATTGTGTTCAGCGTCGCGCCGAAGGCGGTCAAGACGACCACGGCGGACACCAGCGAAAGCGGGATTGCCGTGAGACTGATGAGCGCCGTTCGCCAGTCGAACAGGAATGCGATGAGGATGACCACCACGAGCCCGCACCCGATCATCAGGGCATGCCCGAGATTGTCGATCGCTCGTTCGACGAAGGTCGCCGGGCGAAAGATGGTGGGATCCACCTCGACGCCGGGCAATCCGGGTTTCAATCCTTCGAGGGCGGATTCGACGCCGCGGGTGATTTCCAAGGTGTTGCCGTCGAGTTGCTTTTCAACGACGAGGAAAAGCCCCAGGCCGTCGTTGATGATCGCGCTCCCGATCGGCGGCGGGGATCCAAAGCCCACCGCGGCGACGTCGCTCAGCATGATCGGTGCGTTTCCCTGGAATGCGACGACGGTTTTGCCGAGGTCGCTCGGGTCGCGTACTGTCGAGCGGTGGCGAACCGCGAGGCGCTGATTCGGCTTGTCCACATAGCCGCCGGATTCGAGCACCGTCGCCTCGCGTGCTGCGGTCGTTACTTGATCGAGCGTTACTCCATGGGCTCGGAGCCGGTCGGGATCGACGAGCACTTGGTACTGTTTGTCTCGCTGTCCCCAAATGGCGACATTGGCGACGCCGGGAACCGACATCAGTTTGGGCCGAATCGTCCACAAGGCCAATACGGTGAGATCCTGCTGCGACATCGATTTGGACGAAACGCCGATCGCCATCAGCCGGCTCAGCGAGGAAAGGGGCTGCAAGATGACCGGCGGGCGGGCGACCGCAGGAAGGCGAACGGCTTCGCCTGCGACGCGCTCTTGCACATACTGCCGCGCTTTGTCGATATTCGTGCCTTCTTGGAAGAGAAGCACGACCGAGGAAAGTCCAAGCACGGATTTCGAGCGAAGCGTCGTCAGCTCGGGAGTGCCGTTGAGCGCGTTCTCCAGCGGCATGCTGATCAGGCTCTCGACTTCCTCGGTCGAAAGGCCGGGCGCTTCGGTTTGGACTTCGACCTTCGGCGGAGCGAACTCAGGAAACACATCGAGCGGAGCCGACCGGATCGTGCGGTAGCCATAAGCAAGAAGAAGTCCGCACAGGGCAATGACGACGACCCGGCCGCGCACGGAGGATGAGATCAGCCAACTGAGCATGGTCGCCTCACTTGACGAAGCCGGTCTCGGCTCCGAACAATTGCTGGGCTCCGGCCGTTACGACCAGGGCGCCTGCTTGGGGGCCGCTGGCCAGGACCGCATCCGCGCCGACGGTGCAGGTCACGACCGCGCGCTTGCGGGCGAATCGATGCGGAGCGACTTGCTCATAGAGCCAAGTCCCGCCATGCACGTCGAACACCACCGCGGACCACGGCACGGTGAGGCTTTCTCTGGGTTCGGCCAGCGGGATCGCTACGCCCAGACGCTGCCCGGGAACCAGTTTTCCATCCGTGTTCGGCAACTCGTAGAACGCATCGATGGTTGCCGAGATCGCATTGCCGGAAGGAGGTGCGGGAATCGGCCGGGCGGATCGCATTCCCGTTTCAGGCGTGCCGGCAAGTTTGCCCACCTGCGCCGCTTGCGACCGATCAAGCGAATCCAGGTCGCCGACCGGCAGCGGCACGCGAACCCAAACATTCGCAAGATCCACGGTCTCGAAGAGCGGTGCGCCTGCGGGAACCGATTGGCCAGGGACGGCAGCCACGACGCGCAGAACGCCGCCCGTCGGAGCCTCGACCGAAATGGGAGCTGCCGTCCCCGTTTTCGCGTCGCCGACCGCTTGTTTCAGAATGGCCTGCCGAGCGACCGCTGCCTGAAGCGTCTTGGCGGCGACATCGTACGCAGCCTGCGCTTCGTCGACTTGTCGCTGGCTTCCAGCTCCATCCGCCAGCACGCGTTTGGCGCGGGACAGCGCGATTTGCGTCAATTCCGCTTGCGTCTTGGCATTGCTGACCTGACCTTCCGCATCCGCGAGCGAAGCCGACAGCGTGGCTCGTCCGTCGGGCGTCAGCAGGGGCAACAAATGAAACAGGACCTGCCCTGCCTTGACGGATCGCCCCGCATGCACTTCGTTCCCTGGAGCTGCCTGCACGACTCCGGCGAAGGGGGCGGAGACGACAATCGTTCTGCCGACCGGAATCGTCACCTCGCCTCCGAAGACACGCGTCCGCTGAACGGCTTTTTTCCGCACGGCGGCGACGGTTAATCCGACTCGCTGCTCCGCCTCTTCCGTCAGCGTGACGGTATTCAATTCGTCTTCCTTCACCACTTTGCTGACGATTGCGGGCTTCGGGAGTTTTTGCGATTCGACTGGCCCGCTCCGCTGCGTGACGAGATGCCAGGCAAACGCTCCTACCGCCGCGGCGGCTGCAAGCGTCAGCATCGCATTCGCAGTTCGTTGCACCTTGCTCATCGCGGCCTCCTTTCGGCGCGTGAGGCATTGGCAGAAGTTTCTCCCGAAGTCGTCGAGATCGGCGGACCTAAGCGGGGAGCCGAAGATGCCGGAATGGGCGAAATCCTCTCGGCGGGAACGACTGCTCCATCAGTCGGTTCCGCCTGGGGCGTAAGCCGTCGACCGACGCTTCGCTCCATTTCCGCCCAGGAACGCCGCAATTCGCCGCCCAACTGAGCTTCGCGGAGCCGATTGTCCAAGAGTTGCCGCGTCGTCTCGAACACGATGAAAATGGGCGTGTTCCCCTGCTGATAGGCAGCTTGGGCGCGGCCCACGGCTGCTTCCGTTTCGGGGCGGACCTTCTTGCGAAGCACTTCTAGTTCGCTGCACGTTTGCTGATACTGAAGATGCGAGCGCTGCACGTCGAGCACGATTTGGTTGGCGACCGTCTTTTGGTTGCGGATCGCTTTTTCCAACTCCGCTTCCGCCCGGGCGATACCGCCCTGGTTGCGATTGAAGAGCGGCACCGTGAACCGCACGCCAGGTCCAAGGGTGTGATTGCGAGGACCGCTGGTGGCGTCGGCAATGCCGAGCAGACGCACCCAGCCAAGTTTTGCGAACGCGACTCGTGCTTCGGCAGCACGCACTGCCTCGTTTGACGCGATCGCATCAGGACGAGTTTCCATTGCGTCGTGCATCAGCGAATCGGCATCGAAAGAACGAGACGGCGGAAGCGGATCGGGGTCTAAAGTCAGCGGAGTCCGCAGCGAACCGAGTCCCATCAAGTTCCGCAAGCGTTCTTCCTGTACGGGCAATTCGTAGGCGATGCGAGACGCGGATTGTTCGGCTTGCAGCGCATCGATTCGGGCCGTCGCGGCTTCTTGGGCGGAGATATCTCCTGCTTTCAATCGCTTCTCCGCCAACGCGGCAACCTGACCGCGCAGCTTCACGCCTTCCCCCGCCACTCGAATCTGCTCCCGCGCCAGCACGACATCGGCATACGCCTGCCGCACATCACGCATGAGATCCAAGCCCGCCTGAGTCAGCCGTTCGGCGACGCGATCCGCTTCCTGTTTTGCCGATCGAATCCGAATCGGTCGTAGCCACAACGCCTCGATGGGGAAGTCGAACAGATACTTGAACGACCGATCATGAACCGGCCAAAAATAGACGAACTCCGGATTGGGCAAAAGCCCCGCTTGAATCAAATCGCCCCGCGCGATGCCGAGATCGGCAAGCAACTCTTGAAAGGCCGCGTTGTTCCACAGAGCTATCGCAACCGCTTCATCTTCCGTCAGCCCGTCCTCCAGCGACGTCCCTGGAGGAAAGACGACTTCCCCGGGATCCGTTTTGTCCGCCAAGGTGTGGCCGACACGCTGCACAAGATGAGAAGCTACCGTCGACGAATCCGGTGCGCAAGGCGCGGAATGGCAACCCAGAAGCATCCACGCGGATACGCAGGCGCCAATCCATGCGATGCATCGACCGAGATACTCGGCCCACCTTCCCCGGGTAGGAACTGCGCATCGCATTGTGTGCTCGAAGACGGAACCGTGTCGCCATCTCTCGGCGCGGACATTCCTCTCTTCGGCAAATTAGGGCGTCGAGATAACAAAATCGGATTGTGACGATTTGGATGGGTGACTTGTTTCACTTTGGGGTGAATAGGCTCACGCGGGCCGTCGAACTCGCGGTGCATGGAATGGGGCATTCGCCTTGGCAGGACGCGTCGCGATCCCAGGCAGTGCCCGGGATCGCGCGCATGCGTGCCGCCGCATCGTGGCGCAAAAGAACTCATCCGATTTCAATGATGATGCTGGAAGGCCTCGTCTTTCGCGTTGCCGCCCGCGAGCAGATACGCAAGGAGGTCGAGGATCTGTTCCTTGTCCAGCGTATTCACCAAACTGCTCGGCATGATGGAGACACGCGAAACGACGCGGTTGTCGATCGATCTCGCGTCGATTTCCACCTTCTTCGGCGGGGTCCCGACCAGCAGAGTCAGCTTTCCTTTTTCCTCGGAGGCGACGACTCCGGTGTAGGTCTTGCCGTCCTCGGTCGCCACGACGATCTGCCGATACTTTTCGTCGATGTTCCGCGAGGGTTCAAGAATTTCGTGCAGCAAGGCGCTTGCGCTGCCCTTGTACTTCTTGACCGACTCGTCGATATTCGGCCCCACGCTCACTCCGGCGGTGTCATCCTTGTTCAGCTTGTGGCATTGAACGCATCCGAGCGTGGAGAACAGTTGCTTGCCGGCTGCGAAGTCGCGGTGCTTCCCAACCCGGATGAGGTCGGTCGCGAAATCGGTGTGCTTCCATTCGGTGACCTTGATTTCCTTCTGGGGATTCTTCGCAAGGAACTCCTTGATGTCGTTGGTGACGAACAGCGTCCCGCGCATCATGCGGTGATGCCCTGGGAATGAGCAAATATACGGGTACGCGCCTTCCGCGTTCGGGGCAGCGAACTCGATCACTTGCTCTTGGCCGTAATCGACGAGCGAGCTGTGCCAAAGGATGTCTTTGCTCTCAGGCACGAATCCGACATCGAAACCTCTCGCGCCAAGATTGATTGCTGCCAAGCCGACGTCATCGGCTTTGCCGGGTTTGACCAGCAAGATGTTGTGAGGCATGAAGTCGAAGTTGGCGAAGGTGAGCTTCACCTTCTTCCCCGGCTTCACGACGAGTTCCTTCACGTCGTACATCATCTTTTCGGGAATCGTGCCGACGCGAATCGTCGTCAGTTCCGGAGTGTCGCTGAGGATGCCGGACTTCTGCGACGAAGCGAACGTCCCTTCGGCGATCTTGCCTCCGCGGATGGTCTTTTCGACGTTCGTCCAAAAATGCTGCACGGTTTTCGCGGCGATCCGGGCATGCGGCTCGGGCGAGTTCAGTACTTGATCGAGAAGCGCGAGATCTTTGACGTTGTGCTGCTGATGCAGCCAAAGTCCCTCGAGAAGATGGTGTGCATCCTCTTTCTTCTTCGCATCGAACTGCTTGAGCCATGTTTTCGCAGCGGCGATGACTTCCTTGGAATCGCGACCGCTCAATTCGATCCGCGTACGGTGACGGACGCCATCGACGGGCGACTTCAGGTTTTCCAGCAACGCAGGAATCGGCTGTCCCGCGATTGGAACGGCCTTCTGCAAGGGCCGGCCGGTTGCGGTCATCCGGTAGATGCGGCCATGAGCGTGATCGCGATTGGGGTCGCGGATGTTGTGTTGCATATGGCCGATGATGGCGTTGTGCCAATCGGCGATATAGAGCGAACCGTCCGGCGCGAAGATGGCATCCGAAGGGCGGAAGTTTTTGTCGCTGCTCATCATCAGGCCACGCGACTTGTCCGTGGTCATGCTGCCGTCGGCATTCTTGCGGCTGACGATCAATTCCCGTCCCCAGCCGGCTTGCCCCACACGACTCCCGTCTCGGGATTGCGTTTGAGGTGATAGTGCTTGATGCCTAAGAAGCCGATGACGTTGCAGATCAGGAAATCCCCTTGCATTGCTTCGGGGAAATGCGTGCTGCTGACCACTTCGCTGGCGGTGACGGGACGGACTTCCTTCTTCAACAGCTCATGCATCTTGAAGCCATTTCCATCGGGCCGCACTTGAAAGCGCGTCCTCCGGTGCCATCGGTGGCGTAGTGGTAGCCCCAGTAGTCGAATGAAATGCCGTGTGGGTTGGGCGAATTCCCGGCGTGCATCGAGATCGTGAAGCGGCGCGGATCGAAGCGATACATCGCCGACGCTCCGGACTGGAGCGACGGTCCCCAGGGATGTTCGTGGTTGTGAACCATGAACACGCCGCTTTGCCAGTAGATGCCACCATCGGGGCCGTAGACGAGATTGTTGGCCGTGATGCGTATCGGAGGAATCCAGTCCCTGAAGCAGGATGATTCGTACGTCGGCGACGTCATCGCCGTCGGTGTCTTTCAGGAACAACAATTCCGATTGGCAGGTGACGATCACGCCGCCGTTCCAGAACTCGAAACCCAGGGGGTTCTGCGCCAGCGAACTCGGTGACGCGATCGGCGACGCCATCGCCGTTGTCGTCATGGAAGATGACCAAAGCATCGGTTTGCTTTTTGAGCGGTTCCCATTTCGGATACGTCGGCCAAACGGCAGCCCACAGCCGGCCTTTGTTGTCGAATTGGAGTTGCACCGGATTCGCGATCTTGCGGGAATCGTTTTTCGTCGGCGAACAACTTGATTCTCAATCCCTTCGCGACCGCCATGCGCTTGATCGCATCTTCGCCGCTGATGTAGTCTAGGGCGCCTTCCTTGTTCGGATTGGAGCTTTGCTGCCGCCGCCGATATTCGAGATGACCGGCACGGGGGCAGGAACATTCTTGTCGTCTACGGTCTTGTCTTTGCCGGCAGCGCGGGCCCACACGACTTCATCGCGGTTCGCCGTCATCACGTCCAGCATGACGAGTTCATGCAGGAGCACGTCGGCGTTGCTTTGGCCGTTCACGAATTTCAGGCCCGCGCGGCTGCCCCACGTGTCGTTGCCGTCCGAGGCACGGTAGCGATTCCACCAATGCATGCTCTTGTCGAGCACTGCCTGCCGGAGGCTTTCCAAGGAGCCCGAAGTGCTCGGCGGCTTTCCGAACAGTTCCCGAGCGATCACCTCGGCCAACTGTCGATTGCCTTCATCGGAGAGGTGGGCGCCGTTGATGGTGAGCGGACGCTTGGACTTGTTGAATAGCTCCAGAGAGGGATGAAACAGGTCCACATACGCGACGCCCGCTTCCTTCGCCGCAGCTTCAGTCGCCCTGGTGTAGGCCGCGAGACGCACGTTGTACGCCTTACCGTCGGGGAGATTGGGATTGTGGGTGTCCTCGAACGCGATCGGGCTGAAGAGGACGATGCGCGGGATGTCCTTGCCGTTGGGCTTGGCGGCGCGAGTCTTCTTGACGAAGTCGATCAATCGTTGCTTGTATTCCGCCGGCTTGCCGTCGAACGACTCGTTGTAGCCGAAGAACGCGAACACGACCGTGGGCTGCACCTTCTGCAGGTAGGCGGCCATCGAGATCTGTCCCGGACTGCGAGGGTAGTCGTTCGGCCGGTCGCCGCTGGCGGCCATGGTGCGGAAGCGGACATGCTGATCGACCAATTGGGCTTGCAGATGCGTCTCCAGCCAGCCGTCGTGCTGCATCCGGTCAGCCAGGCCGTTTCCAAGAATGGCGACCACATCGCCTTTTTTGAATGCAAAAGGCAGCGGGTCGCGATAGTTCGCCAAGGCGGGGTCTTGCTCCTCCTGCTTGGGGTTCTTGGTCTTTTTAGGGTCCGGCGATTTGCCGCCGCCGACCACCGTATTCGCTGCATCGGCAGCGGGTTTGCCGAGCTTTCCGTCGAACGCGAGATAGGTTAGCTTGCCCGTCTTGACGTCGAGTTCCATCGCCTCCGGAGCAGCGATCCCGGTGACGCGAAACGCGACTTTGCGCTCCGCATCCAGCAGCGTCACCGTGAATCCCTCAAGTCGGCTTTCGAAGCCTTTGCGGTTCCAGATGCCGATCTTTTCGACGTCTGCAACTTTGCCAAGGTCCAGTTCCCACCATGGATTCTTCTCGCCTGCATTCGAAGTGTGCGTTTGACCTTGCTTGTTGTAGTCGGGGTCCTTGTTGCCATCGATCGCTCGGGAAGCGACGGCTGCACCATTGGTGCTTGACTGAGTGGCTTTGCCGCTCCTGGCGATGTTTTTGCCGTTGCTGATGACTTCGACTTCCGCGAGGGTGAGAATGCGTTTCTCGCCCGGGAGTTCGATGCGGACGAATTGCGCCGCGTTCCCCGTGATCACTGGGGCAACAGACGACGCGGTGGGCGTCGCGGGGGAAGACTTGGATTCGTGCGAGGCAAACGCCAGGATGCCCGTAGCGAGCGTCAGCAATCCCAAAAATGCCATGGGAAGTTTCGTCAATCGCATCATGATTTCTTTCTGGCTAATGGTCGTCGGCGGCGAAACGAAATTTTCGCGACTCGCGGCGAGGATGGCCGCGGCAGCTTCACGAAGGCGAGACGGACTGCATATTATCCTCATTGCTAGGTAATGCGATCCAATTCTTCAACCATCTGTTCGATCAGCAGAGGGGTGTCGATCAACGCTCCTGCCGCGATCGGTTCGAGTCTTTAGTGCTGATTGGCCCGCATGCAGCTGGAATTCTGTCCGCCAAACGCACGTTACGCAACCGACGCGTCGAGTCGTAAACGAACCGCGAGGCCTAGCGGACTGCCGCCGAACCGCGACTGGCTACGGTGCTCGCCGCGCGGAATCTCTCGGCAAAAGAGAACCCGCGAATCGTTCGGCTCGCTTCTAAATCGGGATGCCTCCGCGACGAACAACTCATCGCCCATCCAAATGCGATTCTTCCGCGGATGGGACTCGCACTCCTGTTCCTGCCCGTTCGAGACCGGGTGGGACGGGAGCCAACCAAGGGGATGCAATGAGCGACGAACTTCGGCAAGTGGCGGGTGGGGCACTGGGGGGCGTCATGGGAGCGAAGACCGGGGCCGCGATCGGCGCCACCGTCGGAACCTTTCTTTGCCCCGGAGCAGGAACCGTGATTGGAGCCAAAGTAGGGGCAGCCGCGGGTGCCGTCTTGGGTGCGAAAGGCGGAGTCGGCAACCCCAACGACACAGCACGCCGATTCGCATTCGGTCTTCGGGGACGATAGAGCGGCAGATTTCGAACTCAGCTTCGGCAAAACGCACGTCTACTATCCCCGAAGTCGATGCCGAACGGTGGAGCGTCTGCTTGATGCTGACGTAGGGACGGTGCGGGGCAAGGGGCTTTTGGGGCTCATACCATAACTCCTGGATGGGTGGATTATTGCCGCGCAGGCGCACCACGTCTTCGCCTGAGACGTTGACGACGAGGGTCCCGAGGCATCGTGAACGCCGACAACCCAGCCGTGCCCGAATTCATGCGTCACACGGGGTTCGATCGGGCCGGCAAGACGACGGGCTTTGAACCAGCCGTATGAGTTTGTGCAGGATTCTGAAGGAGAATGGTCCGCTTGGGCGAGTGGACTCTTCGAGAGTGGATTGTGTCGGTAGGTCCAGTGGGCGATTAGGCTGAGCTATGCACGCCATTCGAAACATTGCCGGGTACAAGTTCTCGGCGCTGGATAACCTCAAGGCCCTGCGCGAACGCCTCGCCGAGCGTTGCAAGTTTTGGAAACTCAAGGGCACCATCCTTCTCGCGCCCGAAGGGATCAATTTGTTTGTGGCCGGCGAGGCCGAATCCGTGGATCGTTTGCTGGCCGAGCTGCGGTCCATTCCCGGGCTGGATGATCTGCAGGTCAAGTTCAGCACGAGCGATCATCAGCCTTTTTCCCGCATGCTGGTCAAAATCAAGAAAGAGATCATTGCCTTCGGCGTGGATGCGATCGATCCAAGCCGGCAACCTGCCCCCAAAATCTCTGCCCGCGAACTCAAGTCCTGGCTCGACGAAGGCCGGCCTCTCACCCTGCTCGACACTCGCAACGATTACGAGGTCAAGCTCGGCACCTTCGATTCCGCGCTCGACCTGGGAATTCACCACTTCCGTGATTTTCCTGACGCGGTCCGCCGACTACCGGGCAATCTCAAGGATCAGCCGATCGTCATGTTTTGCACCGGCGGCATCCGTTGCGAGAAGGCCGGACCGTTCATGCAACTCGAAGGTTATCGCCACGTCTATCAGCTCGACGGCGGCATCCTCAAATACTTCGAGGAAGTCGGAGGCGATCACTACCGCGGCGAATGCTTCGTCTTCGACCAACGCGTTGGCCTCGACCCCTGCCTGCGTGAAACGACCAACACTCAATGTTTCGTATGTTGGACGCCGCTAACCGAAGGCGACCAATGCGACCCACGCTTTGTCGAGGGAACGTCGCCCTCTTTGTTTCGTGCCCACCGACGAACAAGCGCCGCCGGCGTGCCCTGAAAGAACGCCGCGCTGTACCGAGCTGTCGAGTCGTTCCCCGGCAGCGAGCCGTACGACAACTATCGGCCGGTCAACACTCCGGCGGCGTACGACGGCAGGACCCTGCTGGATTTGCTGTCTGGTATTTTTCCTCATTTGCCGCAAGGAAAGCATTGGCGAACGCTTTGCGACCAGGGCCGCTTGAGCAGCGACCGGCAAGGCGTAGGCCCGGAGCACACGGTGCATGCCGGCGATTGTTCCTGCATCATCTGCCCAATACGCGCGAACCGGATGTGAACGCGGACATCTGCCTGATTCACGAAGACGAAGCGTGATGATCGTCGTGTACAAGCCGGAGCGCCGTTGCCGACGCACCCAAGCGGACGCTTCAACCGCAACACGCTGTCGTACATCCTGGCCCAAACGTACAGCGCAAGCCGAGGCCCGCCCATCGGCTCGACGCCAATACCACGGGGCTCATCGTTTTCGCCCGCACCGCCCACTTCGCCAAGCTGCTGCAACCGCACCCGGAGGCGGGAACCGTGAAGCACCTGGCCCGTGTTCTCGGCCATCCGCCCGAAGATGCCTTCACCTCGACGGCGCCGATTCGGGCCACGGCCGGCGTCTTGGGCGGTCGCGGCGTGGACGCGGAGGGGCTGTCGGCGCGAACTGATTTTCGCGTTCGACGCCGGGACCCCGACGGCACGGCCCTGCTGGAGGTATGGCCACGCACGGGCCGTACCAATCAGATTCGCGTCCACCTCTGGGAATTCGGATGGCCGATCCTCGGCGACCCGGCGTATCTGCCCGAACGAAAAATGGGCGACACGCAAACAATGAATGTCGACGCTGCGCCGTTGCATCTGCACGCCTGGCGGTTGGCGTTCGCTCATCCCATCACGAAAGAGCGGGTCGCTTTCGAAGCCAGGCCGTTTTGGAGTGAGGGCTTTGTTCCAGTAGACGCGTAGCCTCATTGCAACGGTGCTCCACTTCGTCTAAGAACCACTGGCAAACCTCAAGGTGGCACGCGGTTCGAGCTTTCGACGGTTGGCGTTGGTCGATCGGAGTCGCAGCCATGTCAACCGCGTTCATGCCGGATAATTTGGCGAATCTAGCGCTCTGGGCATCGGGGACTCACGGGCGCCCGGGGTCATTCCTCGTGATGAAGTCGGATGGAAATGCGGTTGTGTACCAGCCGAACGTTGCCGTGTGGGCAACCGGGACACATACCCGAGGCGGTCTGGTTGACCGCTCGTCGCCCGTGATGCTTCTCAATGGCTTAGGAAGCTTGCAATTCGCAATGACTCTGAAAGAGGAGCAGGAATAGGTCGAGCATTGATTCGGCCCCCAGAGGGTAAGGGGGGCCGCTGCTTGTGCCAATTCAAGCGGAGTGGTTCGATAACACGATGAGATACGGCACGGAGCGGCAGAACTCAGTCTTTGAGGCCCTGCAAAACACAGAGATCGCTTTTCGCCCAGCGATCTTGCGATTCTGGCAGGACGCACCCGTTGCGGTTTGCTGGCTGCAGAGACCGAGATCAAGGACCTTAACGCACCTCCAATTCAACGCCAACTTTCAGCAAATCCACCGACATCATGCAGCAGCAATGCGTCGAGCAGCGAATACGATCGGAGCAATAGCTTTCCGTTCACTCGCACCCATCGAGCGCCACCTCCAGGCGTTCGTCGCAGCAGGAACAGTATGGCGCCGTTCACTCGACCTTCCGAATGCAAAACAGGTTTTCTTGGCTCCGGATGAAGAGTCGCCCGTTGGAGACGGCCATCGACGCCTGGCATCGTTCGCCGATCAGGTTCTGGGCAAGCACCTGAAACTTTTGGCCCGGTTCGACGACGGTCGTCTCGCCGCTTTCCGAAAGGAAGTAGAGCTTGCCGCCGGCGAAGACGGGTGATGCGCCGTAGGTGCCGGGAAGACGTTCCTGCCAGACTTGCTTGCCGGTGGCGGCATCCAGGCAGGAGGCGATGCCTTTTTCCGTCACCATGTAAAGGTGGGGTTTGACGTAAATCGGCGATGGGATCGTGGTCACGCTTTTTTTGGTCTCCCAAACGACTTCCCGGGTCGCCTCCTCGGAGCTGCCCGCGAGACGAACGGCACGCAGCGCCGTGGCGCCGAAGCCGGACGCCGCGAACACGAGGCCGTCTCCAGCCGCGGGCGAAGGGGCGACGCCTTCTCCGATCGCGGGGACCGTCCAGAGCAATTTCCCCTGCAGAGGATCGAAGCCCTGGATGACTTCGCCGGCCGGACTCACGAGAACGTCCTTACCGGCGACCTGAACGAGAATCGGCGTCACGTGCGCAAGGCGAGAGAGACCTCGCGGCGTCTTCCAGCGAAGCTCGCCGGTCACACGATCAAGTGCAATTACCGAGGCTCCGTCCCATGGCTTCTGCCAGCCCACGGCTGCATTGGCCTTGCTGCTTCCGTCATAAGGCATAATCAGAAGATCCTTGTAGAGGATCGGCGATGCGCTAAGGCCGTGGTGGCTGTGGAACTTGACGTCCTGGAACGTCCAGGCCGGCTCGCCAGCCACGGTGACTGCGGCGATTCCTCCTTCGCCGAAGGCCGCGTAGACCCGTTCGCCGTCGGTTGCAGGAGTCGGCGTCGCGTGCGAGTTTTCCGGGCGTTTGTGCGGCGGTTGCTGCCGAAACACCTCGCGGTCCCACAGCAACGCTCCCGTCTCCGAGTCGAACGCGAGGATATGGCACGATTTTCCGGCATTGGTCGTCGAAGTGACAAAGACTCGCTTCCCCCAAACGATCGGCGACGACCAACCATCGCCGGGAACCTTGGACTTCCAAGCGATATTTTCCTTGGGGCCCCACTTGATCGGCAGTGCGGTTTCGGACGACATTCCCTGCCCGTCGGCGCCTCGAAATCGCGCCCAGTTTTCCGCGCTCGCGGGAACAGAAGCTGTCAGCAGACAGCACGACGCCAGCAGCAAACGCATTGCGTTTCTCCTTGATCGCTTCATAGCCGACCGAAAGTTGCCAAGGGGGCGAGTCTCAAGCTACTTCCGCCCGGGAAGGAGTTCAACGCATTTATGGGGAAAGGAGGACATCACGGAGATTGTTGAAATCCTGCCGCTACTGCCGATACAGTTCGCGGATCGGATTGCCGGCACTAACGACATAGGGCCGGGCCGCGAGATCGTGGTAATGGCTCGCTGGGTCGATGCCCAGGGAAGCGAACATCGTGGCGGCGAGGTCGCAGGGGCTGAACGGAGGCGTTCGGGGATAACCGGCCTGGGCGTTCGTCGCGCCGACGATGTTGCCTCCAACAACTCCGGCACCGGCGACCAGCACCGAGTAGGCCCCAGCCCAGTGCTTTCGCCCCGGAATTCTCCCCGCGAATCCAGGCTCCAACGCGATCGTCGGCGCTCGGCCGAATTCCCCCATGCATACGACCAGAGTTTCGCCCAGCAACCCGCGCTGCGTCAAGTCTTCGAGCAAGGCGCTTAAGCTATGGTCGAATCGAGGCAACAGGTGATCTTTCAAGGTCGGAAAGATGTCATTGTGAGTGTCCCAGCCGAATTCGTCCTCGGGGGTTGGCGTCATGTCCTGGCCGCGGATCATGTGGTTCCACATGACCGTGATCCACGGCACGCCTGCCTCGACGAGCCGGCGAGCCAGGAGACACGCCTGACCCGAGCGGTTGAGGCCGTAGCGTTCGCGAACGCGTTGGGGTTCCTGGCCTAAGTCAAACGCTTGCCGATAGCGGGGCGAATCGAGAAACGCATATGCCTGGCGGTAGAGCGGGTCCCGACTTCGGGGGAGCCCACCGCGTTGCCAAGAAGCGAGTTCGCGGTCGATCGCGTCGAGCAGCGACTGACGGGACGAAAGGCGCACCTGCGGCAAGTCGGGTAGCGGGTCCAGGCCGGGCAGAACACGTCTTGCATCGGTGACGTCGCCCAGCACCAACGGTTCGTGCGCTCGGCCAAGAAAGCCGCCGAACTGCCCCGCGCTCGGCTCTTGCGGTGCAAGGAGAGGGCCGTTGACGTGGAGGGCGCTATACGGAAAATGCGTCGCGGGCCGGACGCGTTGAAGGAGGGCGCCGTGGGTGGGAAAATCATTCGGGGAGGGACGTGGATTGGAGGAGCGCCGCGCATGAAACTGGCCCGTCAACGCCAGATAGCAGGCCGAGCCATGATCGACGTCGTCGTGCGACATGCTGCGGATGACGGCGTAACGATCGGAAAGGCGTGCCAACCGAGGCAGGTGCTCCGCGAAACGCACGCCCGCCGTCGCAGTCTGAATCGTGCGAAAATCGCCACGAATTTCTTCGGGAGCGTCCGGCTTGGGATCGAACGTGTCGAGTTGGCTGACGCCGCCGCCGGTGAAGAGCAGCAACACCGATTTGGCTCGACCGAAACCCGGGATGTTCGTTCCCGACCCCGCGGCACGCGACGACCCGGCGGCCAGAGCGCCAAGCCCCGACAGTCCGCCCAGACGCAACCATTCGCGGCGCGTCACGCCCCCTTTGGAGCTTCGTACGTCGCACAGGAAACGTAACAAGGAAACCGGTCCTCGTTTTCGGACAAAGGGGCCGATACCAGGATTCGACCAGCATTAGCGACCCGCTCATCATAGCTGTCGTAGCAAGACACAACGCCAGAAATACCTCGATAACTCGCTCCAGAGCCGACGCTTCGTGAGACGAGCGGGAGTACGGACCGAAAACTGCTTTCGGCGCCGATCACCACACCACGTTTGCGAGTGAGCAGCGCAGCCAACGAAGCTCCGCCGAGAAGCCCTCGACCGCCGGCTCTCAAGGCAGCGTCGATGCCTCGCCAGGTCTCGGTCGGCGATTCCGTATCAGGACCTTCGCGTTGAATTGGCCAGGAGCCGGTTCGTTCGAAGTGCTCGTCTGCCCAATCGAGGATCCGCCCAAGCGTGAGGCGAGGTCGATTCTTGAGGTTGTTGACTCCGCGCTCTCGTTCCAAAAGTTTGGCGAGCGTGATCCCGCCAGGCAAGCCGCGGCCGCCTCGGATGAGATGGGCGTTAATGTTCGCCACTTCTCGCTTGGTTCGCATCGAATGCGGCCCGAAGATTTCATGGGTCATGCGCCGAATTGCCTATGGTGCGCATCCGCCCAAGCGAGGGCGCCGGTTAGGGTCAGTGGCTGTGGCACGTGTTGCTGCCGTTTCTTGATCACGCGTCGAGCCATGTTAGGATTCGAGGATTTCGCGAATGAATGGCCGGCAACTTGTTGAGAGCCCGCCAGGAAACGGCGACTTATGCCTGCCGGAAGTGAGAGAGATGTTGGCCGCAGTAAGCGATGACGACCTTGCGGCTGGCGTCATCGAAATCGAAGACACCTGAAGACAATTGCCGCCGCCACCCAGCGCCATCGCGAAAGCGTCGCTCGCCGCCGTACTTCGCCATCGTCATTTCGCTTTCGCAGTGGGCGTACTTGAAGGGGATCTTCTGCCGGAAAACCTGATCCAAGGGGCCCAAAGACTGCCCTTTGCTCAAGGCGGCAGAATAGTTTCGACCGACCTTCGCAATGGCCTCAAGCGTCTCCCAGAGACGTTTCCTTCCCGCGAAAAGGGAGCCCTTGGCTGATCGCCATGCGTCCTCCCAGATTTCCAGAATGTCTCCGTGGCGATCAGCCGCAATCTTTATGGCATCGCTGATCGACGTCAGCTCCGGCCTAGGTGGAGAAGCAGGCAGCGGAGCTACGGCCTGAGCTCAGGTACCGAACTCGAAGCGGACAACCCCTGCCTCCAATTTCAGATGGGCGTCGAACGGCTTTCCCGCCTTCGATTTGAACCCTTTGAGCAAGGAAGTTCGACCCCGGCTCAAGAGCGTTTGGGCCATTTTCGCGCTGATCTTCTTGCCCGCGATCGCTTTCCAGATCGTGAATTTGCACCCTTCCCGCCAGCCGCTGCAACCGAACGACTGGTCCTGCTCGACGACCGCCGCCCCGCAGAGCGGACACACGCCAAGGCCCTTCGTACCCTTGCTTGTCGCGCGCCGCTTGAGGCGCCCAGCTTTGGCCGCAGGCCTTTTCCGCCGAGGCGCGGCGCCTTCCTCCGAGGACGGCTTGCGACGTGGTGTCGTGGCGGTTTTTCGTTTGCCCGACCGCGGCGTTCGTGCCTGCGGCAGCCGATGGCGCGCCTGCGGCGTGCGGACCTCCAAGAGCGCCCCCGCGTCCGATAGGGTCAAAATCACCCCGGCCGAGCCCTCGAACGCTGGCGGGTGAAAGAGCACGCGCCGCTGCAGCAGTTCGCGGGCGTGACTGGCGTCGATGCGTCCGCCCTTGTACTCCTTCCAGAGCACGAACGAGCAGCCGTCCTTCCACCCGGAGCACCCGAAGCCGCGCGTTCCTTCCATGACTGGGCGGCCGCAGCGGGGGCAGTCGCCTAACTTGGTTTCGTCGATCCCATCCGTGTCGGCGCCGCGAACGATGCCGCCCGTGAAGCGGGCGATGTCCGCCATGAAGTGCGACGGGTCCAGTCGGCCCTGCTCGATCTCGCGCAACCGGGCCTCCCATTCGCCCGTCAGTTCCGCGCTTTTGAGTCCCCGGTTCCGAACAAGAGCAATCAAGTAGCGGCCCGCGTCTGTGGAGACTACCGCTTTGCCGTCCCTAGCAATGTATCCTCGCGTCAGAAGCGTTTCGATCGTGGCCGCTCGGGTCGCGGGCGTGCCCAGCCCCTTCGCCTTGAGCGCCTCTTTCAACTCCTCGTCGTCGACCAGCTTGCCGGCCGTCTCCATTGCACTGAGCAGTGTCGCTTCGGTGTAGGGCTTGGGAGGCGTCGTTTCGCCCTTCTTTACGGACGGCTCATGCGGGCCGGACTCTCCTGGGCGAAACTCCGGTAAGGATTGCTCGTCCGGCTTCTTGGCATCCTCTCGTGGAGGGTAGAGCATGGTCCACCCTGGTTCGACGACCCGCACTCCCCGTGCTCGGAACGGCGTCGCATGGGCATCTCCCGAAACGCTTGTGACCTCCTTGACGCAGGCAGGGTAGAACACAGCAATCAGGCGAAGGACGACAGCGTCGTAGACCGCTCGCTGGGGCGGCGGGAGGTCGCCGGGCGTCTTCCCGGTCGGGATGATTGCGTGGTGATCTCGAACCTTCGCGTTATCGACGATCCGTCCCGTGAAGGCGAGCGCCTTCAGGTCAAGGCGGCCGACCGCGTCGGGATGTTGTGCGTGAAGGTCGGCGAGGATACCAGGGATTTGTCCCTTCATGTCGGTTGTCACGTACCGCGAGTCGGTCCGCGGATAAGTGATCAGCTTGGCCTCATACAGGGCCTGGGCGGCCTTCAGCGTGGCGTCGGCCGACAGCCCGCGGCGACGATTCATGTCGCGCTGCAGTTCGGTCAGGTCGTAGAGCTGCGGCGGCAGCTCCCGCTCCTCCTTGCGCTCCACCGTACGGACTACGAATGGATGATTCTTCACACGCTCCAGCAGCGCGTTCGCATCCTCCTCGCGTTTCAAGCGGTCGCCGGTGAACTTGAACGTGACGCGGCGGTAGAGGGTGATAAGTTCCCAAAAGGGCTCGGGTTTGAAGCCGCGGATCTCGTCGTCCCGGCGGACCACCAAGGCCAAGACGGGCGTCTGCACTCGGCCGACGCTCCAGAGTAGCCCGCCGGCGTTGCGATGGCGGACGGTATAGAAGCGGGTGGCGTTGAGCCCAACAACCCAGTCGGCCTGGCTGCGACAGCGGGCGGCGTCATAAAGGGCGTCGTATTCCGAGAGCGGCCGCAGCCGGCCGAAGGCGTCGCGGATCGCGGCCTCGGTCAGCGAGTTGAGCCATAGCCGCCTGGCCGGTTTGCCGGTCGCGCCGGCGAGCTCCTGAATGTAGCGGAAAATAAGCTCGCCTTCGCGCCCGGCGTCGGTCGCACAAACAATTTCGTCGGCAGCACGGAACAGACGCTTGATGACCGCGAATTGCTGGCCGCTCCCCTTTTCATCGAGGAGCTTGACGCCGAATTGATCGGGGACGAAGGGGAGGGTGGAAAGCGACCATCGTTTGAGAGCCGGGTCGTAATCCTCGGGCTCCTTGAGCGTGGCGAGGTGCCCCAGCGCCCAGGTCACTTGGTAGCCCTGACCCTCGAAGTAGCCTTCGTGGCGTGCGGAGGCACGCAGGAAAGCGGCGAGTTCGCGGGCGACCGACGGCTTCTCGGCGAGGACGACTTTCATAGGTGATCGCCGCGGATGGAAGACCGACCTTGGCAGCAATCGCGAAGTGGACGCCGCAACAACCTGTCGACGTAAAATATCGTATCGCGGTCGCTTCTCGAAAGGAGTCGGCGATGTTACGGCTACGGACTCTTCTCGCCGTTCTGGCTTCGCTTACGGCGCTACAAACGGCACGTGCGGACGAAGTGGGCTTCCTCAAAATCGAACGCAAATTCGCCAAGGCTGCCGTTGAAGACGAAATCCTCGCCTACGAGCCACGGGAAGGCGATTTGGTTTTCTACGACGATCACCATCCCGTCTGGTCGGCGTTGTTCGCTTACGCCGGCACGGGCTCGCCGTTGCACATGGGCATCGTTGTCAAGAAGCGTGATGGCAAGCTGGCGGTGCTCGAAGCAGGGCCGGACGATTCGATTCGAGTGAAGCTGCTCGACATCGACAAGCGTCTGCCGCAATTCCAGAAAGACTTCAAGGGGCTGATCCGGATTCGCCGCTGCAGGAAGATGCTCGCCGAGGAGGACTCGAAAGCGTTGACGGAGTTTGCTGTTGCCCAAGAAGGTAAGGGCTACGCCGTCGGCAGGCTTTTGTTGCAAGGAACTCCGTTTCGTGAGCGAGGCGCTAAAGTCGACATGGGGAAGGGAAAGACGATTCTGGATCGCGACCGATGGATCTGCTCGGAGCTAGCCGTTGCCGCGGGCACGGTCGCCAAGATCTTCGATCCCAGGGTCGTCCATTCCACCGTGGCTTTCCCACGGGACCTCGTCGACAATGCTCGCTACGACCTTGGCGGAAGTTGGCACGATGCCGCTGTCTGGCACCCTATGCGGCCGAAGTGAGAGCCGCCACGAGAGCTACCGCGCTTGCGTGTCATCGTCCGAACCGGCTGCAGCCGATGAACCAGAAGCAGCCATATGGACATCGCACAAGCAACCGCGGTGTGGCGGATCGAAACGTGCTAGCGACGTTGCCCGTCACAGCGAATGGATTCATGCTTTCACCCTGTCCTCGGTCAGATCACGGACGCCTCGGAAGTGGACAGGCTTCATCCCTGGGACCGGGGATCTGCCAGTCCTCCCGCCATCGCGCCAGGACCAGCGGGCACTCGCCGCCGCAGCCCATGGTGACGGCGTCATCCACCTCCTTTCCGTGCGAAAGCACCGAGTCCTTCGAACAATGCGCCGTCATACCGTAGCCGACCTCCTTCATGGGTTCGACAACCTTAGAATTCACCCGCCCCAACAGGCGAGATCCGGCGCAGAAAGTCTCGACCATTCCGGTCCCTTGGACGCGAGCGAGTGTTTCCGCCATCTGGCTGCGGTTTGTGCTCGTTGCATAACCAACGCATACGCTCGGCGGGAGCAAACCACGAGTATTGACTTCATCGCCTTGACTTTCTTGGCCTGGCGGTTATCGCTAATCGTAGATCAACGATAAGGAGCTGTCGTGCCAGCGAAAGAGAAGCCCTGCTGCGAACCGGACTGCCCCGCTGGGCGGGCGAGCAGCGCCCCGCAGGTTTCCCCCGAAGAATTGGCAAAGTTAGCCTGGGCCATCGCGCACCCGGCCCGCGTCCAGATTCTTTCCATTCTGCTCGCCCGCACGAGCTGCGTGTGCGGTGAACTGGTCGAGGCGATGCCGTTGGCTCAGTCCACAGTGTCGCAACACCTAAAAATACTTAAGCAAGCTGGCGTCGTGCAAGGAGAGATCGATGGCCCCAAAGTCTGCTACTGCGTGAACCGAAACGGCTTTGCTCGACTCAAGGAACTGGTAGCGAACCTGTGAGTTTTTTTCTTGTGATCGTTAATCGACGATAAACGTTAAAGAGGACTGACGCAGGTGTTTACGACGGAATTGAGGACGCGGCCAGCGTCCAGGCGTACGCGCTCAAGCGCGGATCGGGCGCTTCACCGGAAGAGCCCTTTGGAGGACATGCCATGAAAACGCTCGAAGTGTTCGACCGCCCGATGTGCTGTTCGACGGGAATCTGCGGCCCGAGCGTGGACCCGGCGCTGGTCCATTTCGCCGCGGATCTCGCTTGGCTCAAGCAGCGAGGCGTCGCCGTGCAACGCTACAACCTCGCCCACGAACCGGCCGCGTTCACCCGCGACGCGGACGTGAGGGAAGCGTTGCAAGTTGGCCAAGTCCACAGCCTGCCTCTGATCCGGATCGACGGAACGATCGTAAGCCAGGGAACGTATCCGAGCCGCGAGCAACTCGCGGCATGGTGCGGCGTCGAAGGAGAGCCGGAGGCGGTCCAAGCCAGCAAGGGCTGCTGCTCTCCTTCCTGCTGCTCTTGAAGGGACGGTAGGTCATGGAATTTCTGAACCACCCCACACGAACCCTGTTCTTCACCGGCAAGGGCGGGGTCGGCAAGACCTCCCTGGCGTGCGCCGCCGCGATCGCGCTCGCGGATCGCGGCAAACGCGTGCTGCTCGTCAGCACCGACCCGGCGAGCAATCTCGATGAGGTGCTCGCCGTCCGCCTCGGCCCTCGACCGACTGCTGTCCCTGGGGTGACGAACCTTTGGGCGCTGAACGTCGAGCCGGAAACGGCCGCCCACGCGTATCGCGAGCGCATGGTCGCCCCGTTCCGCGGCGTGCTCCCCGACGCAGCCGTGGCAAGCATGGAGGAACAATTCTCGGGATCCTGCACCCTGGAAATCGCCGCTTTCGACGAGTTCGCACGACTGCTGGGCGATTCGGAGGCGACCTCCGCATTCGACCATGTGATCTTCGACACGGCTCCCACCGGACACACGCTGCGGCTTTTGTCGTTACCTAGCGCCTGGGATGGGTTCATGTCGAGCAGCACCACCGGAACATCGTGTCTCGGTCCGCTCGCGGGACTTCAATCGCAACAGCAACTCTACAAGGCCACCGTCCGCGCCCTGGCCGATCCCGCTACGACGACCTTGGTGCTGGTTGCGCGTCCTGAGCCTGCGGCACTTCGGGAGGCCGACCGGACCAGGGCCGAGTTGGCCCACCTGGGCGTACGCAATCAGCATCTCGTCATCAACGGCGTGTTCACGGCAACCACGAACGGTGATCCGATTGCCGATGCGATGGAAGCACGCGGCCACAGCGCATTGAGAAACCTGCCGATCGGATTAACGGACCTGCCGCGGACGGAATTGCCGCTGGCGCCGCGAAGTTTGCTCGGGGCCGACGCGCTGCGAAAGGTGGGCAACATTTTCCGGGCAGACGTGAAGCCCGACGAGGTGTTTCATGATCAACTGCCGCCGCTTTCGCGTTTGATCGACGAGATGGCCGCGGCCGGACGAGGCGTCATCCTCATCATGGGCAAGGGGGGTGTGGGCAAGACCACCGTGGCAGCTGCCATTGCCGTCGCGCTTGCGGACCGAGGTTTTCCGGTCGATCTTTCCACTACCGACCCGGCGGCGCATCTCGCTGCCACCCTCGAAGGCGGACTGCCCAACTTGCAGATCTCGCGCATCGATCCGGTGCAAGAGACGGCTGCATACTCCGCTGAGGTCCTGCGCACCGCGGGCGCAAATCTCGACGCCCAGGGGAAGGCCCTCCTCGAAGAGGATCTCCGCTCGCCGTGCACGGAAGAGATCGCCGTCTTTCGGGCGTTCGCTCGCACCGTCGAAAAGGGCAAAAACGGCTTTGTGGTGCTCGACACCGCCCCGACCGGACACACCATCCTGCTGCTTGACGCGGCCCTCGCCTACCACCGCGAAGTGACGAGGCAGGCGAGCGGAATGCCCGCAGAAGTCGAACTGCTGCTGCCGCGTCTCCGCGACAAGGGCCTTACCCACGTGCTGTTGGTTGCCTTGCCGGAAGCGACCCCCGTGCACGAAGCGGCCAAGCTGCAAGAAGACCTGCACCGCGCCGGGATCGAACCGTTTGCCTGGGTGATCAACCAGAGCCTGACTCCGCTGAAGGTGGCCGATCCGGTCCTGCGTTCCCGCCTAGTGCAGGAAGCACCGTTCCTGCGCGAAGTCGTCGACCGCCACGCCGAGCGTGTGGCGCTGATCCCCTGGAAGTCCGATCCGCCGGTGGGCCTGGAGCGACTGCGCGAACTGTCGTCGGCAAGCAGGCTCTCCCGCAGAGTCGGTGATGGATAGTAGGCGCGTGCTTTCCTCAACGTTTCATCTTTGTCGCAGTTCAGTTCGTGTTGCACACTCGTGCACGAAGCAGATCGAGTTTTGCTCGTCCGTACATCGAGCGTTTGATGAACTTCAGTCGGTTCACATGCCCCTCCACCGGTCCGTTGCTCCAATCTTCCGTCATCGCTGACTGGACTGCGGCAGCGTCGGATTTCAATCCCCTGGCGAACGATTTCAGCTCTCCGATCTCCGACTGGCTTGCCTGTTGGAGCCAATCCTCCAGCGGTTTCGTCGTTCGGCGCCGGAACATATTGGCCAGCTCTTGAGCCGATCGCAATGCTGCATCCAACGCAGGAACACGTTCGCGGGTTTGCGTGAGCAGGTCGGCAGCAGAGTTTTCGTCGAGCGTGGGATTCAACACCGCGAAAGCATGACGGCGGAGACCGGCACGGTAACCGAATTATCGACGGCGCAAATCCAGTGGTCACGCGGTGGTCACGCCAAACGTTCGAGACCACTCCCTCGCTAGGCATGGCACGCGACCGATAGGACGCTCGCAAGCCCACGAAAAAGCCGCAGACCATCGTCTGCGGCTTGAACTCGCATCGAATGCATCGAATCGGATTTAGACAACAACGAGCGATTGGCGCTGCGAGAGCATGCGCTTGATCTCGCTGTGGCAACACATACAGCCAGCGCCCGCGCCGGTCGCTTTGCGGACTTCGCGGACAGTGTTGAGATCGCCGCTCTCGATCGCGTCCACGATCTGGTCTTCCGTCACTTGGAGGCAACGGCAAACAACACGGTTAGGGCAGCCGCTGCACGAATCGTCGAAGGAGGAGTTCATGCCCGAGGTCTCATAGGCGGGATGAAAGTGAGACCGAATCTCATTAGCATTCTACAATGACGCGACACCCTGGTCAACTTTTCGACCCCGTTCAACTCTTTCCGGAGGGAATCGACGAGCCAGCATTCGGTCGCCGACGAAATCGTTGGTCAACTTGTCGAATCCAAGCAACATGCCGGCGAATCCCGGCAGCAACGCCTCGCGTTTGCGGGCGCACAATGAGGCGAATCACGCGATCCACGCACTTCTCGACAGGCCAAACGCGGAACGGCGGATCAGGGGGCGTATCCCACGGCTTGCCGTTTGGCCCTAACACATTCGACCTCAACGGCGTGTCGACGAAGGCGCGAGACGACGCCAACATGCACATTGTCGCCGCAATTCCACACGCAGAGCTTCGTAAAGCCCCGTCACCGCGAAATTTGCTGGGCGCCGTAGAGGAGCGTAGGACGGGATGCCGCGTTTGCCGGTGAGAATTGCTGATGGCGACGAGCGAGCCGCGTTTTCTTGATGTGCGGGATGGCGTGCCAGGTGGCGAAGATGGTTCCGAAGAAATTGACGCGCATCACTTGTTCGCAGGCTTCGAGATTCGATCGCTCGAAGTAAGCCCGCACGAGTTATGTTGCCGGCGGAGCAGATAAGGATGTCGAGCCTGCCGAATTTCGCAACTGCGGACTGGACGGCGGTTTTGGACCTGATGGGAATCGGTCACGTCGGCAGGCGTCGCCAAACCTTGCATGCCATGCGATTCGACGGCTTGAACCGCCTCATTCAAATGCGTCGCGATTGCGGCCCAACAGGGCGACGTGACAGCCCATCGAAGCGAGCCGCTCGCCGGTGGCCCGTCCGATGCCGGATGATCCGCCCGTGATCAGGACAACCTTGCCTTGCAGTGAACTCATGCAGGCGATTGTAGGACTGTGCCGCCAGGCGAATTGCGAAGGAGCAACAGGAATTCAGATCGGAGAATGAAGATCCGACCGACCAAGGCACGAGACATATGCTTTGGTTAGATCGATTCCCGATCCTATTGCTCCGGTCTGGCTTCCTCGGTCCCTACTTCTTCGGTTCCATCCCCATAAGCCCTGCGAAGCGCGGGTGGAGGAATCCAGTTTGGCGGAAGCCGTTGCTGCTTTGCACCATCTCGAAACCCATGATGCCAACCAGGAACATCACGATCACGCATGGGAGCATCAGCACGACGGGCACGGTGCGCCCCACGGGCGCGGGCTGGATCAGCTTCAAGATTTCTTCGACGACTTGAACTTCACGTCGACTTCTTCCTCGGCCCGCTTTCCAGCGTCGGCTCGGTGAATCGGCTTCGACGTCAAGTTCGCCGAAATCGCTGGCTTCGCCTTCCTCGGGAACATCGAAGTCGGCAGTCGCGAGGGTCTGGGCTCCTTCGTCGATCGCCCTCTTCCTCATCCAGAGCAACTCCACTTCGCTTCCCGATTCGTCTTCGGAGATCACTTCCGAATCGAGCCGCCAGTCCGAAGTCGCTGCTGTCGCCATCAAGTTCGGCGACTTCCGAACCGGAGTCGTCGAGCGAAACGAGCCCAGACCGCTGAAATGTCCTTGCCGGAGGCCTTTACCTGGGGCGTTGCGGCAGCCATCTCGCCGCTGCTGTCGTCCAGCGTCAGTTCGAATTCGCTATCGGAAGCGTCGCCCGGCTCGGCTTCGTCGAGACTCAACTGGAATTTGCCATCCGAACCGTTCTCCGTGACGACGCCGTCGTCAAGGCTCAGCTCGAATTCGGCTGGATTCAGCCGCTTCCATTTGCTCTTCGGAAGGGTCCGCGAGGCTTAGTTCGAAATCGCTGCCGTCCCGGGGCCGCTGCGGAATCGTCGGCCACCTCAAGGCTCAAATCGAGGTCTTCGATGCCTTCTTCGAGGGAAATGCCGCTATCACCGGGTCGCAAGATTCACGCCGCCGGCAACCGCTGAGCACGCCAGGTTCGCCGCCGAGAGCATCTTCGGAGAGATCGAGGCCGAAATCCTCGTCGCCTCCCGCAGGGGTCAGGTCGAAATCGCTGCTGTCCTCGTGCGTCTTCGACTTCGCCTGCGAACTGCTTGTTCATCGAAATCGTGCTCGGAAAGCTCGAACGGGGAATTGGGGGCGTCAGCTTCACCTGCGATTTCGGTTTGAGCTGCGTCTCGTCCCCGCTGCCACCGCGGCTTCTTGCCGGTGATTTCTTCATCGAGACGATTTCTTCCGTGGGCAACATCGTACTCTTTCTGCTCGAGGCGGTTCTTGCCGCATGTTCCAGACGCATGTCGCTGTCGCTTGCGGAGACGTCTGGCATGGCTCCCAGCGGGATCCGTCGTTCGCTCGCACCGAGGGCCCCTTCGTCGCTGCCCATGGGAACGAGGCGAATACCGCTATCGACGGGTTGCGGGCGTCCCTTGCGATTTCGCCTTGGGCGAATTGGCTCCCAGCTGAGAGGGACGACTGCCGCCGAGTTTGGATTTGCGAGGGCCGGATTCGCCAAGGCGTGCGCACGCCGCTGTGGTGCCGCCGGTGACGCGAGGCGTGGCGGCACTACTCGACGCTGAAGCCGAGATCACTGCCGTCGGCGACGAGTTTCACATCGCTGTCGCTGCCGCCTTCACCGGTTCGCGGAGTGGCACCGCTGCGAGAGCGCCACGGACGGCGTTCTTCGCCGCTGTTCCGCCTTTGGGCGCCGTGCTGCTTTTCGGGACGGCACTGCCGCGGGGAAGCCGCCGCTTCTTGGGGAATTCGCTTGCTGCCCGTTGGATTCCAGGCCCGCATCGAGGACTTCGCGCTGAAGAAGTCACGCTGTCTTCCGAATCGAACTGGAAATCGAAAACATCTGGCCTGTGCCGGCGCGATGCGGAACTGGGCTGCGGCGTTTTGGGAGGCGTCTTTGGACCGCTGCGAGGGCCGCTCTTCGGAGGAGCGACGCGCGGCGTGGCTACTCGACTTCGGAGTCGGCGGCTCGCCCAGCACCAAATCGGGGTCGCTCGTGAGACCACGCTGGCGGGCGAGTTCCTTGGATGTCTTGAATGCGGAAGTTGAGCGTGCCGCGATCTTGGAAAGAGCGGATCTGGTTGCGTTGAGCCATGCGACGCAGTTCATCGGGAGCGAGCCTCATGCGGCTGCGCGGCTTCGGGAAGCGTGAAATAGCCCTGAACCATGACGGAATCCGCCCATCGATAATCAAGAGTGCGGCGCGAAGTCAGCGGCGTGCAGCATCAGAAAGGACCGGAACAGGCCATCTATTTTGCCTGTCCTCTCTTATCGAATTGTAAATCGTCCAGCCTTGAATGCAAGGCAAGTCGAAGGGTGCAGGCAGTGCGGATTTGCGACAAAAGGACAGGCCAAATCCACCGGCGACGCGCCTAGCGATTTTTCCGATCCGGGGAATTGGGCCTGCGAAGCAGACAATAGCGATTGCAACCTCGCGTTATCGAAGGAGCCGCGCACGTAGTAAGCGGATTGCTCGGTGCCACCCATATCCGCTTGCTACGTGTGCGACTCTTGAAATCACGCCGATGCGGCACGCAGCGGCACCAAGCGATCGCATTTTGCGGCGGCGATGCCGGGGGAAACGCGCAGCCAGGCCGGGTCGGGCGTTTCGCCCTCGGCCCACGCGATGATCGCGGCGGGAAGGTTGGCGCCGGCGAGGTGCGAAAAAGGATAGCCGCCGCCGAAGCGGGGGTTGAGGTCAAGCACGTGCAACCCGGCGTCGTTTTCGATCACGTCGCAATCCAGATTGCCGACATGCCGCAGCGAGGTCCCGATCGTTTCGCCGAGTTTTTCCAACCGCGGATGACGAACGACAGTCGCCCGATCCGTTTCGCCGCTCCGCATCGCGAGCTTGCGTTTCACGAACGTCGTCACGTACTTGCCATCCAAGTCGTTGACGATGTCGAGGCCATACTCACGGCCACGGACGACTTCTTGAATGATCACCGTCCGCGTGCTGTTTGGGGGCTGAAATGTGGCAGGAATCTGCGAAACACGGGCCTGAACGAGTTGGAGTGCCAGATTCAAGTCCGCGAGTCCGGTTCGTTCAAGCGAAAAGGAACCTGAGCCCCAGCGTGGCTTGACGATAAGCGACGTACCTGCCGTCGCGTCGCTTCGCGCCGCCTCCACCGTCAGCCATGATCGCGGCGTCGCGATGCTTCGCTCCTGCAGCCAGGTCGCGTGTTCCCACTTGTCTGCACATAAGGCAAGCACTTCAGGCGACGAAACCACGGCGAGCGTATCCACTTCCGCGAATCGCGAACGATGCGAGGCCAATACCGAGAGTTCGAAATCATTGAGCGACACCAACAGCCGGACGGCGTTCGCCCGACACACCTCGATCAGCGTGTCGGCATACGCGGGATCTTCGACGCGAGGCAGTTCGATCGCTTCGTCTGCTTCCTGCAGCGCTGACGCTTCTGCCGACGCATCCGCTGCCAGCACCTTACCGCGGCCCGCGAGGGCTTCCTGAAAATACTGCACCAGAT